>PXPT01000130.1 GCA_003021505.1 Cyanobacteria bacterium QS_4_48_99 | reverse complement strand
GCAATTCGAAAAGAGCTACCTAAATACCACTTTCATGTTCATCGAGCCGCCGATGCGGTTTTTTAGAAGTTGTAAATACTTCGCTGCTCACTGCTGTAACCTAACAGAGAGCCATCCCCTCCTGGAAGAGGCTGTCAAAATGGTTGTACTATCCCCTCTGCTAGAGTTGGCTGGCTTCTATCAATCGCCATTTGAAATTGAAACAGAAACTTCCATTGCGATTGTCGCTGAAGATGACGACATCACGGTTAGGGAAGTATTGATGTTTTAGTTGTGCGGCAGCAGTTTTGGATACTGGTGATTGAGTCCAAAAGTGCCCAATTTGACGTAATGAGCGCACTTCCTCAAGCGTTAGCTTATTTGCTCGCTAAACCCCATTCTCAACAAGAGAGTTTGGGATTGCTTGTTAACGGTAGAGAGTTTGTCTTTCTCAAACTTTTGCAACAAGCACAATACCTTTACTCTCGTGCCTTCTCTATCGAGCAAAGCGAGGATTTTTGCTGGGTTCTGAGCATTTTAAAGTTTCTTTCCCAGCAAACTCTCAAAGCTGATTCCTAGGCAAGTTAATTATGCTTTAAACACAATTGCGGGATCGACGCGAGTGACCTTTTGAATAGCAAAAATGGCTGAAGAGAGGCACATTACCACCGTAATTCCCAAAACCGCGATCGCCGAGGCGGGCGTAATTAAGATGAGGATTCCTTGCGTTGCTGATGTCCAAGCTGCTATCCCCAGGCAAAGCGCCATCCCCGGTAGATAGCCCAAAATTGCCATCCACAGCCCTTGCTCCATAATCACCCTGTAGATGTACCAATCCGAGGCTCCCATCGCCTTGAGCGTGCCAAACTCTTTAATATGGTCTGATACAGAGGCGTAGAGGATTTGACCGACGACAACAGCGCCAACAATTGTCCCCACCACAGCACCCAAACCGAGAATATACCCAATTCCGGAACGCTTTTGCCAGTAAGCCTGCGTCTGCTGCGCCATCTCAGCACGAGTGTAAGCACGAACCTCCGGTAGTTCCGCTTCTAGCCTTTGCTGGAGTGCTTCTAGATTTTCCTCCCCAATAGCCCGAATCAGCACAAAGGAAACCGGATCAGTTGCGGTTAGCTCCCTGGACAGAGAAATAGAAGAGAGGGCATTAGAACGGGAACTGCGGTAATGGTTGGCACTCTCTAGGGAAGTAAACATCAAATTCCCAAAGACAATCGATTGAGTCCCAGAAGTCAAGCCCACTAGCTTCGCGGGAGCGCTATTAACTGTTGCCTGCTCACCCACTTTTTGGAAATTAAGGTCATCCAAGCTGGTTTCGTCCACGATGAAGGTGTTGGGCTGCTTCAACTCATTAAAGCTGCCTTGGGTGAGACTGTCCTGGGCAAATAACAGTCCCCCTGTGCCCCCACCAAGGTTACTCCGGTAATTTTGTTTGCCTGTTCTTCGTGCCACACTGCACCCCCGATGATGACACCTTCGGCTTGTTCTACGCCTTCAACCGAGCGAGCCTCTGCGACGCGCTCGTAGGGAAGTGGTAAAGTGAGATCCAAATGTTCCATGTTGTTGGAAGCCACCCAAAGATCTGCCTGAGACTGCTCGATGAGCTGGGAAGAAGACTGAGCAAATCCCAACTGAACACCCGTTTGAATGGTGACTAAGCCCACGGCAAACAAAATCCCCGCTTGTGCCACTAAAAAGCGAGGAATGTCTTCAATCAGATTTTTACGAGCAATTGAAGCCATAGAAGAATTTAGGAATTACGAATAATTAGAATAGACTCGCCCTTTCCAGGTTCCACCTCTCCCTTGCCAGTGACGTAAGGCTGAGTCAAGCGTCATTAAGGTATAAAGAAAAGCAATCCCCGGTAAGCAGAAAGCCCACCCAGCCGAACACCGATAAAATCGGAGTGTTGGTAAGTAAGCGCAACTCATAAGTAACCAACTCGATAAACCTGCGATCGCCACGAGCCCATTTCCGGTCAACCAGCCCACGATAGCACCTACAGGCGGTACGATGTAGACTAAGATCATCCCCATGACTGTTCCTAGTAACAGCCTAGGGGAATAGTTGAGTTGGGTAAACGCAGTTCGGGCTACCATCTCCCAGATTGTCCCTAGGGATGGATAAGCTCTTAAACTGCGGGTAGAATCACCTAGTCCCAGCCAAATTCGTCCTTTCCCCTTGTCCCCCTCATCCCTACTAAGCAAATTACCTAACTTAACAGCTCCAGCGAGGGCACAATCATCAATTAACGCGCCTCGGAGAGTTTCCATCCCGCCAATTCGGATTAAAGCTTTTCGGCTCATCAAAATACATCCTCCGGCAGCGGCGGCTGTCCGCTTGCTGGAATCATTCACCCAGCGGAAAGGGTAGAGTTTCTCAAAGAAAAATACAAAGGCGGGAATAAGAAACTGCTCCCAAAAACCCTCGCACCGAAGCCGCACCATTAAAGAAACCAGATCCAAATTTTCTTGTTGTGCCTTAGCAACCAACTCGCGAACATTCAGGAAATCATGCTCAATATCGGCATCAGTGAGCAGAAAATAGTCTGGCGACGGCGTTAGACTCTGGGCATACTGAATTCCTTGCTCTAGTGCCCATAGTTTGCCTGTCCAACCGGGGGGTAAAGGTTGAGCAGAAAGAACGTGTAATTGCTCGCTTCGACCTAATTCCTGCGCTACACTTCGGGCGACACTGGCTGTGCCATCCGTGCTGCCATCGTCTACTAGAATGACACTAAAACGACCAGGATAATTTTGGGTGAGCAGTGATCGCAACGTGACTGGCAGCACATCCGCTTCGTTGCGAGCCGGAATAACCGTACAGACTGAAAACCACGATTCTGGCTCAGTTACCTCTCCCTCCAGTCTTTGATCTGTTTGCCAAAACTGCCCTCGAAAACCGATTAGTCCCACCCAAATCGCTAAGGATAGAACTGTCACTCCTGATCCGATTTCACCCATAGGTATATCTTAGCTTTCTCCTAAGTATATTGGCTCTAGCGGGATTTCTTTTACTGTCTCGCCAATTTTTTCCAGCCGATAAGCGTTTGCCTGCCGAGGGGAACTGACAACTCTCTTTATTCGTTGGAATTCAGAAAATGGAGATGCACATGATGTCCAAATCACTGACTATCACTGAAATCAACTTCCCTAACTGCCATGTGGGAGAACATTTAGCCCTAGAACTAGTGGAGTTGAAGCTAACTGTCGAGCAGTTTTTTGGGTGGTTAACTTTGGGTTAAATAGAAAACGCTCGACTGGATCCCCTTATCTATTTCCTCTAGTTTCTGTATTCATGTACTTCCAAGAACTTAGTCTCTTAACTTTACTTGCCCATCTACGTAATCTTCACGGTTGTTAAAGCAGATCTGTATATTCTTGATGTGCGACTTCATATACGACAAAAGCGCATAGATAAATAACACTAGACCTCTTGCACGAACAAAGAAAGAAGTGAGACAACTAGGTGAAGCAAGAAAAACCCCACTTATGACTGACGAAGAGATTAAACAGCTCCAAGCGTT
>PXPT01000129.1 GCA_003021505.1 Cyanobacteria bacterium QS_4_48_99 | reverse complement strand
GTAATTTTACTCTTTCAGCCTTCTCACTCTCCAGAAGTTAATCCGATCGCATGCTCAGTTGGGAATGATTTGATTCCTTAGAAGATTTACGAGCAAGGATGGGAGGAATTTTAGAGAATCAATTCCCTGCTTCTATTCTTGCTTCCTTAACAGGGCAAGACTCTCTTTTAACCTCTTTAACTGTAGCAGGTATTTAGCAAAATGGTATCACCACTATATATGCTTTTCCGACCTAAAACGAGCCAAATCTAGTTTGGTGGGAGATTACGCAGCCGTGCAACGGCGGCGCCTGCTCCGAAGTACGCGGGGTTCGACGGGCGTCACAAGGGTTCGAGGAAACTTAGAACCACGCGCCCTCAGTTTTCCTCTAACCTTCGAGACGTCCGTACCGTTGGTCAAATGTGGGGATTTATTCACCTGGAAGGATGCTTTATAGTCTCCCAAACCAGTATCTTTTGTTGCGAGAGATAAATTGAGCAGTAACATAATATTTATTCGACCATTAACATAAATATTGCCAATTACTTGAAATAGCAATTTGGAGAGGAAACACGATGCTTCAAAGCCTGGAAGAAACGATGGAACTGAATCAGGCGCTTGTTTGGATTGCTCAGGTGAACGCACCTGCGCCGCAGGGAAGCTTAGACGATGCTGCGCTCGCCTTTTCGGGACCGCAGTTCGTGATTGCCATCATTTCTGGGGTGATCCTAGCTTTTGGCTTCCAAATACTATTAACCAACCTTGGGGTTGCCGCAGGGATTTCTTTCCTTGGAGGTTCATCCCAGTCTAAGAAATCTCAATCCCAATCCAGTTCTCAATCATCTCAAGCTCAATCCGGTAGTTCCGGTGGCACAATTCGCAAAATTGGCATGGGTGTGGGGCTTGCTACCTTAGTAACCGCCACCATTACGCTCTTTGCTGCCTGCATTTTGGCAGTTCAACTCAGCCTGATAGAGAGTGCCGGGTTGGGGGCAATTGTGGGCTTGGTGATTTGGGCACTCTATTTTTGTCTACTTGTCTGGTTTAGTTCCACTAAAATTGGTTCTCTGGTGGGTTCAGTTGTCAATACGGCAACGTCTAGCTTTCAAGCGCTTTTTGGAACAGCGACGGCTGCACTGGGTGGAATAGCAGCTAAGAAGCAAGCAGTGGCAACTGCCGAGGCGAGTGCCAAAGCAAGTGCCAGAGCCGTTCGCCGCGAACTGAGTGAGGGGCTAGACCCACAAACCGTTCGGGAAAATTTGGAAGATTACCTTGGCTCCCTACGTTCTCCAGAAGTAGACACCAGGGGGATTCGGCGAGATTTAGAAAATATGCTGAGTGATGAAAGATTCGAGCGGATTGCCAGAAGTGAGGCGGCGAACGAGATTGATCGGCAAACATTTGTCAATTTGGTTCGTTCTCGCAGCGATCTTTCCGAACGCGAAGTTAGCCGAGTGGCTGATGAACTCGAAGCCGTTTGGAACAAAAAGGTGAGGCAGTCGCGATCGCAGAGCCGCATGGAAGAACTCGGGGATTACCTCAACTCAGCGCCACGCAGCCAACTAATGGGAGAGGAGCTCACTCGCAGGCTCGATGTGCTAGTAGAAGAGTTGCGTCTTTGGCGCGAATCTCGCAGTTCCGAGCAGCAGTCACCTCTGGGAGAGAGATTCACGAACAGGTTCGACGATTTGGTGGAAGAACTGCACCTTTGGCGCGAGTCTCAAACTTCTTCTGGTCAATCTCGCATTGCCCGTCTGAGATCCCAGGCAATGAGCTATGGCTTTAATAGCCTTAAGGGTGTGGTCACGGGTCGCACAGATTTGTCAAATTTTGATGTTGAGAAGATTCTCTCGAAGTTGCAGGGGGCGAAAGAGCAACTCAACTACCAAACTAGTAGAGTGACAGCTCGTCTCGGTGGTGGTTCTTCTGAAGAGTCGCTCTACAGCATAGTTCGGGCGGATGTGGAAAATTATTTGCTCCATACCTTACCTGGTCGGCTGAAGAATGGGGAAACTCTGCCAGGGGAGTTCCGAGAGGTAATTTATGACCCCGAAGCAGATCCCAAAGCAGTCGCCGGGGCAATCGAGCAGCTAGATCGCGCCTATTTTGTGGAATTACTGCAACAGCGCGGTTTGCTGACTCAGGGCGAAATCAGAAGAATTGCTGATTCCCTAGAAGAAATTCGTACTGCAGCTTTGGCAGATGCTCGGGAAGCTCAAAAGCACACTTTGTTCCAGGCAGTGGAAAGTTATCTACTCACCACGCCCAAAGAAGAATTAACGCCTGAAAAAATTCAGCTCAATTTTCGACCGATTCTGGAAGACCCAGAAGCCGATTATGAGCTGTTGAGCGATCGCTTTACTCGGGTTAACCGACCTACCCTAGAGCATCTGCTGTACCGACGCGGTGACTTAATTCCGCCAGAAGTGACCAGAATTCTTCCCGAACTGGAGAAGGCACGCGATCAGGTTCTCGCTGAGGCAGAAAAACGCCAAGAGGCAGCGAAAGCAAAAGCAGAAGCACAATGGCTTCGATTAGCTTCCTATCTGCGTAACACAGGCAAAGCGGAATTGAGTCCAGAAGGCATTCAGCAGGACTTGCAAACCCTGTTGGATGACCCCCAAGCTGGAGTCGCTGCGATTCGCGAGCGGACATCACGCTTTGACCGCGATACTTTAGTACAGCTACTCAATCAGCGAGAGGATTTGTCCCAAGAGCAAATCAATCAGATTGTTGACCAGGTAGAGGCAAACTGGAACCGCGTGCGCTACACGCCCCAGCGATTAGCCGGGAGGGCAAAAGAGCAGTACGAGCAGGCAATCGCGGCGATCGCCGAATATCTGCGCTCCACAGGCAAAGAAGAACTCAACCCGGAAGGAATTCAGCAAGACCTCAAGCAACTCTTCGATGACCGCCAAGCGGGGACACAAGCAATCAGACAGCGACTAGCTGAGGTAGACCGAGATACCTTAGTACAGTTACTCGCCGGGCGAGAAGACTTGAGTGAAGAGCAAGTTAATCGCGTGATCGACCAGGTGCAGCAAACGCTTTATGAGATTGCGAATGCACCACGCCGCCTAGCCACCCGTGCTCAAACCCAGGTCTTAGACTTTGAATCTGCCCTGGAAGACTACCTGCGTAACACGGACAAAGAAGAACTTAATCCTGATGGGATTAAGCGTGACCTTCAACAACTGCTCAATCAGCCCGGAGTGGGGATATCGCGTTTAAGCGATCGCCTCGCTCAGATTGACCGCTCTACGGTGATTGCCCTACTCTCTCAGCGAGAGGATATCTCGGAAGAAGAAGCTGCTCGCAGTGTGGATCGCATTCTTTCTGTGCGCGATCAGTTTCTCTACCAGTTAGAGCGCATCCAGCAGCGTATCCAGTCTGCGATTGATACCATCCTAGAGCGCATCCGCAGCTACCTCGACTCCCTAGAGCGTCCAGAACTCGATTACGAGGGCATCAAGCAAGATCTCCGCCAGTTGTTTGAGGAACCCAAAGCCGGATTTGAGGCACTGCGTGATCGCCTCTCTCAAATTAACTTGGAGACTCTGCGGGCAATTCTGCAGTCTAGAAAGGACTTAACCGAGGTTGAAGTCAACCGTATCATGAACCAGATTGAACAAACCCGCAATCGCGTGCTGCAACGAGCAGAGCGGATTCAAAAGGAAACCCAACGACGCCTCGAACAGGCACAGCAGCAGGCACAGAAACAAGCGGAAGAAACTCGCAAATCTGCAATGGCTGCTTCCTGGTGGCTGTTTTTGACCGCGTTTGTTTCTGGGGGAGCTTCCGCCATTGCCGGTGCGCTAGCAGTAGCGGGATAGATTTTTGTTGTTTGTCCTTTGTTACGTGTTACGAATAACTAATGACCAATGACAAAGGACAAAATATCTAACCGTCCTCCTCGGGTTCGGTAAACTGCACTTTTGGAGAAGTCGCGATCGGCATCACTATAGAGGGTAGAACGTGAATTGAAGCGAAAAAACGCAGCAATAGAAAACTTCATTCGACTCAATTCCGATTTCTCCAAATATTTTTTGTAGTTATTAGATTGGAGCTGTATTCCCATGGCAAAAGTTGTTGGAATCGACTTAGGAACAACGAACTCCTGCGTGGCAGTTATGGAAGGAGGTAAATCCAACGTAATTTCAAACGCAGAGGGATTTCGGACAACCCCGTCTGTGGTTGCCTACTCCAAAAATGGCGATCAACTCGTCGGTCAAATCGCCAAGCGTCAGGCGGTTATGAACACGCAAAATACCTTCGACTCCGTCAAGCGCTTTATTGGTCGCAAATACGACGAAATCGCCAACGAAGCCAACGAGGTTTCTTATAACGTCGTCAAGGGCAACGATGGCAACGTCAAGATCGACTGTCCCATTAAAGAAAAGCAATTTGCCCCAGAGGAAATCTCTGCCCAAATACTGCGCAAGCTAGCTGATGATGCGAGTAAGCACCTCGGCGAACAAGTCACTCAGGCTGTTGTCACCGTTCCCGCCTACTTTAACGACTCCCAGCGTCAAGCCACCAAAGATGCCGGTAAAATTGCTGGTCTAGAAGTGCAGCGGATTATCAACGAGCCCACTGCCGCTTCCTTAGCCTATGGCTTGGATAAGAAGAGCAACGAAACTATTCTAGTGTTCGACTTAGGTGGCGGAACCTTTGACGTTTCCATTCTGGAAGTCGGCGATGGTGTATTTGAAGTCCTAGCAACTTCGGGTGACACCCACCTCGGCGGTGATGACTTCGACAAAAAAATCGTTGACCACCTAGCGGACGAGTTCAAGAAAAACGAAGGCATCGACCTGCGTCAAGACAAACAAGCTCTCCAGCGCCTCACCGAAGCGGCTGAGAAGGCTAAGGTAGAACTTTCCAGCGTCACCCAATCCGAAATTAACCTACCCTTCATCACTGCTACCCAAGAAGGTCCTAAGCATATGGAGATGACCTTGACGCGGGCGAAGTTCGAGGAACTCGCCTCCGACCTAGTTGACCGCTGCCGGAGTCCAGTAGAAGATGCCCTGCGCGATGCCAAAGTTGATAAAAACTCCATCAATGAAGTGGTCTTGGTTGGCGGTTCCACTCGGATTCCTGCCGTGCAGAATGTAGTTCAGAATCTGCTCGGCAAAGAGCCGAACCAAGGCGTTAACCCGGACGAAGTTGTGGCAGTTGGGGCAGCCATTCAAGCTGGTGTCTTAGGCGGTGAAGTCAGTGACATCCTACTGCTTGACGTTACGCCCCTGTCCCTCGGTGTCGAAACCTTGGGCGGCGTAATGACCTCGATGATTCCCCGCAACACCACAATTCCCACCAAGAAGACAGAAACCTTCTCTACGGCGGTTGACGGTCAGACCAACGTCGAAATCCACGTCCTACAGGGTGAGCGGGAATTCGCCAAAGACAACAAGAGTTTGGGAACCTTCCGCCTCGATGGCATCCCTCCGGCACAGCGGGGTGTTCCTCAGATTGAGGTAACATTCGATATTGATGCTAACGGCATGCTGAATGTCCGGGCACAAGACAAGGGCAGCGGTAAAGAACAATCCATTAGCATCACCGGCGCTTCTACCCTCTCCGAAGAAGAAGTCAACGAGATGGTCGAAAATGCCGAGAAGCACGCCTCCGAAGACAAAGAGCGTCGCGAGAAAATCGACCGCAAGAACCAAGCCGACTCTCTCATTTACCAGGCTGAGAAGCAATTGAACGAGCTGGGTGATAAAGTTCCAGCCGAAGAAAAGAGTAAGGCAGAAGGACAAATTAGTGACTTGCGCGATGCAGTCTCTAACGAGGACGACGAGAGGATTCAAAGCCTCATGCCTGAATTGCAGCAGACACTCTACAGCATCAGCAGTAATCTCTATCAGGAAGCTGGCGCTGGTGCGGGTGCTGAGGGAACCAGCACTGATGGTGAGACCAGTGACTCCGGTAGCACGAGTTCCGGTCAGTCAGAAGGCGGTGGCGATGACGTAATTGATGCCGAGTTTTCTGAAAAGAAATAACCCTCCATCGGGGCGAACGGCATCGCCCCGCCCTCGATTTAACTCTACTAGAATCAGTGAGCGTTATCCCAAGCGCTCATTGTTTTTTTTAGGACTTACGCATTAAGAAGCGACTCTCTCTGTGTTCCCTGTTGGGGAGATGCTCACAAGCTTCCCAAGGATTCCTCGGAAGACAAGGACACGGGTGGCGAAGTAATTCGCCACCGTGAGGAGGGACTGTGTGCGCCACCTGCGGGCGCACCTTGTAAGCCCCGTCTGTCCGTCGGCGCCTTGCGAACCTGCGGCTCGCCCTTACAAATGCAATCTCTCGCGTCTCTACTCCTCGACCGGAAATGCTCCAGGGCGCAATTCCATCATTTTCGTTTGACCCTTGCGCTTAATTTCTACTTTCAAAATTGAGCCAATTTCACTCATTTCTACTTGTTTTTGGACTTGTACAGCCGTTTCAATTGGTTGAGAACCAACTTTCTGAATGATATCTCCGGGTTGGAAGCCTGCCCGTTCTGCGGGTGAATTGTTAACAACGCGAACAATTAAAACTCCTCGCTCCGCTGTCACTGTCAACCCCAGATCGCTGTCTTGATTAATTTTTTTTCGCATCTGCGGGTCGAGCGTCACCATTTGAATCCCTAGGTAGGGATGGTCAGCTTTTCCCTTGCTAAAAAGTTGGTTGGCAATACGTTCAGCGGTTTCTACCGGAATTGCAAAGCCCAATCCCTGAGCATTCGCCCGAATCGCAGTGTTAATTCCAATGACTTCACCACGGGCATCGAGGAGGGGACCGCCAGAGTTGCCAGGGTTAATCGCAGCATCGGTTTGGATGAAGCTTACCCGCAATTGTTGCTCTGAAATGCCTACCTCGCTACTGGAGCGGTTTAGCGCACTAATGATGCCTACAGTGACGGTATTGTTGAGACCAAGGGGATTGCCAATGGCAACCGCCCATGCTCCCGGGGTTAAATTGTCCGATTTTCCGAGCTTGACACTGGGTAAGTCGTTCGCATCGATTTTGAGGGCAGCGATATCCGTGATGGGGTCAGTCCCCACTACCTGAGCTTCAAAAGTCCGACCATCTTTAAGTGTTACTTTGACCGTATCGGCATCTTCAACCACGTGGGCATTCGTAATTAGGTGCCCGTCTGAGCTAATAATGAACCCAGAACCAGTGCCGCGCTCTACTCGTTGTTTGGGAGTGGGGAAATCATCACCAAAAAATCGCCGGAAGAAAGGTTTTTGTAGAGGCCCTGGCACTTGCTGGGATACGAGGTGAGCAGCATCAATTTTTACTACCGCTGGTCCAACTTTCTGCACCGCGTCTGCGATGAAATTGAGGTTTTTTTTGGGAGTGGAATCGGGTTGCACTGGAGCAGGAGAAGCTCGTATTGCTGCTGGCACTGCTTGGGGAGGTTGTGCCGTTTGATGCTGCGATTCTCGCAGGTGGCTACTTCCCCAAAATCCTGCGCCGCCACCGAGTACCAATAATCCCAGATAAACACTTAACCGCTTTGCGTATAAAATCATACTAATAAAAACTAACAATAACAGCATTATCTACTACTTTACTCGAAACAGCTAGGGAGTTCTAGTAGGCATGATGCTGCTAAAAGGTGAGATAAGGCGCTCAGGGGATGAGGGGAAAGAGGACGCTCCAGACACGGGGAGCAAAAGGCAGAGGAGCAGGGAAGCAGGGAAAAAAGAAGACACGGGGACGCGCGGACGCGGGGAGCTGCGGGACACACAGATCTCCGCACGGAGATCTCAAGGGTTCCAGGGAACCTCGAACCCCGTGTCCTTGTCTTCGCTCATCCCCTCTCCGCGTCAGTCCCGAAGGGACTCTCCGCACCTCTGCTGCCCTTACCATTCCATTATTGTGCAACGCCTAGTTGGCTAGGGTGGGTTTTTAGGTAGCTAACAAAAGGCTCGAATTGCCTGCCAAATTTCGGGCATCGCATTGCTTAAGGTGTGATTGCTGTCGAGTTCGAGCAGTTGTACCCATTGGCGCTGGCTAGCGTAGTCGCGGCTTGACTGGATGGGAATGACTTCATCGTTTCGTCCGTGGAGAATAAGAGTGGGTATGGGTCGCTGTAGCTGTTGTTCCTGGTATTGCTTGGCATCGAGGATAAATGGATAGTGGAGAGGAAGCAATCGCTTCTCGCCGTAGTGATACACCCGAAGGTATCCCGACTCTTGCCATTTTTGCATTTGGACATCTCCCAATTTCGGCAACCAGTGAGAGAGAAAATTAAATGCTGGGGCTAACAAAACCAGGCGCTGCACTTGGACGTGTTGCTGCCCTAGCCAAGCAGCAGTTAAACCGCCAAAACTAGAGCCAATTAGCGTTACTGGGGTTGCAGATGGCGGCAAAATTGCTTCCACTTGCTTGAGTTGTCGCGTGAGAGTGAGATGGGCAAAATCGCCTTGGTTAAAGTCGGGGATGGTGAGGTGAATCTGGTAAGCAGCGAAGCGATCGCGCAAGTATTGAGCCTTCCCAGACTGGGGACTAGAGGCAAAGCCGTGAAGATAGATATAAGTCGGTTCCGTCACGAGGAATCGGAGATTAGGGATTAGTAATTAGGGTAGGACAAAAACGAAACCATGAACTGCGAACTTTGTGAAAGAGAGGTAAATAGTTTAACAATTCATCACCTCGTCCCGAGACAAAAGGTGAAACGGAAAAAGGCTCAACCAGGGCAAACAGTTAATCTTTGCTCTGCCTGCCATCGGCAAATTCATGCCTTGTTCGATAATCAGCACTTAGCGCAGCACCTCAATACCCTCGACAAGCTCAAGCAAGAACCAAGGATACAGAAGTTTCTATCTTGGATTAAAAAGCAAGATCCTGGTAAACGTATCCGGGTACATCGTTAGATAACATGAATTCCCTGGTGGAAGTTTTTACCACCAGCACCGAATTCGTGATTCATAATTACTGAGCAAAGCGATGGCGCAAAAGTAGGGAATTTGTTACCACCATCACCGAACTAAACGCCATGAACGCAGCAGCGATCGCAGGAGAAAGAACTATTCCGAAGTGAGGAAGCAGTGCCCCCGCAGCAATGGGAATGGCGATAGCATTGTAACCCAAAGCCCAAAACAGATTTTGGCGAATTTTGTGGAAAGTCGCCCGACTGAGTTGGAGTGACTCAACCACATCCCACAGGCGATCGCCTGTTAACACAATGCCAGCGGTTTCAATTGCAACATCAGTGCCTCCCTGTATAGCAATGCCTACATCTGCTTGTGCCAAAGCAGGAGCATCATTAATTCCGTCTCCTACCATTGCTACGACTTGAGAACCGGTGGTGGGTAATTGGGATGAGGATTGCCCAGGTGCCCAGGTGCCCAGGTGCGGAGATCTGTGTGTCCCGCAGCTCCCCGCGTCCGCGCGTCCCCGTGTCCCCGCGTCTTCTTTTTCCCCTGCTCCCCTGCTCCTCTGCTCCCCTGCTTTTCCCTGAAGAGACTGGATCGAGGCTGCTTTTTGGTTAGGGCGTACCCTAGCTAAAACGTTATCCTGAGCGATTCCGACTGCCTGGGCGATCGCGGCTGCTGCCGCTGGTTCATCCCCGGTGAGGAGCATCACTCGCAATCCCAACTGCTGCAAGCGCTCCACTGTTTTCTTCGCATCCGCACCAGGTAAATCCTGGAGGGCAATTAATCCTACCAATTCTCCAGCAGTAGCAACATAAACCACTGTTTTTCCCGAGGACACGGGTGCGGAACTCGTTCCGCACCGTGAGCTGTCCGTAGCTGATGCTAGGGTTTGAAACTGAGCCTCTGCCGCCTCACTAATGGCAATCCCTTGCCCCCTCAGCCAATCTGCCTTTCCAAGCAACACCTGCTGCTCCCCTACTGAAGCAGACACGCCTAGTCCGGGTTCGGTGTAGAAATTGCTGCCCTCTAGTAGGGATAGCTCTCGCCGCTGTGCCTCAGTTACAATTGCAGTTCCCAAAGGATGGCTCGTCCCGCTTTCTGCGGTTGCTGCCAGTTGTAGGAGAGTATCTGCGTTAAAGTCAGCCAGCGGCACGCAATCAGTCACAGTAGGATGACCTTCAGATAGGGTTCCTGTTTTGTCAAAGACGATAGTATCTAATTGATGGACTCTCTCCAGGAGATCGCCGCCTTTGATTAACACTCCCCGTTCTGCCCCGAGGCTAGTGCCCACTAGAATTGCGGTGGGAGTAGCCAAACCCAGAGCGCACGGGCAGGCAATAACCAGAACCGTGATCGCGAGTTTTAAACTCAACAACAACGGAGAAGTGGTCAAAACCTCAGACCAAATTTTCGTTCCTGCCAAGTACCAAAATAGGAACGTCAAAGCAGCAGTTGCGATCACGCCATAGGAAAAATACCCCGCCACTGTATCTGCCAACTTCTGTACGGGAGCCTTGCGGGTTTGCGCTTCTTCCACTGAGGCAAAAATCTGTGCCAGGGTAGTATCTTTCCCGATGCGAGTTGCCTTCAGCGCGATCACGCCTGACTGATTAAGCGTGCCAGCGGCAAGCAAATCCCCTGGTTGCTTGGAGACAGGCACGGATTCCCCAGTGAGCATCGATTCATCCACTGAGGTTTGACCTGCAACCACCTCGCCATCTACAGGGACTTTCTCTGCGGGCAAAACTCTTACCCACTCTCCAACACGCACCTGCTCAATCGGAACTTCAATTCCTGTTTGCTCTAAGGCAGTGGGTTCGCTCACCAAATGTGCCACCTGGGGTTGTCGCGCCATCAATGCCTCCAGAGCCGCTGACGCGCGACCTCTAGCTTTTTGCTCCATGGTGCGACCCAACAGGATAAAGCCCAGTAACATTACAGGCTCATCAAAAAAGCACTCCCAACCCAACTGGGGGAATACCAGGGCTACGCAACTGGCGAGGTAAGCACTCAGAGTTCCCAACGCCACAAGCGCGTTCATGTTAGGCATCCGGTGCCATAAGCTTTGTCCACCGTCCACGAGAATAGAACGTCCTGGTCCTGCCAATGCCAGCGTTGCTAATCCCCAGTGGAACCAGATATTACTCAATAGCGGTAGGCTGGGACCTCCCCAATGTTCGAGATGACCAATTCCCGACAAGACGATTAAGACAGCAGCAATCACTAATTGCCGGAGTTGCCGCCTATTTTCTTGCTGCCGCTGCTTGGGGGCACTGAGCGTCTCTTCTTGTGAGCTAGTTTCTGAACTACGGGGTTGACTGGGAAATCCTCTGTCAGTGAGTTTGGCGGCGATCGCTTCTGGCTCAGTTGTCCCCGATTCATACTTGACTACCGCCACTTCTGTAATCAAATTGACCTGAGCAGAAATTACGCCGGGATTCTGGGTGAGTTGCTTCTCGAGTGAGCTAACACAACCAGCACACTTCATTCCCTCGACATCTAGCGTCACTGTCTCTGAGGGGAGACTAGAGCTGGCTTCGACCGATTTGGGAAAAACTTGCATTGCGTTGATGGGAGACGACAAAAATCCTGAGAAACCAGAGCTTTGAGGCTTCGTATCTCTATTTTAAAACTGCTGACTATATGGGGAAATTAATTCAAAATGCAAAATTTTGAATTTCTAATTTTGAATTTTGAATTGTAAAGCAGCCTGTCCCGACGGAACAGACTGCTTTCAAGGGTCTAGTATTCAGCGGTGAGAGACTGGGCTGACAGGCAATTACATCATGCCCATACCACCCATGCCTCCCATACCGCCCATGCCGCCCATGCCGCCCATGCCGGCATCGGCACCAGCACCATCAGAGGATTCTTCCTCGGGCTTCTCTACGACTACACCTTCGGTAGTCAAGAGCATTCCGGCAATGGAGCCAGCATTTTGGAGGGCAGAGCGCACCACTTTAGCTGGGTCAATAACGCCAGCAGCAATCATGTCTTCAAATTCACCCGTCATCGCGTTGTAGCCGACGTTGAACTCGGTATTACGTACCTCCTCAACGATGACAGAACCTTCGGCTCCAGCATTGTCTGCCATTTGACGCAGCGGTGCCTCCAGCGCCCTACCAATAATGTTGGCAGCAACTTTTTCTTCTTCGTCGCTAAGGCTATTTTTAATCTGGTCAACTTTATCAGCCAGATGAATTAGCGTTGTGCCACCGCCGGGAACGATGCCTTCTTCTACCGCAGCTCTGGTAGCATTCAGGGCATCCTCAATTCGCAGTTTCCGCTCTTTGAGTTCTGTTTCGGTGGCAGCACCTACTTTGATCACGGCAACGCCGCCCACGAGTTTGGCGATACGCTCTTGCAGTTTCTCTTGATCGTATTCAGAGTCTGTCTCTTCAAGCTGCTTGCGGATTTGGGAAACCCGTTTTTCTACATCGGAACGGTTTTCTCCACCAGCGACAATCGTGGTGTTGTCTTTGTCGATTGTCACCTTGCGGGCTGTACCCAGCATTTCTAAGGTGGCGTTTTCTAAGGTAAGACCAACATCTTCCGAAATTACTTGACCGCCAGTGAGAACGGCAATGTCTTGCAGCATTTGCTTGCGGCGATCGCCAAATCCAGGTGCTTTAATTGCGGCAACATTCAACACGCCCCGCGCTTTATTCACCACCAAGGTAGCCAAAGCTTCCCCTTCAATATTTTCTGAAATTATGAGTAGGGGCTGTCCGGCACGGGAGACTTTTTCTAGCACCGGAACTAAGTCCTGAATGACATTAATCTTCTTATCCGTGAGCAGGATGCGAGGATTCTCGTGTTCTACAATCTGCCGTTCTTGGTCAGTGAGGAAATAGGGGGAAATGTAGCCCCGATCAATTTGCATCCCCTCAACCACTTCCATTTCGGTTGCCAGAGAATTGGATTCTTCGACAGTAATCACACCATCTTTAGTGACGCGATCCATTGCTGAAGCAACCATATTGCCAATTTCTTCATCATTTCCGGCAGAGACAGTGGCAACTTGGGCGATCGCTTCCCCTTGGACTGGCTTGGCAACTGACTCAATTTCTTTGGTCAGCTCGTTCACCGTTTTCTCAATGCCTCGCCGCAGGGCAACTGGATTTGCTCCTGCTGCCACATTCCGCAAGCCTTCCCGAATCATCGCTTGAGCGAGAATGGTGGCTGTGGTCGTCCCATCGCCTGCCATGTCGTTGGTTCTGGATGCGACTTCCCGAATCAGTTGTACGCCCGTATTTTCATAGGGGTCTTCAAGTTCGATTTCTTTAGCAGCAGTGATGCCATCATTGACAATCTGCGGTGCGCCGTACTGCTTTTCTAAAAGCACGTTACGACCTCTTGGTCCGAGCGTAATGCGAATAGCGTCGGCAAGCCCATCGACACCTCGCTCTAAAGACCGTCTTGCTTTTTCGTCAAACGAAACGAGTTTTACCATAAGTTTCCTGGATTCCGTCTTTCTCCAATTGCAAATTTAGCACTCTTGCCCAAAGACTGCTAAGAAATTTCTGGGAAGGTTCTAAGGGAATTGGGAGATGGGAAAGCGAGGGAGCACCAGGAGCAGGGGAGCAGGGGAAAAAGAAGACGCGGGGACACGGGGACGCGCGGACGCGGGGAGCTGAGGGACACACAGATCTCCGCACGGAGATCTCAAGGGTTCGAGGGAACCTCGAACCCCGTGTCCTTGTCTTCGCGTCATCCCCTCTCCGCGTCAGTCCCGAAGGGACTCTCCGCACCTGGAGCACCTGGAGCACCTCCGCCCCTCCGTACAGAAACCTGCAACCTTCAACCCGTTAAGCCATCACCATGCCGCCATCGACATGGAAAACTTGCCCGGTGATGTAGGCGGATGCGGGATCGGATGCGAGGAAGCGAACCATGCCAGCTACTTCTTCGGGTTGTCCGTAGCGGGCTAGGGGAATGTGGTTGAGAATTTCTTCTGATTCGAGATTGCTAGTCATGTCGGTAGTAATAAAGCCCGGTGCAACTGCATTAACTGTTATCCCCCGAGGGGCGAGTTCTTTAGCAACAGTCTTGGTTAAACCAATTACCCCCGCCTTAGCAGCACTATAGTTAACTTGACCTGGATTTCCCATCACTCCAGCGACAGAGGCGAGGTTAATAATTCGTCCGCTGCGTTGCTTAAGCATTAATTTACTCACTGCCTGAGTACAGAGAAAAACGCCAGTCAGGTTAAGGTTAATCACTGCTTGCCAGTCTTCCGGTTTCATCCGCAGCAAGAGAGTATCGCGGGTAATGCCGGCATTGTTGACCACAATGTCAATCCGAGCCAATTTTGACTGGGTTTGCTTGATTAATTCATCGACTTGTTCGGCTTGGGAGACATCGGCTTGGATAGCGTAAGCTTCTCCCCCAGCTTTGGTGATTTCGCCCACAACTTCCTCGGCTGCCTCGCTCGAACGGGCATAATTAATCACCACCTTTGCCCCTTCTGCTGCCAGGGCAAGAGCGACGGCACGACCAATTCCGCGCGATGCTCCTGTGACGATCGCAACGCGATCACGTAATCTTTGCATGTTCTCTGGCAAGATTTCCATTAACCAATCTTCTCCCAGAATTGAGTGAGCTATACCAACTCACACTCATCTGTCTATACTCTCCCAAATTTTGCACTAAAATCGAGCTAAAAACTCACGCGCGATAGATTATGGCAGTAAAAAAGCAGTTCTCTAGCTTTGAAGAACTCCTCTCTAGCTCAGATGTGCCTGTTCTAGTGGACTTTCATGCCCCTTGGTGTGGTCCTTGTGAGATGATGGCACCAATCTTAAACCAAGTGAGCGATCAACTCAAGGAACAGTTAAAAGTGGTGAAAATCAACACTGATAACTATCCCCAACTGGGATCGCAGTATCAAGTTCAGGCTTTGCCCACGCTGGTGCTTTTCAAAGGCGGTCAATCAGTAGATCGCATCGAAGGGTTTATGCAAACTGAGCAACTCGTGCAGCGCCTACAAGGCTGGCTTTAGCGTTGGGAACATGAATAAGGTAGAGGGCAGAAGGCAGTAGGCAGAGGGAAACAAACGCTCTCACCAACGCTCTCACCACTGTTTCCCTTCTTGCCTTCATCCTTTAAATTCTGAAGGAGAGGGGCCGTAGTGCGACGGACATCTCACGGTTACCAAGGATTCCTCGGAACCCTTGTCCTCAGAAGTGGAGCGAGGCTTTGCCCCACCCCTCTCTCGGTGGAATTCCCGCGCCGTTCTTTAAAGTTTCCAAAAAGAAGAGGCTTCATCTTTCTTAGGCGGATTTGAGTCCTCCGAGGAGTCTGGAAAAGTCTGATCGCTGGCGGCTGCCTGCTCCCTTTTTTGGGCACGCTTTTCGCGCTGCTTGCGGTCTGCTTTGACCGTATCCTCTAGTACACTCCGTGCCTGTTCCATTTTTTCGAGATTTCCTCGGTAGAGATCCAGGTCTTTTTCCATCTTCTCAAAGGAAATGTGCAAAGTCTCGCAGCATTGTTTTAGCACTTCCTTGCATCGCTTTTCATCTTTGACCAACTCTTCGTCTGCCCGCTCTAGCAGCGTATACAAACCGATTGCAAACAGACGGCTATACTTAAACTTAGGGTTATTGGTGATCGCTTGTAAAGACTCATTTAAGTCCCCAGCACCATCGAGGGGCTTGCCGGAAGTAAGCCACGAAACCACTTCCTCACTAGATTCGTGATCCACCAAAGCTAGCAAACGTTCTGCGTCCTGCCGATACTGTTGGGGATCACTCCCAATCGCTTGACAAATCGCATTGAAGATTGATTCTTTGTCCCGTTCGGGTTGATAGCCCTGCATAAAACGGTCAAAGCTAGTTACCACGCCCAAGGCATAAATCGGTTCGTAGTGAAAGTCAGCATTGACAGAAAGCAAGTGCATTTCTACGAGCATCTCTTCCACTACCTGCCGATAAATCGAATTAATCGGGCGAGTGTGGAGAGTATAGAAACTTCGCTTAGTATCCGAGAGAGTACGAGCTGTATCCACAAAAATAAATAGAAAGACGTTAACTCTATTGTCTCTGCTCAGGGGTCGTTTGCCAAGAAGTTAAGGTTCCAGGTTGCAGGTTAAAGGTTATCCCAGTGAGGAGGTGCAGAGGTGCTCCAGGTGCGGAGGGGAAATAGTTTCGGAGTGCGTTAGTTCCTCTCCTCTGCTCCTGGAGCTTTTTCTCAAGCTCTCACGCGCTCACTGCCTCTCCTGCTTCCCCTGCCTTCCCTAAGAAGGACTCCAATTTGCCCAATCTTGAGGCTTGAGAAAGGTTTGGTATAGTTCAGCCTCCGGGGTGTTGGGTTCGGGTTGATAGTTATACTCCCAACGCACCAGGGGCGGCAAGGACATCAAAATGGATTCCGTTCGTCCCTTAGTCTGAAGACCAAAGATTATCCCTCGGTCATAAACTAGGTTAAATTCCACGTAGCGTCCCCGGCGATAGAGTTGAAAGTTGCGTTCGCGATCACCATATTCGCTACCTCGTCGTCTTTCGACAATCGGCACGTAAGCGGGTAAAAAGGCATGAGCGCAATCGACCACAAACGCGAATATCTCTTCCCAACTCCGGGGTTCTAGCTCCCCTACTTGGGCACTGTAAGTCGCCGCTGCTCCCTCTGGGTTGGGACCTTGATACAGCTCACCTTGACCGTCTTGATAGTCGAAAAATAAACCTCCCACACCTCGCATTTCTTGGCGATGCTTGATATAGAAATATTCGTCGCACCAGCGTTTGAATACTGGGTAATATTCGGGGTGATGAGCATCGCAAGCTTGCTTGAAGGTGCGGTGAAAGTGAGCAGCATCCTCGGCAACGGGATAGTAGGGAGTCAAATCAGCCCCACCGCCAAACCACCAAAATTGTCCCGCCTCAAAGTAACGATAATTAAGGTGAACCGTAGGAATATAGGGGTTGCGGGGATGCAGCACCATTGATGTCCCGGTAACGTAAAAAGGATAACCCTCAGCCTCCGGGCGTTTTTGCAAAATCGAGGGAGGTAGCTGTTTTCCGAAAACTTCCGAATAGTTCACTCCCCCTTGCTCTATAATTGCTCCTTCACGGAGTACCCGCGAGCGTCCACCACCGCCTTCTTCTCGCTCCCAGCTATCTTCTCTAAATTTACCACCGCCATCGAGCTTTTCTAGAGCCTCACAAATTTCGTCTTGTAGCTGTTTCATAAACTGGCTCACTCTTGTCTTCGAGTCAGCTGGAGGTGGGAAATTACTCGGGGAAGTTACATCTGTATTAGCGCTTGTCATTGCTGTTCTCAATTCGATTTAATTCCACTCACATGCGAGTGTCTTCATAACTGTTAGGACGGGGGATAACGAGCGCCCCGCCACTTGCGAAGGCTAGATATAGCGCGATCACCTTATCCTCAGAGTAACTTGAATGGAGTGGCTGGTCGCCCTTACCGCTGCGCGGATTAAAAAATTCTGGAAAAAATCTCGTTATCCTAGTCAAAGGGGACTAAGCGCATCCCAACTTTCTACAATAGAATACTTGCCTGGGGGTTGCTGTGGGAGGTGTGTTGTGATTCTTAATCTTTCCTTCAACTTAATTAGGCGTCGAAGGAGGAATTGCTGCGAGTTTTCTCTATTCAAGACCTATCGCGTCCTGAGTAATGCCCCAGTAGACATTCTCTGGCAAACACTGGTTAATCTCGCTGATGTCTCCTGGCATCCTCTGCTCTCTAGCACCAATGCGCCTCGTGGGTTAATTGCTAAACCGGGATTGATTTATCAGGTGGTGACGCGCCTAATCCCTATTCCGGTAAGAATTTTTGTTGAGCGAGTGCGCCCAGGAGAATTGCTCAGTGTACGGTTTATCGCTATCCCAGGGATTGAAAAGCGAGTTACTTACCAGGTGGAATCGACGCTAATTGGCACTTACGTATCTTATTCTGTCACTCTGCGCGGTTGGTTTTCGCCTCTGTTGTGGTGTCTGATTCGACCCTATGCTGCTCGCGTCGCCTCCGAATTAGCCCAAGCTGCTGAACGGGTAGGATTGCAAGGGCGCTTTGTCGAGGAGTCGGGAAATGTTTTTTAAGAGAGAGGTTAGGAGTGCGGGGGTGCGGAGGAGAAAGATTGAACTGCTCCCCCCTGCTCCCCGAGAACCCCTCTGCTCACGCACTCACGCTCTCACACCTCACTTCTTCTGCCCTCTGCCTTATTCAATGACCTTTGCTGCTAGCGCTTCGACAAACCGTTAACATCATTAAGTAGGGAAGACCAGAAAAGCTAAGCCCCGACCGCATCTTTGCGCTCGGTCAAAAACGCAACTTTATTATGCTCGATACTAACTCGGTTCTAGAAGCCTTACGACCCGTTCAAGACCCCGAACTAAAAAAAAGTTTAGTGGAATTGGACATGATTCGCAATGTCCAAGTTGATGGAGGTAATGTCAGTTTTACTTTAGTGTTGACCACGCCTGCCTGTCCGTTGCGAGAATTTATTGTTGAGGATTGCCAAAAGGCGGTGAAGCAATTATCTGACGTTGAGGAAGTCGAGGTAGAAGTGACTTCCGAAACTCCGCAGCAGAAGCCTTTGCCCGACAAACAGAGCATAGAAGGGGTCAAAAACATCCTGGCAATTTCGAGTGGCAAGGGAGGGGTGGGCAAAAGCTCTGTGGCAGTGAATGTAGCCGTTGCCTTGGCTCAGAAAGGGGCAAAAGTGGGCTTACTCGACGCCGATATTTATGGTCCTAATGCCCCGAGTATGTTAGGGCTAGAAGATGCTCAGGTCAAGGTTCAGCAAGGCGAGCAAGGCGAAGTGTTAGAACCAGCATTTAACTACGGCGTGAAGCTGGTTTCTATGGCTTTTTTGATTGACCCGGATCAGCCAGTCATTTGGCGCGGACCGATGCTGAATGGGGTAATTCGCCAGTTTCTCTACCAGGTACAGTGGGGAGAATTGGATTATCTGATTGTGGATATGCCACCGGGAACAGGGGATGCCCAGTTGACGATGGCGCAGGCAGTTCCCATGTCGGGGGCAGTAATTGTCACCACACCGCAAAATGTGTCCTTAATGGACTCCCGCCGAGGTTTAAAAATGTTCCAGCAGTTGGGAGTTTCTTTGCTGGGACTTGTGGAGAATATGAGCTATTTTATTCCACCGGATTTTCCGGATCGCAAATATGATTTATTTGGTTCCGGGGGAGGCGAAAAGGCATCTGAGGAATTGAATGTGCCTCTGCTAGGTGGTATTCCGCTAGAACTTTCTTTGCGAGAGAGAGGCGATCGCGGTATGCCCATTGTAATTGCTGAACCGGATTCTGCTTCGGCAAAGGCATTGTCAGAAATTGCCGAGCAAATAGCTGCTAAGGTTTCCATTGCTGCCCTGGCGGGCTGAGAGGTTGCAGAGGTGCGGAGGAGCGAAGAGGGCAAGTGAGGAGTGAGGGGTGAAGCTTGCAGATTAAAGGTTAAAGTTTTTTCCTCTGCTTCTCCTGCTTCTCCTGCTCTCTGTTAAGCTATTAGAAACTAATTGAGAACGAAGATGATTCTGCCAGGTGAAAAAGTTCGCATTACCAACCCCGATGATACCTACTACAGATACGAAGGGACAGTGTATCGAATTATTGATGACAAAGTAGGAGTAATGTTTGAAGGAGGCAACTGGGAACATCTTGTCACCTTCCTGCCTTCGGAATTTGAAATTGTGAATGTTAAGGCTGGTAAGAAAAAGAAGTAGTCATTAGTTGTTAGTCATTGGTCATTAGTCATTAGAAACTAACGACTACGGACTAAACTCAGGACAAAGGACGCTCTGCGAAGCGACTAAGGACAATACTATGCGCCTTCCCTTACCTCAGTTCGCCGACGATAATCGCTATCCCAATCATATTGCTGAGGTGATTGAAACGTCGACGACAGAGTTTCTTGCCCAGTGCTTAGAGCCGGAAGAGTTGAGGTTTCCAGAAATGCCTCCCTTTGGGAGTTGCGTTAAGTCCACTGATGAGGAGTCGGGCAATAAAGTTTTGGCAGTTGTTACTCATGTCACTACTAGTCCGATTGACTCGGTTCATCGGGCAAGGGCTTTAGGACTGTCACTGGCAGAGCTGCGCGAGCAACAACCGCAAATATTTGCTATGCTCAAAACCGAGTTTCGCGCCGCCATTATGGGATTTGAGCCAGCCCAAGTGAAGGGAAATGGCAATGCCGATACCGCAGTCTATCAGTATATTCCACCGCGTCCACCGCAAATGCATCAAGGGGTTTACCGCTGCGAACCCAGCGAAGTAATTCGCTTCAGCGAACAGCTCGATTTTTTGCGAACCCTGCTAGAAGTCAAGTCTGTCCCCGCAGAAGCGTTAACAGCAGCGACGATTCGAGAAATTTATCAGTTACGCCAAGGAGACAGAGATTGGCTAGTGAAGGCGGGGCGCACTTTAAATGTTTTGCTCCAAGATGACTACGATCGCCTACGCTATATCTTGAGTCAGATTCACTGGTAATATCACCTACGGTTAAATCTATAGTATCGATCATCTCACCCAGAGAATTATATACTTATATCACAATGCTGACTTAATAACCGTTAAAGCCGTTTTTCAAAGAGAAATACCTCGTTTTGAGAATAGGTCAGCCGGAATTCTGAGAGGGTCTTTAGTCGTTGTTTTAAGGCTGTTACCCTCTCTAGAGACACCTGCTGACCAGGATGCTGTATATCCAGTAGCACAGAGCTGTATTGATTCAGTTGAGTTGGGGTGAAAGGCGTATCAAGGAATTGGTGAATGATGGGACGATGACTGAGATGGGGACAAAGATGAGCAGCAGTGAGAACACTAGTTGAGGAGGAAGTTAAGGCTATCCCCTGGTAGACAGAGGGTAGATTAGATGAGTGCGAAAGGTATCGGGTGAAGAAGTATTCGTATTTCCCCAGCGCCAGGAACGCGATAATTGCCCATAACACCAACCAACGAGGCTTGAGCCACTGTCGCTGTTGTCGTTTTCGATAACTTGCCAGTGATCGCACCAGCCACACCAGGACAAACGGAAAGATCGGAAGGGAATAATGATGAATCAGATCTCGCTGAGCAGCATAGTCCGAAAGGGCATTCAACAAGAGCATCGGTAGCGTGGGAATCATGACCCCTATTTGCCGCCAGTGCAACCCCAATATAACGGGTGCAATCAGCAACAGATAGTAGAAGAGGCGATCAGGCAAAAACACTCTGCCCGCTATTAGACCAGGGTTTGTCACAGCGTTGAGGACAACTTCTGAAAAGGAGTCACCTAAGTAGCTATAGAATCCTAATCCACCGGGGTTTCCATTCCGTAACAGCGGTATCAAATAGCCAATTGTGAAAGTAAACCAGATGGTTCCCGCTGCTACGCACCACCAACCATAGACCTGCCGCCGCTCACTCAGCCAGAACCACAGTCCTAACGCTATCACTGTTAAGCTCAGTATCTCTTTGCAGCTTAAGACTAGCGCCACTGCAAATACTAGTTGTACAGTTTTCTTTGCAATACCGGCCCACATTGCCCAAAGTATTGCCGGGACAGCAATTGCCTCGGGCCGAAAATCAGCATAAAAGTTAATGTTAAAGACTGCCGGATAGAGGACGTAACATAGCGCCAGTGTCCTACCCTCTAGTCGGGACAGGCCAGAATGACGACTTAGGGCATAGATGGGTACTGCTCCCATTGCCAGGGCGAATGCCTGAATAAGCAACAACCAGTGAATATCAGGGTAAAGCCGGTATAGCAACGAAATTGGATAGAGAATAAACGCCGCATGGTCTCCTAACACATGAAACCCCAAAAACGAAGAAATGGGCGGCAACCCCTGACTCAATAAATAAATCCACTGGTCAAACACCGCCAGATCCAATGCACCGCTCTGGAGCAGGGCATGTCGCAGGCTACTTGCTCCCATCAGAATTAGGCTGGATATCCCTACTAACCCAATTCAATATCGGGGACAAGACGAGTTGGAAGCATAGAACTGGGTTGGGGGGAGTCACAGAGCTGTAGGAATTGTAAACAGATTGATAAATTTGGCTTATTAAAAAAAACTGCTGTATGAAGCTTCGCATTCTCCAAAAGTGTCTCGCAATTATGAAAGTACCAAGGGTTGACGGGGAATTTAAGTTCTTAATTGGTCAAACCTGCACCTCATGGGCAAAACTTTCCCAGCGCACAAAGCGGAATGCTCCCGCTACCGAACCCCAAACCCGCTCATCTGTCTCAGGATCGCGTCCTCGATCAAGACTGGTAAATTGCTCTTGGTCAATTTCAAAGCTACTGTCTAGGTAGGTTTCTTTGCCCTTGCGTACCACTATGCAAGCCTTGCCTGGTTCCACGTAACCTTGGAAGCTGTTTCCCGTCCACTCGACAATCATGTTGCAGCCTGGGAGTTTTTCGAGCTGTTGGGAATTTAGCTGGTTGAGACGTTGGCGATCGCGCGATGCTCCATAAAATGATTCTGGCTCTTGGAGCATGTAGTTTTCAATCTCTAGGCGATCATTTGCCTCAATCAACTTATACACCCGAATACGGTAGGGCTGATTCAGCATATAATCGTATGCCTGCTCCACCAAAAAACTGACTCCAGAAAGTAATTCCCAAGGCAGAGGACGCATACAAACACGAATGTGGGCGAAAAAAGGGGGATTCTCGAATGCTTGCTCTTGATTACTAAAATCGGCTGCCATCCAGCGAGCTAAGGTGGCAATATCTTGGGCGTGAGTCATCTCAATTTTAGTTATTTCTCATATGTTTCTGTATCATTCACTGACTGGCTACTGTCATGATCGCTTTACTAAACGAAATAGAAGAAACTGCGTGGCGTGATCGCGATCAAAATTATTGTCACTCACCAGGACTAAACTCTGGCTACCATCGGGCAAGCGAGGACCAAGCGTCATTCCCTCCAAGTTGTTTAGCTCAATTCCTAACTCACCCAAATCCAACAGCAACTTTTTCTTTAAGGGTTCAATTGAATCGAGATTTCCCTTGAGACTGTTAATGCTAGAGGTATCTGTGGCATTGCCTACTACCACCTGATAAATTTTTGCCCCCAACCCTGACAAATCGTAACTTCGCTCTAAACTTAGAAAAAATCCCTGCCCTATAGTAGTCAACTCGCTTAAGCCACTCTTGCCTAGGTTCTCCTTTTCCAGTAAATATAGATGTTCTGCTACTGGTATCGGCGAACCAATTGGTCCAATCACATAGTGCAATAAGCGAATCCGTTCCGGCTGCTGAGATTCGGGAGCGTCTTGGAAAAGGGATGCCTCGGTTGCCGCAAACAAGCGAAAGGGATCGTCCTTTGCCAAACCAGTCTGACTCAGGGTTAAGGATTCAAATCCCCGATTATTTTGAACGCCGCGAGGGGCTTCCTCTTTCTCGGTGGCTGGATTGGGCAGGTATGGCTCTGGAAGTTTTAAGTTTTCCTTCTCCTGCCCTGTTTTGAGGTCAAATTCTCGGATAAAGGGAGCAATGCCGCGACGAGAAACCCCTTCACTGGCGACAAACGCAGTCCCTCTAGCGGAGATGGCAATTCCTTCGGGATCTAAACTCCCTTTGGGGTAGGTTTGTCCTTGCTCATCTGTGAGAAAGGTGACATCTTCAATGTCGACTCTCTCCATGCCCACCTGCTCCCCCTCGGTTTGATTGAAAACAAGATTGAGGGTATAAAATCGAGCTGGGGCAAGTTTGCTACGGTCATCAGAAAGGGCATAAAAGCGAGATGTCTGCTTGTGATATGTGATCGCAGATAACCCCCCAACTGGGGTATCTTTAAAGATTGTTTGCGGCAGTTGATATTCCCCTAGAAAGTCTAGGGAAAGATCTAGAAATATCCGCTCCTGTGCCCTGGTTTGCCCAGAGGAGCCACAAGCAGTTAAACCAGTTAGGAGGATAGCGGTAAGAACCAGACTGACTAGTAATTTTTTGGGGCGATCACTCACTTTAATTTCTCCTTTCACTCTGTTGCCATCAAACCTATAGAGGAATAATGAAAGGAATTGACAAGCAATTGCAAATTGTTGATTCCATTCCCCACTCTAGAAACTTTCGTTTAACTCTACTAGTCTGCTAAGGGAGAAACGCTGTTTTAAAAATGCCAAACTCGCTAGCTCAAATCGGGTTGTTAAAACTGGGGATTACTGCTGCTTTTTGGTTGGTAACCACGTCTGGCGCATCCGCACAAACCACTTTGCCCAACCTCTTAGAAACTACTGCTCCCGACAACAATAATTCCGAATTCAGTCTGGATGAGTTCACTGAAAACTCCCAGTCCCTACCTCTGTCACCCGTAAAGCAATCTATAAGCGCCCAGGAACGCCTGAAACTAGACTCAGCGCTCGATGAACTCCATGCTGAAGCTGCTGCCCAATTAGAAGCGGGGAATGCGAACCAAGCGTTTGACACTTGGTATCAGGAATTGCGTTGGCGGCAAGAACTGGGGCAATTGGAAGAAGTACGAACTTTGGGACGAGTTGGGGAAGTTGCTTGGCAGGAAAATCGCCAAGCAGATGTGCAACGCATCGCGCAGCGCTTAAAATCTATCCAGCAGGAAGTGATCGCAGAAGGCAATCCCTCCTTGTTGCACGCTCTAGGAAAAGCATACCAGCAAATGCGACTCCCGAAGCAAGCGATCGCGGTTGAGCAACAAATTCTGGCCCAGGCTCGTAACAGAGGTGATCTCAAGGCTCAGGAAGCAGCACTCCAAACAATTGCGAAACAGCACTTGGGTTGGTTCCATTATCAGAAGGCAGCGGCAACTTATGAGAAGTTGTTGGAGTTGCGATCATCTAGCGATTCTTCTAGTCAGACTGTCTATCTCCAAAAGCTTGCTGAAATTTACGACAAGTCAGCACAGCCAGAAAAGGCTGTACGCATCAAGCGGCGATTAGCTGAAAATTATCGCCAACAGCAATCCACGAAGCCATTAGCCGCGCTTAAAACCTCCCTTGCCTCGGACTATGAGACTCTTAACCAGCCCAACGCAGCCACCCAAAACTATCGGGAGGCATTTGAACTAGCTTGGTCACAACAGCAGGTAGCTACTGCTAGTAAAGCGTTACAAAAATTGGGAGATATCTATTATCGCTATAGGCAGCCGAGTTTTGCATTGCGAATCTATACAGAACTACTGAAGGCAGAACAGCAGTCTGGGGATTCCTACGGAATGATGAATACTTACGATCAAATGGGGCATATTTATTTAGAGCAAAATAACTATTCCGAAGCTCTCCAAGCATTTCAAAAAGGACAACAAATCGCGCAGTCTCTATCTTATAAAGAAGCTTACTTTACAGCTCAGCTTGAGCGAGTACATCAGCAGATTTCTCAGAACAATTAAGAAATCATTGACGAACTAACCTCACTTTAAAAATTAGGGCTGAGTTAGGGAGTCAAGAAGTCTAGATGGTTCCTGGTTGGGAACGCAGATTTTCTAGAGTGCCTTCGAGTTTCAATTGGCCTTGCTCTAATAGTACAATCCAGTCAGCTCGATTGATCACTCTAGGGCGATGGCTAATCAAGATTAAAGCGTGGTGTCATCAGGAAGGGGTAACTCCCTTCCGCAGCGGTCTCTGTATAGACAGGAGTTGCCCCTTACTGGTTCACTGAGCCAGAAAGTGAGACTTGCTCGCTGCTTGAGGGCAGCTTCCTATTCACCCCAGTTACGGATACGGTAGGTTCGCTTCCTGGGCTTGGTCATCGATTCCTTGGCTTCAGGCAGTGTTTAACCATATCATGCTTCCTCTTGCTTTACCTATTCATGCACCAAAGCCATTTTGAATTGTTTGTCCCCTTGTCCGCTTGTCTACCCTACTACAGTTGCTCCACAAAAGCGGAAATTCCCTGTTTGTTGAGTCGCTCCGCCAAAGCTTGAGCACCAGATTCTTGCTTGAAAGCACCCATCTGAATCTGTGTGCCTGTGGGGAAATCACGCACAAAAGCACCTGGTACGATTTTCTGCGCTTGTTCCAGGGAGCGATCGCCTGCATAATCAACTAGTACATAATAGTAATTGCTACTTTGCGGTGCAGACAGCACATTTGCAGCAGGAGAAGAAGGCTGGGACTGCCTTGGTGTCGGGGAGGAACTGCTACTAGCTTCTGGGTTAGGGGGAGGAGTGATCTCCAAATCCACAGATTTGTGAGTTGATGGCTCTCGTTCTGGTGTCGTTTCTGTGATCTTTTGATTGGGCGTGGTGGAATCTGAGTTGGTTTGAGCTGTCCTTGAAAGCTTCGACTCAAAAGGACTGAGGCTCTCCCAGCCAAATAATGCCGCACCTAACAGCGTCCCTCCTGCTAGAGCAGCTAAGACAGAACCAACTTTGAGAGGAGTTAACCAGTTGTGGTTCGCCGAGCCTTTTGTAGATTCTTTTTGTTGTTCTGGTGATTTTTGAGGGCTTTCTGAAGCCTCGCCTTCTTGGGCAGAGGTGGCATGCAACTTCTCTCTCTGCTCGGATGGGATTGCTGTGCTACTCTGCTTTGCCTGTTTTGCTTGTTGATGGCGATATCGAGCTATTTCCTCTTCTAATTGCAGGTCTAAGCTGCCCAAAGCAGCCTGCAAAATGGGGTTGATGGGCGATCGCTTAGAGGATTTATCCGAGGCGTGTTGGCTCATGAGCGAACTTTCTCTAAATGATGCGGATGGCGAGACTCGAACTCGCAAGGCGTAAGCCACACGCCCCTCAAGCGTGCGTGTCTACCAATTCCACCACATCCGCATGCTAGTTGCTTCAAGCCTACTAGTTAGGCTTCCATATAAATGTATCATATTCGCTCACTAGGCACTTTATCGAGGTGAATTTCTTGGATAATAATGCGATTTCTCCCTAATTTTTCGCCTCGTAGAGTGCTAAGTCAGCTTCTGCGATCACCTGGTTTGGGGAGGAGAAGGGGAGAGGAATTGTACTGGCTACGCCTACACTAAGGGTAACGCGATCGCTTACCTGAGAACCTGCATGGGGAAGCTCGTTCGCTCTCAGGCATTCGGAGATGTTTTTTGCCACCACTGTCGCCCCCTCAGCACTGGTTTTGGGCAGAATCACTGCAAATTGTTCTTCCCCATACGGGCGACTAAATCCCCTGGTCTTCTTGCATTTTGACAGAGAACTGCCGCCACCTGCTTGAGGCATTCATCTCCCTGTTGATGCCCATAGGTATCGTTGTAAGCTTTGAAAAAGTCCACATTACACAGCATCATTGACAATGGAGAATGTTCTCTTGCTGCTCGTTTCCACTCTTAAGGGAGGGAATCATCAAAGTAGTGGCGATTTGCTACCCCGGTTTAACCATCGCATAATGCCCAACACTGCAACTTCCGATTAGTTACTTCTCGCCTCTCGCCCCGCATTTGCTCCCGTTCCACCTGCTGTCGCAGTTTTCTCATCGCCACCAAGTTTGTAGCAGGCGACGTACTCGCCGACGCAGTACCGTCTGGTGAAGGGTTTGGTGACGTAATCGGTGGCCCCTGCCTCAAAAGCGATATCGACCCAGGCGCGATCGTTTAGACTTGTAATAATTAGAATGGGGGGGGACAATCCTCACCCAAAATCCTTTGCAGTTGCTCGCAGCAGGTAAAACTATCAATTCCAGGCATTACCGCATCCAGCAAGACTATGTCGGTCTGCTTCTCCTGACAAATTTTTAGGCACTGCCGACTATTACAAGCCTCCACGATGTCATACCCGTCTTTATTCCATTACGCGCCTCATCACTAAGCGCGTCGTCTTCTCTTCGTCGACAACGAGTATTAAAGGTAAAGTTTGAAACTCGGAAGTGATCATCCTAGCGAGTTGAGGTGGCAACTTGAAAGCGCTATATATCGCAACAGTAGGTGCTACCTCTATAAATGCAGGTGGCGGCTCAAATTTTATAAGGTAAATTTACTAACATTCCTATCTTCAGTATAAGAAAGTTACCAAACCGCAACCAGGCACTCATACTCGGTGTCGACTTCCTGAAGGCTTGGAAGCATTGCATCAGCGCCGATAGGAAACCTCGAAATTAGGTTCCCTCACAAAATGCGTGAATTTTTAATTTTGAACCGACGCGCAGAAATTTGAGATTTCGAGCATCGTTTAATGGTAGTCATGCATAGTAATGACTCAGGTGGTAAGCGTGGCATGGTAGTGGTGGATCAAGTCCCCAATCGCGCCGAGATGATTACTCAGCTTTTTGGAAAAAGAAAGTGACGGA
>PXPT01000128.1 GCA_003021505.1 Cyanobacteria bacterium QS_4_48_99 | reverse complement strand
TCGTGTGGCTTGAGATGTTTGACTTGCTCGTAGGTCATAGATAGATTGCGGTTTTTTACCTACTTTTCCACCTTCTCCCACCCTTTTGCAAGAGCTCCAGTAACTAGCTTGAAGCCGAGATTCCGCAGTAGATCGCCTGCAAATGTTTCCCCTGTGAACACTTCTATCCGATCCAGTCCTGACATGGCTAGCAGCAGTATCTCTGAACCCCGAGTTAAGGACTTTAGTTCGCTCCTTGCCCTAGCAATTCTCTGGTTGTGTTGCTTAATGACTTGTTGGGCACGCTGCTCGCGATTCGTGACCTGGGCAATAGTGCGAATACCTTGCTGCCACTGATAGTTGTTAGACCCGTCTCTAAAAAACAGTGTAGGTGCAATTTGCGAGAGTCTGGTGTACAGTGACTGGTCAGCACCATAATTCTTTAGGATTAAGTCTGGATTCAGTCGAAGAATGGTCTCGAGTGAAGGTTGTTGGCGAGTACCAACGTGGTCAGGGAGCTTTCCAGGTACTTGCCCAGATAGGGAACCTGCTTGATGGAGCCGCCCAAGTTTTCCGAAGCCACATAGCGGGTTTCTGCATAGCCAATGGGTTGCAGATCTAGAGAGAGCAGGAGATCCAACGTATGGGGATCGAGAGCAACAACCCGCTGGGGCGGTTCGCAGATTTCAGTTTCGCCCAGAGCGTGTTTAACGACTTGGCATTCGGAGGAATCAGAGGCAATTTTCTCAGGGTTAGCCGCCCCATTTTGAGGAGCATTGCCCCCGCACCCTGAGAGTGCAAGGGCAGCGAGAAAGACGATAATTATCAGGAGGAATTGACTCGCAGAAGACCTGGCATGTCTCAAGCCAAGACTCCCACAATCAACTAAGCGTGACTTGATCTGTACAAAAGAAGGCAACTTTTACCTGAAAGGCTACCACTCGATTGAGTAGCCCAGCCGAATTATTCTTCCTCTAGCGGCAAAGTTTTCTGCTTCAAATCGCTGAGCAGCTATTTGATTGATCACTGGGAAATATTGTTCATTAAACAAGTTCTCGACACTGAGTTCTAGCTGACCTCCCCACAGAGGAATGCTACTGATGAAATCTACCGTTAGATAACTTTCAATAGGTGCAGGGTCAACCTCTTCTTCAAAAGCTCGGTCGCGACTGCCAACATACAGTGCCTGCAAGCGATTGAGCCAACCCGACTGAGTTTCATGCTCAACGTAAGTTGTTAACTTTAGCGGCGAAATATCTCTGCTGGTGATGGGGAGGAAATCGCCCTCCTCATTTTCAAACTCTCCCTCGGTCCAACTCACTATCCCGCCGAGTCCCCAGCCTCCTCCTGGTTGCCAATCGAGACTGGCCTCCAAACCGTAGAACCGTTGGGGGGCGCGGACTATCCGCGAACTCACAATTGTTGGATCAAATTCCGTTCTTACACCTAGCTCAGATTCGTTATAGAAACCAGCGAGAGATACCTGCACGTTTTGCCAATTGCTGCGGACTCCAATTTCGTAGCTGTCGACCTTCTGTGGACGGGTGACATCGAGATCTTCTTCAACTGAGGTGAACTCCTCACCGGGAGCGCGCAAAAGGCGACCAAAATCTGGAGCAGAATAGCCCTGGGAAAAGCTAGCAAACAAATTGACCTCATCTGTCAGGTCATAAACGACACCGACGTTAAACAAGGTGTCATTGAAGTCAATCTCTCCGCCTTCAACCTCCCGATCAGGTTGCAAACTGTAGCCCTGAATCGTGTAGTCGTCAACACTTAAGCCCAATTGTGCGTGGCGCACTCCTCCTCTCAAAGCCCAGCGTTCGCTAAGGTCCCACTGCAACTGGGCAAATAAACCTAGACTGGTGAAGTCATTGGGAGGGACGGAAACGAGCTCGCCCGTTTTACGGAGAACCTCACCACCGCTTTCATCGAATTCCCCTTCATCGAAAACATTGCCAAGTGTGGAAACATCCTCGTCTGAGTAGTCACCCCCCCAAAGTAAGCTCAGTGCTGATGAAAAGGGAGTTTCAACTTGAAGCCTTGCTCCTAACTGTTCTCTGTTAAAGTCGGTGGAGATAAGCCCAGGGTCTGCATCAATATCTCGAGCATCGATGGCAGGACTAGTGCGTAGGTTGTCCCGATAGTATGCCTAAGCTTGAACTCGGCTGTTTAAGAGATTCTCATGGGTATAATTAAGATTAATCACTGTGTTTTGCAGCTCTGGCTCAGGACCCTCAACATATCTTCGGTCGGTCTCAATTCCCACCGCTTTTTGAATGCCTGGAGTCTCTAAGATGCTTGGATCTGCGACAACTGAAAAAACTTGGTCATCATCGAAGCGATTCACTGTTAGCTGGAGGCGTTGCTCTTCACTTAGGTCTACTCCCAGCTTGCCTAGCACGTTCAAAGTCTCAGTATTAGAAAGATCAAAGCTATCATCGTCGGGAATGCGATCGCCTTCGGCATCAAAGAAGCTACCTGTATATTCCCGTGAGAGGGAAAAGGTGAAGTCAAAATCGCCCTCATTGAAGGCAAGGAACTGGGAAAAGAAGTTACCAACGTTATCCTCGTCTCCGGTGGTGGCAATATCCACCGCCGCTTGCGATCGCGCAGTGAACTGTTCTTTTGTCCGGTCGCGAGTAATGATATTGATTACACCGCCTGTTCCCCCATCACCGTAGAGGGCACTCGGACCCCGAACCACTTCAATGCGTTCGACAGCGGCAGGGTCAATACTTCTCAGGGCTCTGGGTTGGATGGTGGAGAGATTGGAGCGAATGGGAACGCCATCAATCAAGACTTGAGGGGGTCGTCCCCTGATATTCTGTTGGCCAGTATTGGCACCTTGACTTTGAGAGAAAAAGCCGGGAACGGTTTGAGAGAGAATATTTGGTAAGTTTCTCGACACGTCTGCCTGTTGCTCAATCTCCTCGCGGTCAATCACTGTCACTGATCGCGGCTGGTCGGTAATTTCTTCTTCAGTACGGGTGGCAGTTACTACCAGCTCGATGGGTTCTTCCCCCTCTGCCGTTTGGGGAGCAGGTTCCGCTCTCTCTGGGGCTGTGGGAGTGGGAGCAGGTGGTTCAGTTTCCGGTCTCTCAGTGGGAGCCGGTGCCTCCGCTTCTGGTGTTGGGGGTTGCTCTGCCGCAGGAGTGGGAGAAGTGACGCTGAAAGCTACTCCTTCGGGACTGGGAACCACTTCTGCTGTAGGCACTGCCTCTGTGCCTGTGACAATCACTCGAATACTGTTGGGATTCTGCTGTACGACTTCGACCGAAGTAATGCCAGGGGTGGGATTTTCCTGACGAAACCCTTGCTCCTCTGGCAAGCGCAGTTGGGTGTTGGGGAGATCAATCGCAAGGGTGTTACCGTAGCGAGTTTTAAAAACGCGGGGTTCTTTATCGCCAGGGGTTTCTAAAATGACCTCTAATCCCCTGTCGGTGCGATTGAGTCGTACTCCAGTGACTGAAATGACTGATGCAGCTTGGGCAATCGATTCAACTTTCGAGGAGCTAGTTCTAGTGGGCAAAAACTCCTGATATCAGCGTGTACCTCTTTTGATGAAGCATTAGGGATGGCATCCAACTCTTGGATCTGAACTTCCTTCCACTTTGGTTTGCGGCTCGGCAACCTTTTAGGCGAGAGCAGTGTCTCCAAGGCAATGGGAGCGATCGCAGAAGAAGGTAACTCAGACCCCTCCGATCCCCGATCTCTACTTGAGGAATAAGAAGAAGTCTCATCTGATGCTGGCTCTAAATTAGCCGTTCCAAGGCACTTGGCTGAGCCACGGCTGCGGGTACGATCCCCAAACCGAGCAGGATCGCGTTGAAAAACGGTACGTACAGTTTCATATTTTATACCTCACTACCACTTAAGACGGAGAAAACAGTTTCCCAGATGACTTCCCACTCACCGTCTGCCGATTTAAGCCCCAATTCAGTGGCTCGTGTAGGATTGCCATAAGCAGACTAAGCGACTGTCGCCGGGAAGGCTTCTGTGCTCAAAAGCTGTAAGCAGTTGCTGGTTTTCACAAACTTGACCTGACACAAAACGATGAAAAACCCTATAACTGAGAATTTTTGTCAACATCAACTCGACTCCAGAAGCTTCTGGAGAAGAAATATTCTCAGAAACTAACCCTCATATTTATCATTAAAGGGTTTGACCAAACCCACTCAACAAATAAAGTTTTATTAAGTTGCCGGATTAAGTTTTTGCATTCACCCCAGCTATCTCGATATCTACCAGGCTAAATTGGTGATTTGGCAGGGGTTATAGCCAATAAAAAACTACAGCCGTTCCGCCCAACCGGGTATAGGAGTCGAACCAGTGGGTTACTTTTACCTCCAAATCTGGAAAAATTTTTCTGAATCTAGTTGCTAACTCTTGGCATTATCTGTATGATGGTATCCACTACCGAAAATTAATTTCAGGAGTGGAAACGACAACTCAGCCGCTACTGCTGGCAAGGTTGTCGCTCTTGTGAGTTAGAACATCATCAAGAAGCGCTGTAATCTCACCAAGGCAGCATCGGGAGAGCGGTTTGCTCCGTTTGGGAGTTTGAAACCAGTAGTAGCGTTAAATGTTTTTCTGAGTTGAGTTTGTCGATTCCAAAGCCACAGTTGACAACTGAGATTGTCATTTTGATTACCTGTTTCCCCGCTAGTGGTGGCATAATGATTAATTCTCCAGTCGCGGTGTGCTCTACACCCAATTCCCGGTGGTGCTGACCAAGCTGGAAAAACTGCTCATCAGTTAACTCATAAATGAATTTAAATCTAATGTAATTGTTGCCATTTGCTCTAATTTTTGTTTTTGGAATGGCTAGCGATTACAGTCGTTTTTTAGTCTAATTGCACCTTATGTAGTTAGGTAATTACTGAACCAGTTAGCGACTATTTTTTGAAGTGTCGCAATGTTCTGTTGCTGTTCTGTTGAAATATCTATTTCCGCTGGGTTTATGTGGTGCGCCAAATGCTCGAATGTTTACATTGATAGCCGTTCTGACTGGTTCAATTGTTCGTATTGTCTCAAACGCGCAGCATAAACTTTTTCCACATCGCTGAATGCATAAATCTCGTCCTGCATGCCATGCATAAACGAGATAGCAGGAAGGGAATTTCTTCTGGCTATTTCTTCCGCACGAGCTATAAAATCTAAACGCTGTTTTGCCGTCTCTAACTCCTCAGTCCAAAAATATTTGGTAGTCCTGAATAGTGAGGATAAGCAGATAGACTGAAGCTATTCGAGAGCATTCAGTTAGACCTCATGAACTGTCCTAAGTGTCATTCCACTCACCTG
>PXPT01000127.1 GCA_003021505.1 Cyanobacteria bacterium QS_4_48_99 | reverse complement strand
CGTGGTAAGTAGAAAGGAGATGGCGTGGAGCACTTCTGGGATCTTGACCCGACCAGGATTCCACCTGGTTTCCCAGCGGGCACCTCACCTTCGAGGTTTGCCCACTCCTGCTCGCTCCCATGGGAGTCATACGTCGGTGGGTTCCTACATTTAGATCAACAACAATATTTAGTTACACTTTATTCTTTTCAGACATGCTCTTACTGTCGTTTCGCATTTTAGCGTGGGGTGAGGCTAGGACTGTCTTCTAATAACTCGTAGCCGATGAACGGCAAGATGGGGATATTGCTGCTAAACCTTGAGGATGTCTCGTACTACCTGAGTTGCCGAAGGTTGATTCGGCACCAAAATACTAGCCACTCTGCTTAGCGTGATCGCTAGCACCGAAAAGGCGATACCGCGAAAAAGTTACTAACTGGCATGTTATCTCCTTTAATCATGAAAGTTAACCGGAGTCGATATCAACATTGGAATTCTCTAGTCAAATGACTGCTGCATTCGTTTAATCCGCTCCTGAACACTTTGGTAGAGTTGTTGGTTTCCTTGTTCGCGATAGAGTTCGGCGGCTTTTTGCAAGTCTGCCATTGCTTGTTTCTTTTCTCCCAGGGCGGCGCGGGTAACGCCTCGGTTAGCATAGGCTGCCGCCAGTTCAGGATTGAGGCGAATTGCTTGGTTAAAGTCGGAGAGGGCTTCTTTTAAGTTGCCCTGTTGCGTGCGGGCATTGGCACGGTTGAAGTAAGCGCTGGCATTATCGGGTTGCAGCTCTAGGGCTTGGTTGTAATCCGCGATCGCTTGTTGGTAGTTTCCCAGTTGCGTGTGGGCGATTGCTCGATCATAGTAGGCACTCGCGTTATTCGGTTCAAGGCGAAGTGTATGTGTGTAATCCTCAATTGCCTTCTGTTTCTGTCCTGATTCAAAGTAACTCACACCACGGTAGTAATAGGCTTGAGCCAACTCCGAATCCATCTCTAGTGCCTGGTTAAAGCGCTCAATCGCGGCTTGGTAATTTCCCTGCTGGTACTGTTTCACCCCCTGGTTGACTAAAGCTTCGGCAGACTGCGCCACACTAACTTGGGCTGGCGTGACTGTTGCGTACGCTGTACTCATCATCCCCATCGGGACAAACAGGAGTGAGGCAACCAGGGATAGGCGTTTCTGATTCATGACTGTTGCAAGGTTTCTGTTCAACTAACGTTTGATTGTAAAAGCGATTGCCATCCTTTCCGAATAAATGAGTTAATTTTTCAATTATTCGTGGAGTTGAGCTAACTGTGATCGCAATCATGACAATCACCCTCTCTAAACAAGACTGGCAATAACTTTGGCAACAAACGCAGATTTCCCAGTCCAACAAACGAGTTTGCAACCTGCCTAACCTCTTCCCAACGGCTAGGCAAAGGGCATGTGCAGTATTTGCAACTATGCCCTGGATTGGAACTCGCGATCAGGGAATCGCTCTATTGGGAACATATACTCGTGCGGAATCCCAACCGCGAACATCCCCTCGAACTTGACTTTTGCCTTTCTGGAGAGAGGATTCTGCCTGAGATTGGTTATGTTGGTTCCAGTCAAACTCTGCTCTATGGTAGCGGGTTCTGTCCGCAGGGAACAGCCGAGCAGTTTGCCAACCAGTGCCTCGTAAGAGTGAATATTCACATCCGCGATTGCTGCAAACTTTCGTAGGTAGTGATTCTCAGGGACTTCCTGATGGACTCGCGCCTCTAATAAGGAGTACAAGCGAGCCATTATTCTGTTGCGCTGACACTACGACTCCGGCAATGCAACTTGTCCTCCAGCAAATTATGCACTGTCCCTATCAGGGAGCGATGAAGCGACTGTATCTCGAAAGCAAGGTAATGGAACTGATAGCCCTCCGGCTAGGACAGTTTTTGGAGGCTAGCGGAGGACAGAAGCGCAGTCCATCCCTACGAGCCGATGACGTAGAGCGAATTTATCGAGCGAAGGAGATATTGCTGCAAAACCTAACTGATCCTCCCTCCCTCGCTACTGTGGCTCGGCGAGTGGCGCTCAATGAGCATAAACTCAAAGTGGGTTTTCGGGAACTGTTCGATACGACAGTCTTTGGATACCTGCACACCCAGCGCATGGAGCGGGCAAAACAGCTCCTGGAAGCAGGCAGCATGACCATCATCGCGATCGCGCAAACTGTGGGCTATGCCAACCGCAGTCATTTTGCAGCGGCGTTTCGCAAGTGGTTTGGGGCCAATCCTATGGCGTATTTGGGAACTAGTTCACGCAAGGGGGGTCTGTCAGTTGCGGTCAGAGATTTAATTTTTGGGAGCAGGGGAGGCAGGGAAAGAAAGAGGCGTGCATTTAGTGTCTCTCCTGAACTCGGTACAAAACCCGCTATGGGCCTTAAAAGATCCGGCATAGAGTCTCTTACGTACTGGCAAGCACCTATTATGTCTTTTTGAGAAGACTTGCCAACAAGCACAGAATCCCTTGTTTCGTAAATCATGAAACTCCATCTACTGTTTTTCTTTTTTGTTCTGCTCAGTTTTGGGTTCTTGCCCTCCGCCGTGGCTCAACCAAGTTTTTCCGAATGCCAGACCCCGAATCCGATCCCACTCCTAATCTTTCATCTAAAGAGGCACACTCCGATGCGCTCCCCACAATAGAGATTTTCCACGAGCGTGAACTAGATCTTCCCGTCACAGAAGTCAAGTACCTGACTCAGGAGCTTTTATCCCCTGAAACTGGCTCATCGAAAGTCGAATCGGTTCCCCAACCTGAATCCGTCATCCCAGTAACCGGTGTGCGACTCAATTGCACACAAAGGGGATTGGAAGTGATTTTAGAAACTCCCGGTAGGAAGGAACCGCAAGTCTATAAAACTCGCTACGGCGAAACCCTAGCTATGGAGGTTCTTAAGATCCAGTTGCGTTTACCAGACGAGCAAGCGTTTCGTCAGGACAATCCAGTAGAAGGGATAGCGTCTGTCGAGGTAGTGCAACAGAATCCCAACAGTATTCGGGTGACTGTGACGGGCACAGAGAGATTCCCATCATCAGAAGTCCCCAGCCCAGAAGGAGTAGCACTCAGCGTGACTGCCCCAACTGCGGCAGCGCAGGATGCACCAGAACCAGAACCCCTAGCAGAGGAACCGCCTGCTCCCACCACTCCCGAGAGACCAGAACCCAGCCATCTGCTTCCACAGAACCTACTGCTGAGGGTGAGGAACCCATTGAACTGGTAGTGCCTGCGGTGGGAGAAGAATGATATGAAATAGATGATGCGACCACTGGAACGCGGACAGATATAGCAGTGAGCTAAGGAGAGTTTAAATCAAGGGAGAGTCTAGTTTGATGAGTTTTTGGTAGTGGCAGTTGCATACAGTAAAGATCTTGGTGAAGGTGCTCTGCGGTTGATGGCGAGTGGAAGGTCGATTAGCCGAGTTAGTCGGCTACTGGATGTGAGTCGTCCTATCCTCTATAAGTGGCGTAACCAAGCTGAACAGACAGCAAGAGTGGAACCCCAATCCTCTCGTCCTCCCATTCCCCAGCAACAAATAGAAGATGGGCAAGCGTTTCGAGAATTGGTGGCTCCACATGGCGAACTGACTACTGAAGAAATGGCTCCCA
>PXPT01000126.1:3807-4623 GCA_003021505.1 Cyanobacteria bacterium QS_4_48_99 | reverse complement strand
GACGATGGTAACTTACTAGTTGTAGCTACCCAGTGCAAGCCCCAAATGGCGATCGCCGATTATGCCAATCGTTGGGAGATTGAGACGCTTTTTGGCCTTAAAAGCTCTAGGCTTGGTGAGTTTAACGACTTCCATAAACACCCATAGCAACTGGCTGCGCGGGTCATTTGAGTTCATCTTTCCAGCTATAGAAAAGCCCTGACAGGGGGGACCACCGAAAACAATGTCAGTCCCCTTAAACGTATGCATATCAGTTACAGCGCTTTGCGACTTTATGAGGTACAGTAACAGCAGTGAGCGAACCAATTTCTGATATCATTTTCAGTAATCAAATCTAATCTAAAGATATAGTTTTTTTCTAAAGCCTTACGAGAGCGTGCAGCGACAGAACGTAAGTATTGCTTGAGTTTTGACCAATAATGTTCGATCGGGTTAAAATCAGGAGAGTAAGGAGATAAATAAATCAGTGATGCCCCCGCTGATTCAATCATTTCTTTAACTCCTTTAACTTGATGTGCTGGTAAGTTATCCATAACTACGCAAGCACCTGACCACAGTTGAGTAACGAAAAGTTTGTCGATAAAAACTCGGAAAGCTATGCCATTAGTTCCGCCATCAAAAGTTATTCCTCCTAAAAAAATCGGAGGGTTATTGCCCCAATTAAAGTGATGTTTTGTCCGGGATAAAAAGGTTGTTGACTGTAAGCACGAATTCCTTGAGAAGAACGAGCAAATTGGCGTGCTCAAGCCAAATTAGTTCCTGTCTCATCTAAAATACCAAGTTAGAGGGTTCTACGTTCTTCACCTGTTGCCAAGA
>PXPT01000126.1:0-3630 GCA_003021505.1 Cyanobacteria bacterium QS_4_48_99 | reverse complement strand
CTTCAAGGATTTTTGAGCGCAGGTCAATAGAATAAGTTTTTATTTTTATAAATCACATTTCTAAATATTTCTAGTTATTGAACCTTACTAAGTCGCAATTTGCTGTAAGTCAACTCAACAGGTATCTCAATGATCTCAGGCATAGGTCGAGTAAACTAGAATTGCAGCGACTCTTAGAGCCAGTGTAAACCAACGATATTGAACAAGAGTTCTCTACATCGTGGTGTCTCCGGTGGAAAAAGTTTCGGGTTCGGGTAAGCAATCGCCCATAATATTTTTAACACCTCTGCTGTACTGCACAGTTAGGCAGTGTATACCTGAGTCGGATTCGGACATTGTTTATAGGATGGGGACAAAAGTCCGATCAGACTATTCCTAAAACGTTATGGAATCCCTAACCGAGAGCATTGTCAGCAAGTTGCATCATTAACCCTAACAGAGATTGCACGAAGTCCTGGACTTGGTTGAATTCTTAAGCTGGCAGGAAAAACGTACAGCCGTACAGGAATCTATGATTTGTCCGCTATGTGAGTAGAGGGCATTGTGGCAGTTGATCCGGTAACACTATACGAAGAAACTGCCTAACACAGAGGAAAGTTTTGGGTTTGGGTAGAGTGATGAGTAGAGATTCCTGTCTACCAGATTAAAAGAAATCTGGCATCCAAGGCTGCGCGCCTACAAATAGCTGTGCGGCAGTAGCAAGGGCATCATCCGTTGCTTCGATATCACCGGTAAATTGTAGCTGCTGGGGCGTAAATAACCCCGTATAGAGCGGTGCGAGTCCTCGAACATCGAGCTGTAAATCGCCCCTACCTCCGCGAGTTACCTCACCCTTCCCCTCCGATACAATAAGCACGAACCTGTCATTATTCTCGTAGAGCAACTCATCCTGAACTGCCAAATGCAACTCTGCTTCTACCCCGATAGGATAGCCACGCATGGAGAGAGCTTTGGGAACATCAACCACCCGCATAAGCCAGTGTTCTAGACGAGTGACCTGGTAGTTCTGCTCGGGAAGTAGCAACAGAAGCGGGTCAAGGGTAGAGCCATGCCACAGCACCTTCTTGAGCATGGAGCTTTGATCTGCTAAAAATGTCCACAAACGTTGTGCTGCTCCCGGTGTCAGCGCCGCCCAGTCCCGAATTACCATCTGGGATTCCTGCCCTTGGGTAAAGATAATATAGCCTTGTGGTTGGAATTGCTCGCCCACTAAATAGGCATACACTACCTCCGCATTCGGAGGCTGAACTACTTGCCCCCAAATCGCCTGATTCCGTTCCAAGTTGCCATTCGTTTGCCTTGCCTGTTGGCGGTAAAGTGACTCAAAAACTTCCTGGCACACAGAAGCAACTGGATGCATGGGCTGGGTTCGCTCAGACATCCCAATCCCCTCAGTCGGCAACTCCAAACGGCAACGGACTCCAGCCTGCTCGTATCCCACTTTCCGATAGACCCGCTGGGTAGAAGCATAAAGAGTGGAAAGAGGGATTCCTTGGTAAGACAGTTCTTTGAGGGTATGGCTCAACAGTTCCACCGCTACCCCCTTGCCGCGATGTTCTGGGGCAATGCCAACGGCGGCAAGACCTGCGGTAGGCACACTCTCACCCCCAAACCACTGACCCATTTGGTAAATACCTAATCCCCCAATAATTTGACCAGCGTGGCGGATTACCCGGAAGTTTTCAAACCCGATGTGGCTAAAATACAAAGACCAGTAGTTGAGGGGAGCATTGAAACACTGGCTGAGGAGCGCTCCTAGCTGTTGATTCTCTTTGGGAGTAGAAAGTGAGCCAAACTCATATGCTGATCTCATTCTTAGTTGGGCGCATTAGTTTTACTTTTGCCTTTTGCCTCTCATCTTTCGCCTTCGTCGAGGGCTTGAGCCACTAGATACACTAATTATCGGGTTGGGTTGAGCAACACCTCAATCAAATGGCGATTCCAAGGCGTTCGGTGGCTGAACGTATTTAGAAATATTTAAACTTGGCGTGCGACTCTAAGATAGCAATGGCAGCGTGATAACTTCTATTAATGTGGTGTCGATCAACACAGCGTTAAGAAAGGAGAACACTTTGGATTCGCAATCTCATCAAGCCCCAAACGAAGCGAGTGAAGATATTCAGGATTATGTGGCACAGCTACAGCTCCACATGGCACTACAAGCTCGTAACCTAGTGCCGAGTCTCTCCCAGGCAAAGGATAGTCGAGAGGAGTTGTTGCAGGAAACTCAGGCAACTGTGGAGAAAATGACTTCCCGTCAAGTCATCGGCAGTGCTCCACTTTGGCAAACCGACTTCTGTAGACTCGAACAATAGTTGCGCTCATGGCTAGGGAGCTACTTTGATGTAGGCATGCTTCTTGCTTAACTTCAAAAGAGGCATCCTCATATCAAGCAAAAACCCGATTTTTTCCTTGTGGAGCAGGCAATCTGTCTGCTCTACTTTTGTATAGTCCCAGCAGTAGCAGGCTGGAATTATAAAACCTAGCAAGTTTCTAAACAGTAGGTCTAATCACAGTAAGCGATCGCAAAACTTCCTAATCTAAAGTGCACCTCCACCCGCCACCGCAGCAAAGGGAAACAACAAATTGACACTCCCATGAACTCAGGCTTACCGCCTCAAGTCATGGGATTGTTGGTTCGCAGAGGAAGCTTTCCAACTTAAATTTTCATTTAAGAGGACACGGGTTCCGAATTACTTCGGAACCGTGAGCTGTCCGTCATCGAAAGAGGTTCCCTCTCCCCAAGCTTGGAATTCCGTCTGCCCAACGGTATCTGCTATTTCTCTCAATGCCTTAATCAGAATGTTAATCGCGGCGTTCTGGTCGCGGTCTAAAGCTGTTTTGCATTTGGGACACTCATGAGTCCTAGTAGACAAAGATTTCCTCACTCTGGTTCCGCAGCCAGAACAGTTTGAGATGTATACTCAGGCGGCACAGCAACCACAATTCTCCCAACCCCCCCCTCCTTGGAGGTATTCAGTGAACTGCGACCAAGCCGCATCTGAGATTGATTTAGCTAATGCGCGATTCTTGACTAGATTTTTTACCTTCCAATCTTCATACGCCACAATGTCACTAGACATTACTACACACCTTGCTAATTTCACAGCAAAGTCTCTACGTTGGCGAGTGACTTTCAGGTGTTTCCTACCTAGTCTTTCTTTGGCTTTTTTGTAGTTGTTGGACTGGGGTTGACCTCTCCTAAATTTCTTAGAAACTCGTCTTTGCAACCTCTTGAGTGCTTTCTCTGACTTACGCAGGTGTCTAGGGTTGTCAACCTTGTTTCCTTCTGAATCAGTGTAGAAGCTGGACAAACCAATATCTAGACCAAGGGTCTGTCATCAATTAGGTAAGCTGGGAGCAGGCAAACTGGAGTGGAAGTAAGCGACGGGAGAAGATGACTCCACCTTATGCCCTACGTGATCACCAGTGGGAGGGGATTAAAGATTTGCTGCCAGGGCAGGAAGGGAAAGTGGGAGTAACGGCTAAAGAGAATCGATTATTTGTCGAAGCAGTACTCTATCCCTACCGGGCAGGAATCCCCAGCAGAGACTTGCCGGAGCGATGGGAAGATTTGGGAGTGATTCACACTCGATGCAAGCCCTTGGTCAAAAACAGGTGTATGGGAGC
>PXPT01000125.1 GCA_003021505.1 Cyanobacteria bacterium QS_4_48_99 | reverse complement strand
AGCGGTGGGACACACCGTCAAGATGCTTGGCGAGGGGTTAAGCGTAGGCTCCCCTACGACCCAAGAATCCCACGCGCTTTAAGCCGTGGGAGTGTCAAATTTCAAGGCTAACCAAATTGTTGGTAAGTACAATTTAGAGGCTAATCACAAACTAAACAGACATTGTTAGTTATTAATCATTGTTGGGAGTATGGCATTGGTACAGTGGTTTTTGGCTGGAACCAAGGGCAGAGACAATCTTGCAAGCTTGGTAAAACTACTCAATCTTTTGTTCAGATTCCCACAGCTAGGTTGAAGGAGAGGGTAGAGCAATTATGCCAACAATACGGAATTAGATTTGTCGAGACAGAAGAAGCTAATACTTCCGCTGCCTGGTTTGTTGATGGCGATAGTTTGCCTAAATTCGGTGAAAAACCTGAAGGGGAGGACACGGGGTTCGAGGTTTCCTCGAACCCGCGAGATGTCCGTTGGAAATCTTCAGGAAAGTTAGTGAAGCGAGGTTTATTTAGAACAGCCCATGACTGGTATCTTCATGCGGATGCTCAGGCAGCATAACATCATCCGCAAAGTAAGCACCACACTAGGGCTAGACCTGAGTGAAGTGTGTATGGGGGCTTTGACTCGTCCCCAGAGAATTCGCCTCTGGTCAGCTCAGAAGACGCGAAGCCACTGTACTTTAGTCAGTTGCGTAGCATCCGCTTAGAATCCCCGCCTATTTAGACCGGGGAGGAGTCAAGGACTAGAGCTAAGGGCAGCAACTAATTGCGAGCTTGCGGCTTGGTAATCACACTTACAGATCCATTGACCAAAGTTTGACAAGATAAGCGGTAACTGTCGGGCTTTTTCTTAAACTTTTGCTTTTCCGGCTCAGTCCGTTCTGAGAGATTTTCCATTCCTTCGACCACTTCCACAATACAAGTGCCACACTGACCGTCTCCGCCACAATTGGTTAGTTTGCCCTTGAGAGTGTAGACATCAATCCCATTTTCCAGGGCTTTTTCCCGCAGGTTGGTACCCTCAGCAGCGACAACTTCTTTGTCTTCGTGGATAAACTTGATATTAGCCATCTGCTCTCCTGGCTACTCACACATTTCCATTTTATTAAGCAAAAATAACAAATTCAGCTCTTTCCAGTTCCAAGCCAGGTGGCTAGAGCGTCAGATTGGCTCAAGGGCGGTCAAACAGCCGATTATCGGGTTGGTTGGAAACTGCCCGCTCCAGTTGAGCCAGCGACCGATTGTAGTCAATAATCGCAGTTAGGAAGTTCCCTCTAGCCTGGGTGAGGTCGGATTGAGCATTGGTTACTTCGATTTGAGTGCCCACTCCTGCTCGAAATCGCAACCGGGCGAGCCGGAGGCTTTCTTCTGCCTGCCTGACAGCGAGTTGAGCGGTTTTAATATTCTGCTGACTAGCTTGTAGGTTGTAATATCCTTGTTCGACATCTGTACGAATTTGGTTACGTAGTCGGTCAAAATTGGTTCGGGCGATCGCAATATTCGTTTCTTGCTGCTCGGCTGCGGCTTCTGCTGCGCCCCCATCATAAAGGAGCCACTGTAGACCAGCTCCTAGTGCCAAGTTATCGCTAGGATTGAAGTCATCATCCAAAGTGTCTTGAATCTCGTAGCTAGCAAACAAATTCACTTGTGGTCGAGTAGCGGCAAGGGCAATGCGCCGCTGCTGTTGATTGATGTTAATTCGCGCAAGCTGCTGTCGCAACTCGGCTCGATTTTGGTATGCCTGGATAATGCTCTCTTGCAGGGAAAGATCCCAAGAACCAGCTACTTCTGGCGAACCCATTGCCGTTACTTCCGCCTGTTGTCCCAAACCTAATTGTTGGGTGAACTGCCGACGGACAATGCGCAACTGGGAACGGCTTCGTCTGAGTTGTTGCCGATTGTTTGCCAACTGTACTCGAGCCTGCAAAACGTCAAACCTTGTTCCCAAACCCGCTTCTAATTGCGACTGGGCATCACGCACACTCTGCTGTGCCGCCTCTACCGAGGCTTGATTGATCTGAACCTGGGACTGCGCTTGTTGTACGTCGTAGTAGGCATTGGCGACATCTAAGCGAAGTTGTTCCACAACCTGTTCTACCTGCAACAGATTAAAACGCACCTGTTGTTCTGCCGCCTCGATTTGTGCGTCTCTACGCCCTCCAGTGTATAAATCGTAACTCAGTTGCAGTGTTGTAGTCAGAAAGTCGCTCGCCGCATCTTCTTCTTCATTAGAAATGGGCTGATTAAATATTTGCTCATCCTCAGTGGTCTGTTGATCCTCAGTGGTCTCTTGAGAAATTGCCGTATCATTGTTATTGTCAGAAGACTGTTGATTGTCAACGGCGGAGATTGCCGTATCATTGTTGGTATTAGAGGTTTGCTGATTCCCAGGAGCCTGCTGGTTTCCATTTGTTTGCTGATTGGCTGGAGCTTGCTGATCCCCAGTTGTCTGCTGATTAGGGAGACCTTGTTGCAAGCCAGTGTCTCCCCCAACGTTGCCAACACCACCGATGCCACCCACACCACCACTGTCTTCATAACTGCGACTTAAATTGAGTTGCGTGCTGAGGTTGGGATATCGAGCAGCTAAAGCTTCTCGCAGTGCCTCGCGAGTGCGTTCTAAGGTGAGTAGGGCTTCCTGTAAGCTTGGGTTATTGCGCCGTGCAATTCCTACTGCTTGTTCGAGGGTAATCGGTTGAACCTGCTCTACATTGACTTCACTCGGTTCAGTGGGAAACATCAGGGGATTAGAACTGGGAGTGATGTTTTGCGGGGCGGAAGTTTCTTGGGGACTCGAAGCTGGCTGGGAATTTTGCTGGGCAGAAGTTTCCTGGGAACCCGAAGCTGGCTGGGGAGTTTTTAAGGTGGGAATCTGCGTGAGTCCAAAGGCTGGCTGGGAGTTGGCTGAAGATCTTGACTGGGCAACCTTTTCTCGGGAGTGAGAGACTCCCGGAGTGCTTTGAAACTTTCTGAGAGAGAGCAATTGTTGTGAAGTAGCTTCTCCCCCATGAGAAAGGGCAATGATTGCACCTACACTCACACCGATCAAATAACGAAAAGCTAGCATGGGCTAATTAACTCGGTTGAAACTTTCCGATGGTAACTATCGCTTAATTATGCTGCCAGATGGCAGGCACATATCAATCTTGACATTGACTGGAAACTTAACCAACCCGCTGGTTTTATTCACTCGAAAGAGACAATAATTTCACAGAATCTATAGCAGCGAGCTAAGGAGAGTTTACAATCAAGGGAGAGTCTAGTTTGATAAGTTTTTGGTAGTGGCAGTTGCATACAGTAAAGATCTTGGTGAAGGTGCCTTGCGGTTGAGGGCGAGTGGAAGGTCGATGAGCCGAGTTAGTGAGCTACTGGATGTGAGTCGTCCTACCCTCTATAAGTGGCGCAGCCAAGCTGAACAGACAGCTAAAGTGGAAGCCCAACCCCCTCGTCCTCCCATTCCCCAGCAAGAAATAGAAGATGGGCAAGCGTTTCGAGAATTGGTGGCTCCACATGGCGAACTGACTACCTCCAAAATGGCTCAAAAATGGGGGAACATTAGCCGCCATACCATTGGTCGAGGACTGAAAAAGATGGGCTATATACGTAAAAAAAAACGTACAACTACCTCGAACGGGATGAAAAAGCCCGGACTGAATTCACGGAAAGACTCCCACTATACCAGCCAGAGCAACTAATTTATATGGATGAAAGTGGGATTGACAGTAATGAAAGTTTTCCTTACGGTTGGTGCGAACCA
>PXPT01000124.1 GCA_003021505.1 Cyanobacteria bacterium QS_4_48_99 | reverse complement strand
TGCCCTAGTTTCCTAATGGAGACATCTTCCTTCTCATGGACTTCGATAATTTTCTACCTAAAGTCAAATTAATCAGGTTTTATTCCCAATTTCCCTTACTTATCTATTTCAGCTAAATTGAACTTCATGAGTTTGAGAATTGCTATAGCCCAAGGAATGGTTAATCCACTGCTAGGGTAGCTGGTAGTGAAGTCCCATTAATGTTCTATGCTGACTCGTATTAAAGACCTAGCTGAAAGCCTTGCCCCCCGCCTAATAGAAATCCGGCGTCATATCCACAGTCACCCCGAATTAAGCGCTCAAGAGTATCAAACGGCTGCCTATGCTGCTAGGTGTTTATCCTCCTGCGGTATCCAGGTGCAAGAAGGAATCGGAAAAACTGGTTTCGTGGGAGAGTTGAAAGGTGACGGCAGTGATGAGCGAACTCTAGCAATCCGAGCCGATATGGATGCCTTGCCTATCCAAGAGCGCACCAACCTCGAATTTGCTTCCCAGACACCAGGAGTTATGCACGCTTGCGGTCATGATGTCCATACCACGCTAGGATTGGGCACAGCAATGGTACTATCCCAATTGGGGGAATCTCCGCCAGGGAACGTGCGCTTTCTGTTCCAACCTGCCGAGGAAATTGCCCAAGGGGCAAGCTGGATGATCCAAGATGGAGCGATGAAAGATGTGAGTGGGATTTTGGGTGTTCATGTCTTCCCCTCGATTCCTGCCCGTTCTGTGGGAGTCCGCAAAGGCGCGTTAACCGCAGCAGCCGACGATCTCGAAATTGTCATTCAAGGAGACTCCGGGCATGGAGCACGCCCCCACGAAGCAGTAGATGCGATTTGGATTGCCTCCCTGGTGGTTACTACCCTCCAGCAGGCGATTAGCCGCACCCATAACCCGCTACACCCAGTAGTTTTGACGATTGGGAATATTGAGGGCGGACAGGCAGCGAACGTGGTTGCCGATCGCGTGCGAATGTCAGGAACGGTGCGATCGCTCCATCCCGAAACCCATGCGAACTTGCCCGCCTGGATTGAGAAAATCATCGCCAATATCTGTGATACGTACGGTGCCAGTTATGAGATGAATTATCAGCGCGGTGCGCCTTCAGTACAAAACGACTTTGCCCTAACCCAGCTAGTGGAAGGGGCAGCCCAAGAAGCCTGGGGAAGCGATCATGTGCATATTCTCCCAGAACCCTCTCTCGGTGCAGAAGACTTCTCCGGCTACTTAGAAGAAGCTCCCGGAACCATGTTTCGCCTTGGGGTAGGACGAACAGATCAACCCAACTATCCCCTACATCATCCCCAATTTGAAATCGACGAAGCCGCAATTGTCACAGGCGTAGTCACCCTCGCCTATTCTGCCTACAAATACTGGCAACAGTAGGCGTGAGGAGTGAGCGGTTCCGAGTAAAAGAGGTGAGGAGTGAGGAGGTAAATGGGCTTGTTTGCTCGAAAAATTTCTTCCTATTTCCAGCTCTTTCACGCACTCACGCGCTCACTTCCCATCCAACTCTCTCACGCACTCACACCTCACTTTCCCCAGCACTCACGCTCTCACTTCTTTCCCGCTTGAATTACCTGCAAACTCCCACCCGCATGCAAATTCTGCTGGCACTCCTTAAACCCCACCTGCTCTAACTGCTGCACCAAATCTGTCTCCAATAACTGCCAAGCTGTCTCTGTCTCAAACAACCACAGAAATACAGCTAACCCAGGCAAAAATAAGAAGTTCTTCGGTTTGTGAAAATCTACTAGGGTAAATCTCCCTCCTGGCTTCAGCACCCGATACACTTCCTGAAGAATCTGCCATCGCTGCTGAGGTTCCATCTCGTGGAGTGCCACGCTGGTATGCACCAAGTCAAACTGGTTATCTGCAAAAGGCATTTCCTCCGCCAGTCCTTCCACATACTTAGGTTCGGGAACGCTCTCAGAGGCGCGTTGGAGCGCTACAGGTGAGGCATCCAACCCAGTAACACGCCTCGAGGACTGCACCAAAAACTGCGTGACTGGGGCTGCACCACAACACAGATCTAACACCTCTGTGTCGGCATTAATTTCCAATCCTTGTAACGGAAGCTGGCGGAATCGCCGCTGTCCCCCTACTGCTAAAGCTGCTAAACCGGATATGGCATTGTAGAGCCACTGGTACTTATAGCTCCAAGTTCTTAAAATGGTTGCCAAATTTTTATCTCCTGCGAAATGCTAAGTCAAACGGATCGAAAGATATATTGTTAAACTTAGTAAAAAATCTGAAGTTTGTGAGAAGCTGTTATCGCTATGGGTCGTGTCGGGGTTTTATTACTCAATTTAGGTGGACCAGATGAACTAGAGGATGTCCGTCCTTTTCTATTTAACTTGTTTTCCGACCCGGAAATTATTCGCCTGCCCTTGCCTTGGCTGCAAAAGCCACTGGCATGGCTGATTTCCACCTCGCGCTCGAAACAATCGCAGCAGAACTATCAGCAAATTGGCGGCGGTTCTCCCCTGCGAAAAATCACAGAAGCACAGGCACAGGCACTGGAAGACAGGCTGCAAGAAAAAGGTTATGACGCTCGCACTTATGTGGGGATGCGCTACTGGCATCCCTTCACCGAAGAAGCAATTATTCGCATCAAGCGTGATCGCCCTGAGAAACTGGTTATCCTTCCCCTATATCCCCAATTTTCGATCAGTACCAGTGGTTCTAGCTTCCGACTCCTGGAAAAAATCTGGCAAGAAGACTCCACCCTCAGGCAGATTAACTATACGGTTGTCCCTTCCTGGTATGAGCAGCCAGGCTACCTGGAAGCTATGGCGCAGCTTATTGCCCCGAAATTAGAGCAATTTCCCCACCCCGATCAGGTTCATATTTTCTTTAGCGCTCATGGTGTTCCGCAAAGCTACATTGAAGAAGCCGGGGACCCTTACCAGCAAGAAATTGAGGACTGCACCCGCAAAATAATGGAGACGCTCAATCGACCAAACGACTATACTCTGGCTTATCAAAGTCGAGTGGGTCCTGTCGAGTGGCTCAAGCCCTACACGGATGAAGCCCTTCAAGAGTTGGGAGAGCAAGGCGTTAAAGATTTGCTAGTCGTGCCGATTAGCTTTGTCTCAGAACACATCGAAACCCTACAAGAAATTGACATTGAGTACCGGGAACTTGCAGAAGAAGCAGGCATTCAAAACTTCCAACGGGTTCCTGCCCCCAACACCCATCCTGTTTTCATTGACTCCCTAGCTGAGGTAGTTGCAGACTCCATCCATGCTCCCCCTCGTAATTTCTCTGAGGTGACTCCCCTAAAAGAGAACCTCAAAATGTATCCGCAAGAACGTTGGCAATGGGGAATGACACCAACCGCAGAAGTTTGGAACGGGCGTTTTGCAATGATTGGCTTTCTCGCTTTATTGTTGGAACTAATTAGTGGATATGGTCCCTTACACTTGGTTGGGCTATTGTGATTGGAAGGGATGTTGAGGACTTCTTGAATTAATGATCAGTCACTAAGTAAGAATTGCCATGCGTCGCGCCCGAAGAATATCCCCTCTCACTCCACACGAAGCGCTACATGGAACTCTATCGTCATATGTGGGGAAAGTAGAGAGCGATCGCAAGCTTCAGCGAATAAGATTAGAAAGTGAGAGACCTCATAATTACTAATTCGTAGTTTGTAATTACGAACTATTGTGACACCTTCCTTCAAACACCTAATCCAGATTACAGCATGCCCTTCAACACCGAGATTCTTGAGGGGGCGATCGCCCACTGCCGAGAAGACTGCGAGCGAGAGCGGCAAAAAATCCTCGCTCAGGTA
>PXPT01000123.1 GCA_003021505.1 Cyanobacteria bacterium QS_4_48_99 | reverse complement strand
ACTGCCGAAAGAAGCGTTGCAGACGTTGATAGTGGGACTCCCTCGGCGCCTTTCCACAGACGCCCACTCACTCCAGTTGATAGTTCTGGCCCGTAGTAGAGCATCAGTAACATTGACACCAAGCTCAGGCGACCTCCATGCCATCTCCCATGGGAGCGCAAGGTATCGCGCACTAGAGTAATCTCATCCATAGGGTTTTATGGGGTTGCTAGCAATTCCATGAAACCCTTTTCCTGCTCACTCTTCCAGCTTTGGTCCTGTACTGAGGCCATAACTATGAGTGTTTAACCGCACTTGATATCATTCCTTACTCGGCTGCAAGTGGTTAATTTTCAGAGTGAAATCTCCTCCTCCCGTTTTGCCAAAGGCGCGAACCCGAACGATATACTCACCTGAGTTAGCAATGCGAGTGAACAACAGCGAGTTAGTTGTGCCCTCGGGACCATCATCGTTTTCTGCCACTATAGTTCCGTCCGAAGCAATGAGCTGAACCATCGCATCGAAGTCTTCCGAAATGAGGTCAATGGCAATCTGATCGCCCTTTTTGAGCTTCACCTGATAGTCCCGAGCAAAGCCTCCCTCACCTGTGGGGATATCCTGCTTGGAGAGCTGACTGGAAAATTCCTTATTATTTCCCGAAAGCGGTATCGGATTATACATCTGCTGCGCTTTCACTGGTGCAGCCTTAATTGCCACAGTAAGCAAAGTTGTTCCCACCAGTAAGGGAGAGTACCAGCGACTCGCAGAAGATGGAGTCATAAAAATTGCGATAACCATTGCACCCGACTCCTCTATTATCTCCTAAATTAAGCTGGGATTAAATGATTAGAGGCGGTTACCTCCATGAGCGGGTAAAAAAAATCGCTCTCTCCTCCTAGACGCTACCTCAAATATGATTCAAACAAGCAGGGGAAGCAGGAGAATAAATTGACGTGCGTGAGATGGTTACTTAGTAAAGGGGAGGGATTCCGTAGGCGGGGGGTAATTGCTGTAGTACAGCGAACTAAAAAACTGCTGTAATCAAAATTCTCAAAGTGAAAACTCTGTCTGATGAACTTCTAGCCGAAATTACTAGCCGCCTGGTGGTGACGCTTAATCCTGAAAGCATCTACTTATTCGGTTCCCATGCCTGGGGAACTCCTCATGGAGATAGTGATGTGGATTTGTACGTAATCATTTCGGACAGACTAAAAGCCTAATGAGAAGATGCGCACAAAAATCTTAAATTGGCAAAGGCTGGCTCAAAAAGTAATGCTAGGACTGCAAGTTTCTGTCGACATTTTGGTAAGTCCCCGCTCTCAATTTGAGCGACTCGCTCAGGTATATGCATTTTTAGAAGCGCAAGTGCTGGATGAAGGAAAGTTACTTTATGAGCGTGAGCCAGGAAAGGCTGAGACAGGTACAGCAATGGTTGATCAAAGCTCAACATGATTTACAAGCAGCCAGGGCACTTGCTAATCAAACCTCGCCACTCTTAGATGTAGCAATTTACCACTGCCAACAAGCAGCAGAGAAAGCGATTAAAGTTTCTGATTTTCCACGAGCAAAGATTGGAGAAAACGCACAACATCCTGGTTTTAGTCGAGCAAGCTAGCAAGATTGTTCCAGAATGGTCAACTAAACTGGATGCAGCGGAAAGATTGTTCCAGAATGGTCAACTAAACTGGATGCAGCGGAAAGATTGTTCCAGAATGGTCAACTAAACTGGATGCAGCGGAAAATTTGACCCAGTATGCTGTTCTTTATCGCTATCCGAGTAGTCGAATTCCCGAGACTATAGAGCCTACACTGGAAGAGTTTAGCCAAGCGCTTCAAGATGCGGAAGCATTCTACACCTCAGTTAAGGCACTACTGCCAATCGCTTAAATAAAACGTTTCAGCACCTCGACAGTCGCTTGTCCAGTTTTTGTCCAGCTAAACTGGCTGGCTCGCTGGAGGCTGAGAGTGCGAAGGTGCGATCGCAATTTCTGATTCGTGGCAAGGGCATGCATGGCGGCGGTAAGTTCCTGGGGGTTATAGGGATCAACTAGGAGAGCAGCATCTCCGGCAACTTCTGGTAGGGATGAGAGGTTGGAAGTAATCACTGGAGTGCCACAAGCCATTGCTTCAAGCACAGGTAAACCAAAGCCTTCCCAAAGACTAGGGAAAACGAAGGCAACTGCTTCATTCATAATCCTTGGGAGTTGCTCATAGGGAACGTAGTTGAGAAAATTCACCTGCTGGCTGAGACCAAGCTCTGCTGCTTGTGCTTCTAGTTTAGGCGTGTAGCGTTGGTCAGGAGGTCCGGCTATCCAGAGTTGACAGTCGCGGCAGTTGGGAAGTGCAGCAAAAGCACTGATCAGTCGGTGCAGGTTTTTGTAAGAGTCGTGCCGTCCCAGGTAGAAAAAATAGGGGCAACCCCTCCCTTTTGCTGTGGAGGGAGTAAAACAGCGAAAATGGTTAGCGTCGTAGGCGAGGGGAATGGGGGTAATTTTGGTGGCTGGGATACCGAGGAAGTTAGTGATATCTCTGGCAGTGGCAGCGGAATTACAGAGAATATGTTCTGCGCGGGCAAGTACTTGGGGGACGTAGTAGCAACAGTAGAATGTCAGTGGTGAAAAGCGCCTGGGAAACCTCAAGGGAATGAGGTCGTGAACCGTTACTACATAGCGGCAGCGGGTATAGAGGGGAGCTTCGGGGACAGGGGAGAAGAGAAGATTCGTTTGTAGCCGCTGGTAAATTTGTGGTAGCTTCCGCTGTGTCCATAGGATACGGCGGAGGTGCCCCTTGCTTCCTTGGTCAGCACTCAGATTGCCACAAATGGGATAGTAGGTAGCTTTGGCAAGGGGTTGGGGGGTGATAAAGGTGGGGTGGAGCGATCGCAACTCCGCCACGAGATTATTCGCATAAGTGGTTAGACCAGTGGGTTGGGTAGTTAGGAAGGAAAGATTGACCAAAAGCGGATTCAACACCTTTGAATCACTCGTCTCAAATAACATGACATTGCCGCAATCTTATCAAGAGCAACTTGCGGTGTAATCCCAACGAGAATAAAAGCGTAGAGTGCCAGACGGAGAACTCGCGAACACGGAGGGGAAATATATGTGAGTAAAATTGCGGTTGGCGATCGCTCCTGCTTGGTGAACCACTGCGAGTTGAGGGGCATAGCGCTCACAGAAATCAAAGTGTTCCTAGTTTATAAAATAAGCCGGATCGAACCAGTGACATTGACCGCAAGTGAGGAGGGCGGATTTGAGAAATAACTTACATCTTGCGCTACCCCTTTATTCCCCCTTACTAACGGGAAAGTGACACTCCCTTACTTGTTAATAAGGGGGTGACCGCTCTCAGCTAGGACGTTAGATTCCATTCATAGTGCTAATTATGTAATCTCCTGCACAGATGCCGAGCGACCTTAGCCTTCGAGACTGGCTTGCCAATTGACACTTTCCCGAAGGAATGCCCCTATAGCCTCGAAGAAACCTTGAATCCAAATTTTCTGCCAGAATAGGTGGCATCATTGCCTTAGGTGAAGTTTTAGGCTCGGGAAAAGCGTCGGATGACACGCTCGCAACAGCACTGTGGACAGTTCATCTTGCTCTGGAATCCAACCTACATTCACACTACCATTGCCTATGCAAGACTACCAACAGATGGAAAACGGAGCGCAGTTTTGTGTAAATGCAGAAAGAGCAGAGGAAATTCTCCTAGCCAATCGCAGTCTAGGGCGTGTCATCAATGGAGCCAGATAACGGCAGCAGCCAACTAAATTGCACCTAGAAAGTTAGTGGCGCTTTTGTCATAGCGTGTCGCAATTGCTCGGTACTGCTTGAGCGAAGGGGTTGAAGTTTTCCATGAGATGGCGAGCTTGCTACAACTGTCGGTTGTAATTACCAAGGGTAGTG
>PXPT01000122.1 GCA_003021505.1 Cyanobacteria bacterium QS_4_48_99 | reverse complement strand
ATTGAGCCTTGGTGGTTCGTGCTTAAGAAGGGGATAAGCGGTGGGATGAATTGGAGCGCTTTCGCGATGGTGTAGATGCCGCCTTTAACAATCTCCTAATGTATCTGCGTGGTGCTATACCAGATGTATCACGCCATAGCACTGCTGCTGGTAGCGTTGCTATTGAGTTGCGCTGAAGTGTCGCAAACGCCGTTAGTTGCTGCGAGTTCCGCCTTTATCGCTGGGATGGTGATTTTTTCAGGCAGTTTGTATGCCTTGAGTTTTACAGGGATTAAATGGCTGGGCGCAATTACTCCCTTAGGAGGCGCAGCATTTCTTATCGGTTGGGGTTGCCTTACTGTTGCCGCTTTTGGATTTAAATAATTACCTCCCTATGGAACTCGTTGCTTCTCAGAAACATTGCGTAAGTTAGCAACAGTAATCTGCAAGTAGTTTGAAAGTAATCGAATCGCGTCCCATTATATGCGCGATTGCTTCTTATACTAGTAGGTTTATACTCTTAATCCGCGCCGAAGCACCCCAATCTTATCGGGAAGAGTTGCCATGATAACTTACACCATAAACTTTGATCCTGTTTGTAAATTCACGGATGAGCAATTCTATCAGCTTTGTCGAAAAAATCCAGAAATTAAATTTGAACGACATGCTAGAGGAGAAATTGTAATTACAGTTTTTTGCGACTCTATGAGGTACAGTAACAGCAATGAGCGAACCAATTTCTGATATCATTTTTAAATCAAATCTAATCCTGAAGATCAGGCATATTCTAAAGCATCGCGAGAGCGTGCAGCCACAGAACGTAAATATTGTTTGAGTTTAGACCAATAGTGTTCAATCGGGTTAAATTCAGGAGACTAAGGAGATAAATAAATCAGTGATGCTCCCGCCGATTCAATCATTTCTCGAACCCCAATGACTTGATGTGCTGGCAAGTTATCCATGACCACACAAGCACCAGGCCACAGTTGAGGAACGAGAACCTTCTCGATAAAAACTCAGAAAGCTACGCTATTTGTTCCACCGTCAAAAGTCATTACTCCTAAAAATCCTCGGAGAGTGATCGCGCCAATTAAAGTAATATTTACTCCAGGATAAAAAGGCTGCTGACTATAGGCACGAGTTCCCCGAAAAGAACGACCCCATAGGCGTGCTAAAGCTAAATTGATCCCCGTTTCATCCCAAAAAAACAAGTTAGAGGGTTCTATGTCTTTCACTTGTTGCCAATATTGAACTCGAAGATTTTGGACTCTTTCTGGAGCTGCTTGAGTTGCTTGGTTTTTTTTTAGAGTTAACTGGCGTTTTTGAAGAAAACGACAAAAATTGCTAGGAGCAACCTTAACACCTGTTTGGTTCTCTAAATATGTTTGTAATTCTTTGAGAGTAGCATCGTTTTTTTCTTCAACTAATTTCTCTACTATTTCTGTGTACGGAGTTAAGTTAGGGACAAATCCTTCTTTGACTAGGCGTTACACTTCCAGTTTCTCTGTACTGCTTAAAAAGTTTTTCAATAAAACTTAAACTAACTTTAAACCTTTTGGCTAACTGTCTCTGAGAGCCTTCTTGATTTTGGTAAGCTTCAATAATTTTTTGGCGTAGATCAATAGAATAAGTTTTCATAAAGCAAATAACTTCCCAAGTATCTCTGGCTTAGTGTACTTCATTAAGTCGCAATTTGCTGTATGTCTCCCACTGGGGGAAAATGGTAATTGGAATGCTGAAATTATGATTGAATTCGGAATTTGGAATCGCCAAACCCGACTTGGTACGCTATTTGATTCTTCTACCTGTTTCAGACTTCCCGACGGTGGCGGTGGCGATCGCTCTCCCGAGGTTGCTTGGATTCGACAAGAACGCTGGGACACGCTAACTCCTGAACAAAAACAGAATTTTCCTCCCATTGCTCCCAATTTTGTCTTGGAATTGATCTCACCTACCGATAATTTAAAAGTGGCACCAGATAAGATGAAAGAGTATATGAATAGCCGAGTTTAACTTGGTTGGTTGATTAACCCAAAACTCGCCACGTGAAAAATTATTGCCTCGGAAAAGCCATAGGAAATGCTAGATTCCCCTGCTCTACTTTCAGAAGAGGAACTCTTACCAGGCTTCGTTCTCAATCTGCAAGTGGTTTGGAAGTAATCGAAAACACTCAAACTCCCTAATTTTATTCTTTGCACCCTTTGCTACGGACAGCTCACTGCGGGGAAGTGATTCGGCACCCGTGTCCTCGCCTTCGCGGTTCATTAAATCCCCAACCGCTGATAAACCTCATCTAAATGCTGCAAGTGATTTTGCGGATCGAAGCAAGCTTCAATCTCTTGGGCAGAAAGGTACTTTTTCACCAGGGCATCATTACTAATTAAGGTATAGAAATTCCCTTCCGGTTGGTTCCAAGCTTGGTGGGCGCAAGACTGAACCATGCTGTAGGCATCTTCCCGACTCATGCCTTTTTCCACCAAGGTAAGCAATACCCGCTGGCTGAAAATTACACCGCCGTAGACATTCAGATTCCGCTGCATATTCTCTGGATAAACCAGCAGGTTTTTCACTAATTCGGCAATTTCGCTCAACATAAAATGAGTGTAAATGCAAGTATCTGGCAAAATCACTCGTTCTACCGAACTATGGGAAATGTCTCGTTCGTGCCAGAGGGCAACATCTTCTAGGGCAGCAACCGCGTGAGAGCGAATAATTCTGGCAATCCCACTCAAGCGTTCTGAACGAATGGGATTACGCTTGTGAGGCATGGCGGAAGAACCTTTTTGTCCCTGGGTGAAGAATTCTTCCACTTCTAGAACATCCGTTCTTTGGAGATTGCGAATTTCGACAGCAAAGCGTTCGATTGTGGCAGCAAGTAAGGCGAGTTGTTGAATATATTCGGCGTGGCGATCGCGCGAGACAACCTGCGTCGAAGCAACATCGGGTTTGAGTCCCAACTTTTGGCAGGCGATCACTTCCACCTGGGGATCGATATTGGCATAAGTTCCTACTGCCCCAGAAATTTTCCCCACAGCAATTTCATTGCGAAGGCGCACAAGGCGATCGCGGTGACGACACACCTCCGCCAACCAACCCGCCAGCTTAAACCCAAACGTAATTGGTTCAGCATGAATCCCATGCGATCGCCCTACCATCACTGTGTAGCGATGTTGTTGTGCCTGGTAGCGAATCGCTTGCGTAAGCTGTTCAGTACTTTCCAAAATCAGGTTCAGACTTGCCACCAATTGCAGCGCCAAAGCCGTATCGAGGACATCCGAACTAGTTAACCCTAAGTGAATGTATCTGCCTGCATCCCCCACATACTCATTAACGTTGGTGAGAAAAGCGATCATGTCGTGGCGAACTTCGGACTCGATCTCCAAAACCCGCTGGGGATCAAAGCTTGCTTTTGCTTTAATTTCTTCGGCTGCCTCGGCTGGGATGTAACCCAATTCCGCCTGTGCCTCACAAACGGCAATTTCCACTCGTAGCCAAGTTTGGAGTTTGTAGGTATCAGTCCACAGTTCGCCCATCTCGGGCAGGGTATAACGCTCAATCACTCGCGTTTCGTCCCAGAACACAACCGTCACATTTTACCGCTTTTGGCTAGTTAAGAAAGGACACGGGGTTCGAGGTTCCGAAGGGGTGGGATGTTAAATCCACCCACTTATAAGTCACCAAGGCGTTGCATAAAAAGTGCATGATTTAGATAGGGACAGGTACTCGTCGGTATTTAAGGTAGTAAATCAGCAGTCGAATTGAGGCTTCAAGCATTTCAAGTGATTGGGAATAGCAACATGTCTGTCGATGTAATCTTGCGAGGTAAGGCCGTAAGCGGCTGTTTTCTCCTTCAACTCGTGTCACCGCCGTTTTACTAACTAGATGGTCACAATCGTCAATCAAGCAT
>PXPT01000121.1 GCA_003021505.1 Cyanobacteria bacterium QS_4_48_99 | reverse complement strand
CTATTTAAGGAGCTGGTCAAAAATATTTGACCTTGGCCCCACAGGATACCTATGTCTGTGGGGCTTCAGATTACTCCTATATGGTCTAGAGTGAAGACAAAGAGTAAACTTGACCATCTATTAACAGTCGACTAATCCCTTTAGCTTCTAGATATGCACAAGTCTTACCAAGGATTTGACCATCAGGAACTTTAATTACTCGCTGATAACGATTGGAAAAGCGCCGTGCTACTTTGTGATTATCAAAAACTGGCAACGTCTTCTGTTGAATCTCGACTCCAGGAATTTTCCCCAGGTCACTAAACTCTTTCAGAGGTCGAGTAATTAACTCTGCTGCACGGTCTACTACTAGATAGCAAGGTTTGGGAAATTTTGCTTCAGATAGCGATAACACTTGAATGTCAGCGGTTTCTGATTTGCCTTGGTCAGTTTTATCCTCTACTTGCTCTTCCCCTTTTCCCTCATCGCTATATTCCCGATCTTCCTCGTTTTCCTCTAGTTCTCCTAAGTCTTCTCCCAACATCTCCTGTATAACCGTAAATTCTGCTTCGTCAGCGGATTCTTCGTCTGTGCCGTAAGACTCTGCTTGCTGGGTGGCAGGAGTGGTTTGGTCTGATGGGGTTGGGGAGGGTGATTCACTCTCGGCGGAGGTGGTTTGGTCTGATGGGGTTGGGGAGGGTGATTCACTCTCGGTAGCAGGCTTAGAAGGTGCTGAGGGACGGCGACGACGCCGACGTTGAGAACCTGCATCACTTTGATCCTCTACTGGCTGCTGTCTCATTTCCTGGCTAGGCACTTGAGTACGACCAGGAGTCCGACTAAGCCGCTTTTGCTGAATCAGTACCTCGTATTCTGAGTCCGACAAGTTGTTTTTCAGGAAGCGGCTGATTGTCGAACTACTGACTTGGTAGCGGTTTGCCAGAGTTGAGGTTGTTTCGTCTGGCTGGCGATACAGCTCCAGGATGTCTTTTTTGTCAGAATCTGAAAGTTTTTTAGGACTCATGCTACTTCAACTAACCTATTTCAACCACAGGCAAGAACAACTTCATCGCTTACATTCCAGAATAGACCCAAATGCATCTTAGGGACTTTTCCTACTTTTCCCCACTCCTTAGCCCTTAACCTGCCACCAGAAGCGGAACTGCTCAACTATCTGCGCTGGTGCGTCTTCGGCGATGAAGTGACCTGCATTTGGAAGAATAACAGTTTGGGAGTTAGGGAATAACTGCTCAAATCTAAGACATTGCTGGCGAGTGAAAGCAGGATTGCGCGCGCCCCACAAAATTAGCGTTAGCTTATGGGCAAGTTGGGATACACCTTGATGGACTTGCTCAAGAAACGGACGGCTGCCAAGAATCTCCCAGGCAAAGATCCGATTCACCTCCCGTGAGGCACGGGTAGAAAAAGGTCGGCGATAGTGTTGCATCACTGTGCGGTGAGGAGGGTGCTGCATCCCCAGAGGTAAGATTAGGTTAACAAAAGCGTTGAAGTTGCGGATCAAAAAGCCTCCCATTGCACCACCCAGCAAGCGAGAAAAAGCCTCAAGCTTCAAGTTGCCGTTGACAGACCAAGCAAAGGTGTTGCCAATCACGAATCCTCGGAAGCGTTCTGGCTGTCGTCCCGCTAGTCCAAGACCAATGGGACAGCCCCAATCATGACAAAACAGGGTAATTTTTCTCAAGTCAAGCTTTTGCACCAACTGCTCGATGATTAGGGAGTGTTATTGGGGAGTGAAACCATAGCCTGATGCAGCTTGCGAGAGTCAGAATCCTGGATAGTCAACTGCCACGCAACGAAAATCGTCTCGCAGTCCTTTGATAATTTCTCGATAAAGAAACGACCAGGTAGAATTGCCATGAAGTAACAGTAGGGTTGATCCGCTACCTTCATCGACATAGTGGATGAGATGGCAATCAATTTCGACAAACCTGCTTTTGAAAGGGAACTGCTGCGTGTGGAGCCACTCTGGATTCATGGGGCGTAACTGCGCCAATCGCTGCCATCAAATCGCCTACAGGCTTCCTGTGCTAATTCTCAGCCGGATCAGTTTCTAAAGTTTCTAAGCGTACCTGGGTTCCCTGGCTATCAGTGCGATAGACTCTGGTTTGCTCGTTATGTGAAACAACCACACGCCACCCCTCGACGATCGCCTGGGTACAGAGTATACCGGGTTCAGCAAGACCGAGACAGCCATCGGACCAATTCCGTTGTTGCGACTCCACTATCCGAAGTTTGGAAATAGGCAAACCTGACTGCTGAGAAGCATGTTGCAGAACTGCACGAGCCACAGCTTCAGGCAGATGATTAGACATTTCCTTGGTTTCTGAGCAGGAAGAATGGGGAACGGCAACCGCAGCATTAGGCAACATCATACTTACGCCCGCACACAAAATGCTAGCTATGACAAGGATAGAGAAGCGGTGGTGGAGTCGAATTTTAGTAAGAGATAAAGCCACTGACATAGATTTGCTCCTCGTTGAGCTAGTATGATTCTAATTTCTGAGCGTCAACTTCAAAAGAAATTCAAACACGCTGCTGATTTTGGAATTTCAGGCGATTACAATTTACAGACAGCCACAGCTTTCGCAGCCAATCTTAAAGCTCATGTGCAGCAAGCCAGAGTACAGGTTATCTCAGGGACATATCGTACTCAGCCAGTGACACATCACTTCGATCTTAAGACTAATTTGGATGTCATTGTGGACAAAACAGATAATTATATTAGCGGCTGGAGGCTTAATTCTTTTCAAGTTCAGGCAGTGATTACTACTGGAAAACTTGGGGTGGATAGATGAATAAGTATATAGTGTTGCTGAAAGATTTTGTAACTGAGAAAAAGAGCGCTGAGGAGTTTGAGGAGCAGTTTTTACAGCTATTTAAAAATGAAAGTGATTTGCTCTCACCAAGGGAGTTTCAGATTTTGGATCAGTTGTTTAGTGACGTAGATGCCTATTGCTCTAATCCAGAACTAATTGAAGATCCTTGGTTTGATCTGAGCGAAGCACAACTACGGGTATCGGTTCGCAACACTCTTGATAAATTAGTGAAACTGACAAGCGTTTAGCAGTAAGCTACCGAAGAACGATCGCTACTCGCCTGCTTGGTTATTGCCAGCCGTTGGGTTAACATACAGCAATGGCAGTTCATCTCCAACCACTGTGAAGCTTTTTGTTTATCACACTCCCGAACTTACTCCCACTGACCATTTGCCCGATTGTGCAGTGGTGATCGATGTTTTGCGAGCAACAACCACAATCGCTACAGCTTTGCATGCTGGGGCTGAGGCAGTGCAAGCGTTTGACGACATAGAAAAACTGATGCAAGTCAGCGAAAATTGGTCAGCTTCCCTACGGCTGCGAGCTGGCGAACGGGGCGGTGCTAAAGTCTCAGGCTGCGACATGGGCAATTCTCCCTTAGAGTCTACTCCCGAAAAAGTCAAAGGGCGACGCTTATTCCTGAGTACCACCAATGGGACTCGGGCACTACAGCGGGTGGAAAAATCGCAAGCCGTGGTGAGTGCTGCACTGGTTAACACTCGCTCCTGTGTCCGCTATCTGCTCGAAAAACAGCCGGAAACGGTTTGGCTAGTGGGTTCAGGATGGCAGGGAAGCTACTCCCTCGAAGATACCACTTGTGCAGGCGCGATCGCTCACTCTCTTGGGCGCGAGAGCGGACAGTCTGAGGAGGAAATAATTGGCAATGATGAAGTGATTGGCGCGGTTGCCCTCTACACTCACTGGCAAGACAAATTGTTAGAAATGCTCCACCAGTCCAGCCACGGCAAGCGCCTCCTAGGACTCAACGCTCATGAGGATTTGCGATACTGCGCCCAAACCGACACTCTCGATGTACTGCCCATTCAGAAAGAACCAGGCGTTTTAGCAAGTCCAGCTTTCAAACCTTCCAACTTTTAACTTTCAACCTTTTAACTGCAATATGCCATAGCGAAGCGGTCAATTCCGGCTAAATCGGGAAAAATCTGAACTTGGGCATAACTTCCCTCCTGCTGTAGTAACTGAGTGACTGCCTCTGCCTGCCCTGCCATCATTTCAGTTAACCAGACTCCCCCGGGAGATAGGTAATGAGGTGAGGTTTTGACGAGATAGCGAATGCTATCAAGACCATCGCTGCCGCCATCCAGTGCTTGGTGGGGTTCGTGGTGGCCAACTTCTGGTTGTAGCTGAGGTAGTAAATGGGTGGGAATATAGGGTGGATTAGATACCATGCCGCTCACCCGACCTTTCAAGGAAGCGAAAGGCTCCCACCAATCCCCCTGATAAAATTGTATTCTTTTGCTGAAGCCGAGATTTTCTGCATTTTGCTGTGCCATCGTCAGTGCCGCTGTGCCAGAATCAACTGCGTGAATGGTTGCCTGTGGGAAAGCTTGTGCCAGTCCCAAGGCGATCGCCCCACTTCCAGTTCCTAAATCCACCCAGTTCCCTGATGCGAGGTGCTGGGAAGAACCTGCTTCTGTCGCTCTCACTGCTAGCTCGATTAGGTACTCCGTTTCTGGTCGCGGAATGAAAACATCGGGGGATACCCGAAGGGAAAAATTCCGCCAGGGGGTCACGCCGACCAGATGTTGCACTGGCACTCGCTCATAGAGCCGCTGCTGCCAGAGTTGGGTAAGCTTGGGCAAGGGAATTTTTAACTCAATCTGCCCTTGCTCTTCAAACGACTCTAAACGGAGCGTCAGCTGATCCAAACCAGCAACTTCTTGCAAAAGCCAATCGACTTCCGTAGGAGCAATCCCAGCCGCGTTCGCTTCTTGACGGGCATTTCTACGCCAGCGAGAGAGTTGTTTCCCCGAAACCACTTAATTACCGCTTACTGCTGCTGAGGTTGTGCCTGATTCCCCCCTCCAGAGTTGGACTGTGATCGTATATATTCGAGCGCTTCCTGTGATGGCACTAGCCTGATTTGCCTCAGTTGTTTATTGTTACTCGTCTGCAACTTTTGTAACACGCCCTGTAGCGGAACAACCTTAATTTGTACATTTGAGGCAAGATCGGGCTTTTGCTGCTTAAAGCGCTTGATCATCTGCTGAATTTGCTCTTTCTCAAAATAGAAGGGGACAATTTTCTGCTCGCCCTGTTGGAGGGTCAGATATCCCTGCTCTTGTCCACCTTTAGCAACAAACAGCGGCACTCCCTGAAACTGTTTCACCTGCTGACCTTGCTGGCGCAGGAGGGATACTGCCGACTTAACCTGCTCCTGTTCGGGAACGTAGGTAAAATCTGGAGCACCTTTTTTGCTTTCATTCGCTTTGTCTAGCTTGTAAACTTCCCCTAAAGACACAGGGACAACTCTGACTTGTTTTGCCAGTTCTGGTTTTTCTTTTTTTAGTCGCTTTAGGAAAGTTTGGGCATCTTGCCGACTAATAAAAACTCCTGCGGCTTGTTTTTGATTATCTCTGGAAGCCACTAGGGGGGCACCCTGCTGATTAGCAATGGTGAAAACTGGCACTTGCTGCAAGGTTTGTATAACTTGCTTTTCTGGTAAAGCGAGCGATCGCAGATTGGGATAGAACCAAGAACCCAGTAAGGCACTTCCAACTAACCCCAGTGTTGCGCCCCAACGAAGCAATGATTTCATCACGATTTACCTCACGAGTGTTTTTATCTGGGTGTGCCACCCCAAGACACCGCCCTCATAGCCGTTCCATGTCCTGGGCAATTGTTCTGACACTTTCTATTTTGCTATCTAGTTTCAGTTACTGGTCAATTTTTTTGATACAAGCATTTCGCTTTTTATGCGGCCAAGCCTGCAATTTTCCTCTTTTTTCTACCCCTTCCTCCCCAAAAATGGGGTAATAGCACCTTTAACCACAACTTAGTATCAGGTTACGTTAATCTTTACTGACCGAAGTTAACTCGGCATTGTTCCCTTACTTCTTAAAAATACTGCTTAACAACGCGGTGAAGCCTAGCCACCTTTCGGTGTAACCGTCAAAAAAGTTAACTGGGCTATCCTCGCGCCAATAACTTTAGAGCTTTTAGCTTTCTACACGACTTTTTAGACAAAAGCCCTAAGACCAGCCTTCTCTAATCATTCCATCTACAGTAGTCAAATCGGGATGACAGGATTTGAACCTGCGACATCCTGCTCCCAAAGCAGGCGCGCTACCAAACTGCGCTACATCCCGAAACTCCATGCCTAGTGTAACTCAATTGTGGCATTTCTAGGGTAAAAACCACCTTAAAAACTAGTCTGGATACCAAAACATTCCTTTGATCCCCTCAGGGTCTTCGATGAATCCCAGTCGCTGGTAGAATTCTACTACTTGAGCATCTGCAAAGAGAGTTATGTTACTAATATCTTCGCGGCGAAGCTTTTTAATCAGGTACTTCATTAGAGCTTTTCCTAGCCCCTTGCTCTGGGAATCTGGGTGAATCACTACATCCCAGATTGTGGCGTTGAAGGCACAATCCGAGGTGGCGCGGGCAAACCCAATCAGACGCTTGCTAGCCCCTCGCACTTCCCACATAGAAACTACGATAAAACTATGCTGAATCGCTTTATTTACCTTATGTAAGGGGCGACGAGACCAACCCACTGCGTCGCAGAGTTGTTCGAGGTCGTAGAGGTCGATTTCTCGATCTGTACTCAGTACAATCCGATTTTCATCGGCGCGAGCACCTATTCGTCGGTCGAGCGTCTCCTCTTCCTTCTTTGTCTTCTCTGAGCTAGATACAGTGTCAGGATTGCTAAACAAGCTTTTCCAAAAACCCATGCCAATTTGGCTAAGTTATTTACTAATTATCGCCGCGCGAGTTGGAGAACTTTTCCGCCTCTAGCAGCTAACTCTTTATTATTGTTTTATTAAGGTCGCAGGGTGCACTTGAGCATAGCTCGAGCCTCGAACCTTACTCCTTTGGGGAAGGCTAGCCTGACTCTAGCTTACTCGCACCAATGCCCTAGGGGCTACGGCAATGCCTACGAAGAGACTGGCTTCTATTTGCCCCGCATGCTTTTTAATCTCTGGATCTGGTTACTAAACTATACAATAACACAAATGTAGGAGTGCATTACCCCAATAAATTCCCTGAAGCAGCTCAGTGAAGACTTCATAAGAAAATGGAGAAATCTTCTGTCGTTTCTACAAAGGTGCATCCTCAGCCGCTTAGTAATATTGTGATCAAAAATAGCTTTAAGCGTAGCCAGAGAGTTGAGTTGGTGCCAGATTACTACCGCTCTCCGATACAATCAAAGTATGGCTACCATCGAAATTCTAGGCGTGCCACACGCTTACGACTTAACTCCTCCCCCTAGCCCGTCCGCTTCTCCTGTCCTGGTTTTTATTCATGGCTGGCTTTTAAGCCGTCAGTATTGGCAACCCATCATTGAGCGATTGGCACCCCATTACCAGTGTCTGAGTTATGACTTGCGAGGTTTCGGTGAGTCTGTAGGGTCGCAGGCTGCTGCCAGTTACCCAACACAGGCATCAAATTCTGCTCAGCCCAGTTCCCGTTACAGTCTAGCTGCTTATGCGCAGGACTTAGGCGCTCTACTGCAAAAGTTGGAAATCAATCAGGCTTGGCTGATTGGTCACTCTCTAGGAGGTAGCATTGCCCTGTGGGGAGCGGACTACTTTAGCGAACAAGTTCGAGGCGTGATTTGTCTGAATGCTGGCGGTGGCATTTATCTTAAGGAGGAGTTTGAGCGATTTCGGGCGGCTGGTCAGCAACTAGTAAAACGACGTCCTGGCTGGTTGTTTAGAATGCCGCTAATTGATTTGTGGTTTACGCGGGCAATGGTGGCTCGTCCGATTGCTCGTCATTGGGGGCGTCAACGGGTAATTGATTTTGTTAGGGCTGATGCCCAAGCTGCCTTGGGAGCATTGCTTGAATCAACTACTAAAGCCGAGGTTCACCTACTACCCCAACTCGTCTCGCGGCTGCGGCAGCCGGTTTATTTTCTAGCTGGTGCGAAAGATCAAGTCATGGAACCCAAATATGTGAATCATTTAGCTAGTTTCCACCAACTCTTCCAAGCGTGCGGTAACAATGTGATAGAAATCCCTGATTGTGGGCACATGTCGATGGTGGAACAATCCGAAACCGTAGCATCAATCATTCGCAGGATTGTTAACAATCATCAATCTTCTCAGGAGTGAGAAGCGACGAGGTTGCTTCGCTGCCCCCGCAGAGCAACTTTTTAATTTGAGCTTTCCCATATATCCTTGCCTAAATAATTGCAGCCGGATTCGATCTAGAAACTTTTACCTAAGGTATTGCCTGTGCCACAATTAACGGTGAGAGTGAAATCAATAGAGTTGAATTAGAAGGAAGAAAAAGAAATAGCTTAGGAGAGACTTATGCTACACCGCAAGATTTATCAACTCTGTACAAACGGCCGTAAAGTTTGTATTTTCTTGCGGGACCAGCAACGCTGGATAGAAGAAGTTAGTATTGTTGAGCTGGAAGGAGATTTAGTTACCATCCGCTACGAAACTGAGGAAGACGACGAAATTAGTTCCTGGGAGGAGATGGTTCGCCTAGAAAGCATTGGCGCGGTTACGCAAAAGCTTGCTTCGGTGATGCGAGGAGATGTTGAACCTCCAGTTTCGGACGAGTGCCCAGAATCCGAGCAAATTCCCCCTCATCATCCTGACTCGAACCAGGAGTAGGAAATAGGACGCGGGAAAGCAGAGGGCTCCAGGAGCAGGGGAGCTTCAGGAGCAGAGGGGAAAAAGCAGATCAATCTTCTCCTCCGCACCTACGCACCTACGCACTCCTCACTTGCCCCCTCCGCACCTTTGCTCACTCATCGGGTTCTCTGGGTTCAAAAACTGGACAGTATCCCTCTGGCGTTACCTGAAAGCCGTAGAGGGCAGAAGCCGGGTTGCAACACTGCTGCCCCCGCTGATGACGGCAGTTAGCGCAACAAGCCACATTGGGTGGCATTTTGGCATTGCCGCTGTGACTCAGAAGCTCGCGCTGCGATAATCCTCGCAAGACTAGTTCCTCTCCCTGCCAGCGTGCTTTGACTAAACCTGTATCAGCCAAGTTATGCCAACGTGGGTCAGTAGCGATTGAGGCTGGTAAGGCGATGGTAACTACCTCCTCCTGCTCATCTAACTCCCCTTCATAGTTTGTTTCTGGGGGAGCTGCTGGTTGGATAAACGTTTCGCCCAAGGGAAGCTCCACGAGTTTGCCAGCCGGAGGGGAATGTAATTGGTATCGGTTTTGTAGCTCTTCTAAGCCAGTTAAATCGGCCAGATAGGTAGAGGAGCCGTGGACAAAAACGAGGTGCTGGGGACGTAAATTGTGGATGAGCTGAGTGGTGCCAAGACCATCGCTGTGCTGGGCAAGGAGATAGGTTTCTCCCCTCAGGCGCGGTGAGTTGGCACTTGCTAAGAATCTTTCCAGTTCGGGGATTAGAGAAAACCTGGGTTTTTTGGGCAGTAAGATTGCCCAAGCGCCGAAATCCTCCCGGCAATATTGTGCCCAGTCTGCTGTGTAGTCTGTAAGGACGATGCAGGGAAACTGACCAACTTGTTTGAAGGCTTCGGGAGTTATCCGGCGCAGGCGGGGACGCACCCGTTCGTCCCAAAACAGGGGCTGATGCTTGGCAAAGTTCTGTACTGACGCTGGCAGGTGGGGGAGCAGTTCCAGATAGGCATCGCAACCAGTAGCGACGCTGCCATCGACCCAGATATCGAGGTCGCGACCAGTGAACTGATGGTGAGAGCGCAAGAGCATGAGGATTTCTTGACCGATGCCCACCGAAGGCACCGGGAGTAGGATGCTCTCTTGATTGGAGAGGATGCGATTAATCTGCTCTATGAGCTGATTTTCCTGTTGGCGACGGTGAGGATGTCGCGCGGTTCCGTAGCTACCTTCAATAATCAGCGCATCTGGTGCTGATCCCCGCAGAGTCTCCAGGGATAGTCCCTCTACTAGCCGCGAGTTAGACAGGGAAAAATCCCCTGTGTAAAGCAATTTGTAGGAGCGTGTCGGAGTGGTATAGGTGAGAAAGATGGCGGCTGCTCCTGGCAGATGCCCAGCAGGAAACAACTCGACACTGAGTCCCCCCCGAAATTCCACAGGCGATCGCCACGGTAGAGCCTGACAAAATTGGGGAACTTCCGAGGCTTGCAAATGCGACCAATTGAGAGGCAGTAGCTCAGTTGTCACTTCGCTCCCATAAATGGGCATCTGCGGAAACGCTTGGTGAAGTGCCAGCAATCCTTGAGCGTGGTCAGAATGGGCATGGGTACACAACACCAAGTCAGCAGGAGGCTCGGGCAAATCTAGCAGGGACTGGGGATTGCTCAAACCGCAGTCGAGGAGAATGCGGTGGGGACCCATATGCACCAACAGGCAAACTCCCTCCGAACCGTGACCGACACCATAAGGGAAACAAGCAAGTGAGGTGTCAGAAGCGGTCGGACGATGTTGACTCATGCTTGCTCTACTGAAAAATTGCTAGCTGGAAGAAAGTTGCTGATTTGAGCGCAATTTTGGATAAGCGCTGGCGTAACTCTTCCCACCAGACTTTTGGGGTAATTACGCCTATATTGCTCCGCTCAGCCAGTTAGTGAGAAGAACCATCCCCGTGGTAATCTTGCGAATTGTAAAATCCGTTCTGAGTCCCGAAAAACAGGGATGCCAAGATAAACACCCCTGCCAGAATCAGCATTACCAATTTGACATCCATACTTTTCTGCCTTGCTAATAAAGCTAACGGATCTAGATCCTTTAATCCTATCTTATAAATTCTCAAACTGAGTGCAATTCCTGAAAAGCTGTGAGCTAGCAACACTGCACTCGAGCGAGCATGATTACCGCTTAAAAAGTTCTGTAATTTTCTGCACCGCAGTGTCGGAAACTGGAGAGGCAATGGGCACTTCCTCCACCTCAGACAAAGTTTCTAATCCCAAACGAGAAGAGGGACTGGCACCGGAGAGACGCTTCAAGAGTTTTGGTCTGGGGTCGCAGAGTAGATAAATAATTTCATCTCCGATTTGCCATTGTTGGTAAGCTTTCACCACCTGCAGGCGACTCTTCCGTTGCACCAGCAAAGGCAAGAGTTCTCCTGAACGAATTAAGCCTTGAAAATGTTCCCGTTGAAAAGAAAATCCTTCCTCTTTGAGAACTGTTTTACCTAGTTTCACTTGTCCCTCTTGAAGATACTGGTTCCAACTCTTAATCGGGACTTGAGAGACAAAAGCCTGGTTAACTTGAGTTTGGTTGGTAGTGGGATTAGCGGGGGAATTCCGGGGAAATGCCGCAAACACCCGAGGCGGATGAAATTCCTCGAAAGCCCGTTGAGCTAGGACTAAATTTACCTCCCCGTTATTGGTCATTGCCAGGAAACTACCAATCGACTCAATTCCTGCTTCTTCGAGGACATTCGCGTCCAAACCACTACTTTGAAACACTTGCAGATTCTCCCCTTCTGTCTTTTGGCAGGCTTCTGGGTCAGTGTCAATCAGCACCACCGACTCTCCCTGCTCTTGGAACAAACGACCCAGCAAGCGACCAAGGGGATTACAACCAATAATTACTGCCCCGCTTGCCTCCTCGGAAGTAATGTTTAACCACCGGGCGACCCAACGCGCCGTTAGTCCCTGCATAAACACTGTCATTATGATGGTGAGGAAAACCAGTGCTTTCAGTGAATCTCCACCATTGATTCCTCGCTGGGTCAACAGAATGGCAAATAAGGAAGCTACTGAAGCAGAAACAATCCCTTTGGGAGCTACCCAAGCCAAGAAAAGTTTCTGCCGCCAGTTCAGCCCACTTCCCCAAGTACACAAAGGGATACTAATTGGGCGCACCACGAACATGAGGGCACCGACGGTTAAGACACTGCCCCAACCCAAAGCAAAGATACTGTCAATGGACAGTTCTGCTGCCAGCAAAATAAACAGGACGGAAACGCCCAAGATGGTTAATTGCCCTTGAAACCGCCGTAAGGTGCGCTCCTCGGGAATCGAGAAAGCTCTCAGCACAATACCAGCAACCACAGTAGCCATCAGCCCCGACTCACTGCGGATGCTCTGGGCAATGCCAAATAATCCCCACACGCCCGCCAACACCACCAGGGTTTTCAGCTCTTCGGAAAGAAAGTAGGCTTGCTTTTTCAAGATTAAGCCCAGCAATCCTCCGCCCGCCGCGCCAATGGCAGCACCTATCCCCAGGCGCAGGAGCAGACCACTGAAAAATGCGATCGCACCGGTATCGCTGTTTAAAATGGAGTCGAAGACAACGACGGCAAGTATGGCTCCGATGGGGTCAACTAAGACACCTTCCCCCTCCAGTAGAGTGGCAACTTGTCTGTCTACTGCGACTTGCTTGAGCAGGGGGCTAATTACAGTCGGTCCTGTAACCACAACGAGAGAGGCATAGAGAAAGGCAAGCGACCAGGGGAATTCTCCCAGCCAGTGCGCCGCCATGCCACCGCCAAATAGGGTGATCCCGGTTCCCAGGGTGACGAGGTTGCGGAGGCTACGCGAGACCAACCCCAAGTCTCGCAATTCCAGATTAAGCCCTCCTTCAAACAGAATGACTGCCACTGAGAGCGCAACAATCACTTCCAAACCAACCCCTAATTCCTGGGGGTGGAGCAGCCCCAAGCCATCGGAACCAAGAAGAATGCCAAACAGCAGTAAAAAGACAATACTGGGTACTTTGAAATATTCACCGAATACCTGAGCACTGATGCCTGCGAAGACAGCAATCACAATTTGCAGGGTTAGTTCAAACGATTCTTCCATAGGCGTGGTTGTCCCAGGCGGTTAACTCCAAGTTAAAGTTCTATCTATGCAAGCGAGGCTAAATTTTGAGAGGAGCCCAGTATAGCTATGCACTGGACAGCACAGAACTGCCATTTTACGGTAATCCTTTCGGTATCCGCCAGAGCTGCGGTCACTAGTAAAGTTTTATACTAAGCACAAGCATCCAACTTATAAACGGGTAGGATTTTTGCAAATTTGATTTGTAAAATCGAACTCAGTCATTTTTTGCCAGGCTATCTTTATACCTGAGATTATCGAACAAGTTGGTGGCGATCGCCTCCCTCTCTTGAGGAAGATTTTTAAAAGAAATCGTGGTTAACAATCGCAGTAATCGAGTATGACTCGTCCCACTTTTGCTTGGAACCTTCCCCGAAACCAAGCTCGCCGAATCGAGCGTCGGATGGAATGGCTATGGATTTTGGGGTTACTCCTGGCTGCCCTAATTTTATTTTTGACCAACCTAGGCGGTTTACCGTTGCGAGATTGGGACGAGGGGACAGTAGCACAGGTAGCAAAAGAAATTTGGCGTGCGCCACCGGAGTCGCAGCGATGGCTTTTCCCCACCTTATGGGAGTCACCTTATCTGAATAAACCGCCTTTGATTCATGGGTTAATTGCTCTGGCTTACTCGCTTGGCGGCGTTAATGAATGGACAGCACGCTTTCCTGGGGCAATCCTGACAGCAATTTCTGTGCCGCTGCTTTATGGGATTGGTCGAGAAATTTTTCCTTACCGGAGACCAGCAATTTTCTCGGCGTTGATTTACTTAACTTTATTACCAGTGGTGCGTCACGGGCGGCTGGCGATGCTCGATGGTTCGGTGCTTTGCTTTGCGATGTTGATGATTTGGTGCGCAAGTGCCTCGCGTCGTGACTTACGCTGGTCTTTGGGGGTAGGAATTGGCTTTGGCTTGATTTGCCTGACTAAGGGAATGATGGGCTTGCTTCTCGGAACGGTTGCCCTAGCATTTCTAGCTTGGGATACCCCGCGACTGCTGCGCAGTGCCTATCTGTGGGGAGGGATCTTGCTGGGGAGTGCGCCTGCGGTTGCCTGGTTCGCTGCCGCGTGGTGGCACTACCATCAAGAATTTATCGGTACTGGCATTGTCGATCAGTCTCTACAGCGGATTTGGGGCGAAGTGGACGAGCATGGCGCTCCTCCCTGGTATTACTTCATGCCTTTACTCCGGTCATTTCCCTGGCTGCTTTTCTCCCTCTACGGGATCCGACTTGCCTGGAAAAATCGCAACTGGGGCTGGGCAAAGCTCGTCCTCGTTTGGAGCGGGATTTATTTCTTTGCCGTCTCTGTGATGGTGACTAAGCTTCCCTGGTATATTCTGCCCATTTACCCAGCTCTTGCCCTGGCTGGGGGAGCGAAGCTAGCAGAAGTTTGGCACTGGCCAAGTTACCGTTCCTATCCCCGCGCTTGGACAATCGTTTTAGCGCTATTAACAGTGGGAGCGGGTGCGGCAAGTGTTTACTTTTGTATCAGTGAAGCAAGCGATCACTCGTTAGTGGTCATTATAAGTGCAGTCGCCTTGACTATGGCAGTCGCAGCCGTGCTAGTCGCGCGAAATGACCAGCAGTTTATGACGATTCTGTTTTGGGGAATGTATGTCTCGCTGCTGCTATTGGTGAGTTCTTCTCACTGGCTGTGGGAGTTAAATGAGACTTACCCGGTTAACCCCGTTGCTGCCCTTATCCAACGCGGTACTCCTCCCGGTGAGGTTGTTTATACTTCCTTCGACTACGAACGTCCTTCACTCAATTTTTATAGCGATCGCCGCGTTATTCCAGCGACTAACCAAGAACTCAAACAACGTTGGGAGCAAGCATCATCGCCTTACCTACTGCTCGACGCTAATACCTTCAAGCAGCTCGATTTAAAATCGGGACATCGCCTCTACACGCTTACACAAGATTGGGTTCTCCTCAGTAAAGAAAAGATTCGGGCTAATGAAGCAGTTAAATAACACCTCATAGCTATATAAAGACAGCGGGTTTCTACTCGCCTGCCTCGATTAATCAGCAAGAAAAAGTAACCACTACCTTACTTGAACCTCAACAAGAGTATTAATTGCGCACTTGTTGCTTAAATCAAATCCTTTTGATTACACACAATCAACAACTTTCCGCGTCCCCGTATCTTCTGGTTTGTCTAATCATGGGTGTTGAACCGGACTTTATCTTATATACAGCCCTGGTTAGCCCAACTTAGCTTGATCAGCATTACCAGCCTGACATATTTTGGCAAAGTGAGTTGCTTAAGGTTCCTCATCTACCTCGTCGGAACCACTAATTTGTTTGAGATGAATATGTTTGCGTCCTAGAGTGACTTCAAACTCATCCCCTGGTTTTAATCCCATCTTTTTAGTGTAAGCAGAGCCAATGAGCAAGTTACCGTTAGACTGAACGCTAATGCGATAGCTCGCAGAGCGTCCACCCCGTCCGTGTCCGTTGGCAATGCTGTCTAACGCGATTCCTTCGGCATCAATTAGGGCATTGAGGAATTTCATCATGTTGACTCGCTCCACACCATTTCTGGTAACGGTGTAGTAGCCACAAGCTCTTGCTTTTTCCTCTCTGCTAAGGTTTCCTAGCTCCCTAACTTTCTTGACTAACGCTTCGCCAGTTAAGGGGTCGACTTTTTTCTTTTTGGCCATCAACTGGAACTCTATCTAATTACTTAAGTGGTTTACAGGTTTGCTAATTAGCTCTAGCCTAGCAAAGACGTAAAATATTTGTGTAGGATGAGCCTATCAAACTATATTACATTTACTCAATTTATTCAATCTAATCTCTTACTCTATCCAGGATTGATTTGGTGAACGCTTAAGAGCTTCTCAAAATTGAAAATGATCCTTTGCTAGCCTCGATAAAAACTGAGCAATCGTGCTGAATAGCTGTTGAGTCGTTTTTTTCCAACTAGGATAGATGATATAGTTGATCGCCTACCAACTGATAAGCGTTTCACTCTCTCCCCTCTATGGCAGTGAGAGAGCATAAAAAATCAGCTCACCCAACAAGCAGAGGATTCTTATTTAAAGTTTTTCGGTGTCTAGCTACTTACCAACTCATGGAAAAAAATGAAGCTAACCACGCGTGGGCATTACAGCGTTAAAGCCTTGCTTGATCTCAGTTTACAGCCTGGTTATGGTCCCACTTCTGTTAAAGCGATCGCCACTCGGCAAAATTTACCCCCTCCCTATTTAGAAAAGCTGCTCATCGAAATGCGTCGTGCTGGCTTAGTTGAATCAGTTCGCGGTTCTCAAGGAGGATATCAACTCGCTCGTAAGCCTGCTGAAATTGCGCTTGGGCAAATTTTAAAAGCTGTGGGCGAAACCGTCGAACCGTTGTATCACCATACTCCCGACGCAACTCAAGCAGAAGATTGGGTAACTTTAAGTTTATGGCGGCAACTTCATCAAAAACTGAAAGAAGCCCTCTATGGGATAAACTTAGCAGACCTTTACTACGATGCCCGAAGCTGGCAAGCAGCGCAAGGGGAACAAACCAACTTCATTGTTTAAAATCCTGAAAAAGTGTTTCGGAGAAACAAATGAACGAACCCGTCACCTATCAAGGCGGCTGTCACTAAGGTGCTGTTCACTTTAGTGTCGTTGTGGACAACCACCAAGCAAGGGATTGAACTGCTCGATTTGCCAAAAAAAGGGTTTCTTACCTTTACACGTTCAGCCAGAACAATTTAGTTTACTCAGTGGTGCTGAAGTTTTAACTACCTATACCTTTAACATTCACATCGCCAAACATACATTTTGCTCCATATGCGGTATTCACCCTTTTTGTCGCTCTCGTTCTCATCCTGATGCTATTAAGGTTTGTTGTCTCAATAGGGAGGTTTTATCTCGATTCCACATCACTCCTTTTGATGGAGTCAATTGGGAAGAAAACGTCCACAAAATTAGAAACGAGTCAGTTGCTAACCAAAATAGGGAGTAAAAATTAATCATATCGACAATATTAGTGAGTTCCCCACATCTATCCTGGTTTTACTGCTAGCTGCTAGCCTGGATTACCTAATTGGTGATCCTCGGGGTTGGCTCCATCCCGTGCAAGTCATGGGTTGGGGTATTTCTAGTTACAACTATCTAGTCATTAACCGCTGGCATAGTCACTTAGTACGGCGATTAGCCGGGATTGGGCTAGGCGTAGGAGCGATACTCGGAAGTGGGCTTGTCGGTTGGTTAATCCTGCAAGCAGCAAGTGGGATTCATCCCTGGTTCGGTGTAGGAATCGAGGCAATTCTGCTAGCAAGCTGTTTTGCCGCTCGTAGTTTACAGGCAGCAGCGATTGATGTACTACCACCTTTGAGTGCTGGGGATGTGGAGGAAGCTCGTTCTAGGCTCAGTCAGTACGTGGGGCGAGATACAGAAAACCTCTCTCCCGAGGACATCCATCGCGCTATTGTTGAAACCATTGCAGAAAATACTACCGATGGCGTGACTGCACCGCTTTTCTACGCCCTGATCGGAGCGTTTATTCCTGGGGTGGGTAGCCTTCCCCTAGCGCTAGCCTATAAAGCTGCCAGCACCCTAGATTCGATGGTGGGTTACCAACGAGAACCGTTCACAGATTTAGGCTGGTTCAGCGCGCAAGTGGAAGACTTTCTGACACTTGTGCCCTGTCGTCTGACCGTCTTAACTCTGTCACTAATGTCAGGAGCGCCGCAACAAACATGGCATTTGTGCCGCCGCGATGCCATTAAAGACCCGAGTCCGAACGCGGGTTGGAGTGAATGTGCCTTTGCTGCAATTCTGGACGTACAGCTTGGAGGAACTAACCGCTATGGTGGCGTGGTTAAACATAAACCACTCCTTGGCGAACCGACACACCCGATTACATCCGCCCAAGTTCATCAAGCACTGGGGTTAACCCGCAATTGTTTTCTAATTTGGCTGGGGATAGGGTTGGTGGGCTTACTTTTAGAGAAGTTGGTTTAGTTAGTGCGATATGATAAACGAATCAGCTCAATTACCCCAACCATGCCTGCCCAGGTGCTCGAAATTCTTTCTGCCGACGAAATCCGTCGCACCCTAACTCGCCTAGCCTCCCAGGTGATTGAAAAAGCTGGCGATGTGGGCAAGCTTAGTTTGTTGGGAGTTTACACTAAAGGGGTTCCTTTGGCGCGATCGCTCGCGCATCAGATTCAGACATTAGAACAAGTGCCAGTACCAGTGGGGGCACTCGATATTACTTTTTATCGGGATGACCTGGATCTCATTGGCGTGCGAACTCCCGCCAAAACAGAAATTCCTTTTGACCTCACTGGCAAAACAGTCGTGCTAGTTGATGATGTAATCTATAAAGGGCGCACAGTTCGGGCCGCTTTGAATGCAGCGACTGAATATGGACGACCCGAAGCAATTTGGTTAGTGGTTTTGGTAGATCGCGGACACCGTCAACTGCCGATTCATCCTGACTTCACGGGCAAAAAGCTGCCCACCTCGACTGAAGAACAAGTGAAGGTTTATCTTGAAGAGATTGATGGACGGGACGCAGTGGAGTTAATCAAAGCAAGTGAGTCGTAGGTAGTGCTAAACATGCGAATTTGACCCTCAGAAGCGATCGCTCACTCGAAAAACGAACCGCAAACTCGCAGAGGAACAGCAGAGATGCGTCAATTTTGGAAACAAACTTTCGCTAGTCTCGTTGGTAGCCTTGCTGGACTAATTCTATTTTTTGCTTTGGGAGCAGGTGGATTAGCTGTGTTGCTCATTACGCTAGCTTCCAGGGATCAGGGAGTAGAGGTGGCAGACAAATCGGTGTTGACATTCGATCTCTCCACCCAGATTAGCGAGACTGAACCGCCGCTCACGATCACACAGGCACTTTCGGGCGAAGACACTGACACTGTAACTCTCCGTCGAGCCGTCAACTCCATCGAGAAAGCAGCTCAAGATGAGCGCATTTCGGCACTTTTTTTAGATGGTAGTCAAGTAGGCAGCAGCAGCACTGGTTATGCCATTCTCCAGGAAGTACGCACCGCCCTGGAAGAGTTTCGCGACGCTGGCAAGCCTATCATTGCCTACGATGTGGATTGGGGAGAAAAGCAATATTATCTAGGCTCAGTTGCCGACACAGTTGTCCTTAACCCCATTGGGACGATCAAAATCAATGGCTTAAGTTCCCAACAGACATTCTTTGGTGGAGCGCTAGAACAGTATGGTGTTGGGGTTCAAATTACTAGGGCAGGGCAGTACAAATCTGCTGTTGAACCCTTTACCCGACAGAATTTCTCGAGTGCGAGTCGACAACAGCTCAATGAGTTATTGGATGACATCTGGGGGGAATTTCTCTCGGCAGTGGGAGAAGGGCGCGAGTTAACTCCGCAAGAGCTACAGGTGATCGCAAATAACCAAGCTATTCTATCCCCTGAACAAGCTCGCTCGGCGGGGTTAGTCGATCAAGTCGCTTACTTCGATCAAGTTGCTGCTGATCTCAAAGAACTGAGTGGTAATGGCAACGAAGGCGGCTCATTTCGGAAAGTCAGCCTCAGTAACTACGCAGATCATGCCTTAGAGCAGCGCTCCTCTGAAAACAAAATTGCCCTAGTATATGCCGAAGGCGCGATTGTCAATGGTCAAGGTGGCATTCAACAAGTCGGGAGCGATCGCTTTGCCGAGAAGTTGCGCCAACTGCGAGAACACGAAAATGTTAAAGCTGTCGTGCTACGCATCAATAGTCCTGGTGGCAGTGCGACAGCCTCAGAAGTAATTCTGCGGCAGGTGCAACTCACTAGCAAGCAGAAGCCTGTCATAGTTTCGATGGGAAATAAGGCTGCCTCTGGCGGCTATTGGATTGCGAGCGGGGCTGATCAGATTTTTGCCGAATCCACCACGCTCACTGGCTCTATTGGCGTTTTTGGCTTATTGCCCAATGTAGAAGAAATCGCTAATGAAAACGGTATCACTTGGGGTGTCGTCAAAACAAGCGATTTGGCTAACATCAATACCATTATTCGTCCCAAAACTAAACAAGAGTTGCAAGTTTATCAAGAACAAGTTGAGAGAATCTATAATACTTTTCTTGACAAAGTGGTAAAGTACCGCAATATTTCGCGAGAAAGAGCCTCCGAAATTGCCCAAGGACGGATTTGGTCAGGTCAAGATGCCCAAAATATCGGCTTAGTTGACCAGATTGGAGGGCTTAATACTGCCATTAAGTTTGCTGCCCAAAAAGCGAAACTAGGCGAGGATTGGGAAATCCAAGTATATCCAGAACAGCGTAGTCTTAGACAAGAAGTTTTAAAAAGGCTAGCGGGTGATGTTAAAGCCCAAGGAGCCAAACAGCTTGACCCGCTCAATGCTGAATTACTGAAGTTCAAAGAAGATTTAGCAGCTTTTAAAAACCTGAATGACCCCAAGGGAATCTATGCTCGCTTGCCCTTTATGCTTTGGATCAAATAAGACACGGGAGCAGGGGAGCAGAGGAAGAAGTGAGTGCGTGAGGGCGTGAGAAAAAGCAGAGGGGCTCTCGGGGGGCAGAGGACAAGAATTAACGCATAGGAAACTATTTCCCCTCCGCACCTCCGCACCTCTTCACCCCTCACCTTCAAAGGAAAACTCATTTCCAATTTCCCACTGTTTGCCGTTGTGAATGAGTAGTGTTAGTTGCGAGACTGTAAACTCAAAGTATAGTGATCGCTGCTGAAATTCTTGCCACGCTGCTCGAAAGTTGGGCTTAGTTAAATCTCGGAAAGCTACTGTCAGATGCGGGCTAAAAGGGCGATTTTTAGAGGCTGGGTGGACAATACCGAAAGATTCTTCCAGCTCCGTCATTAATTGTTTTTGCATCGCCAGCAGTTGCGGTGTTTTGAGAACGTTAATGTAGATGACGCGGGGGGCAAAGGCTCCAAAACCAGAAAGGGTCATTGGCACGGGGGATTGAGCTTTGGCAAAGTGGCTCAATTTTTGTTCCAGGGTGGGCGAGTCTTCCTGTTGCCAATGAAACGGCGGTTGTAGGGTAACGTGTGGCGGAGATTTTTGTGCATGGTGACTATTGTAAACTTCAGCAAAGTGCTGCTTGATCTCATTAGCGAATTGCTGTACTTCCTGAGGAGGGAGCAGCGCAATCAAACAGAGATGTTTTGATTTGGCCAAAGCTAATCCTAGATTCCCAAAACTACTGAAAACTAATGACAATTTATCTCTAACACCGCGTAACTAAAATGCCCACATTCGTAAAGATTGAAGAAGGCATCGTTGATAAAGCGACTTTCGACCAACACGTTTCTGCTCATCAAGCCTATGTCCAAGACTTGGTTGCGAAAGGATATAAAGCGCGTAGTGGCTACTGGGCAGATTTTGGAGGCGGAATGATGATCTTTGAAGCCTCCTCAATAGAAGAAGCTAGAGAAGTCGTTGCCCAAGACCCGCTGATTAAAAATGGCTGCGTCGAATACCAGCTTCACGAGTGGCGCATCGTGGTGGAATAGAAAAGTGCTTTTATAGGAAGGAGGACACTGAAGGGAACAGAGGGGCTCTCGGGGAGCAGAGGGGAAAGTGAGGCGTGAGCGCGTGAGAGTGTGAGAGGGTTAGAAATTCAAAAGACAGTTTTAATCAAATGAGTTTGGGCGTGAGAGAGTTAAAAATAGAGATCAAATTTTCCCTTCATTGGGGTTAATTTTGGTCGCTAACTCCTCACCCCTCACTCCTCACTTGCCCTCTCCGCACTTCTGCACAGAATCCCTCCTAATTCCTGCTACCAGCTAGGGCGATATGTTATGCTTAAAGCGATCCGGGCTCACGCGATCTCAACGCCCGAACCTTGTCAGGACCGGAAGGTAGCAGCAATAAGGGATGCTTGAGATAGGCGTGAGTTCCGGGTCCTTATTATTTAAGGGTCTTTTCTACACTTTACCTAAAGGATTTCAGTGTATAGTAGTACTGCTACTGAAAGCACAGGAGTTTTCTCGTTTCCCTATACTTGGTGGTCGGTTTCCCCTTTTCGCGCGTATCCTGGAATTAGAAAAGAAAGGATAGCACGTTTTTAGGAGCTTCACTTCAAATGAATCAGTTCGGGAACATTGTGCAAAGAGCATTTTATCTAGGCGTGGGACTGGCTGACTACGCAAGTGAGCAAGCAAATGTCAAGATCCAGGAATTGCGCAGCCAAGGGCAGAAACTAGCAGATGAGATGGTGGCGCGGGGCGAGATGACAAGCGAAGAAGCTCGTAAGTTTGTTGACGAACTAGTCAACGATGCTCAAAAAGGAACTGTTAAACCGCCCCAAGATGCCCAACAAGATAGGGAACCGCGACATATTGAGATTCTGTCCGATGAGGAGGAGCAAACTCAGGAAACTTCTAACGAAGTTGATACCTTGCGTCAACAGGTAGAATCTCTACAAGAGGAGCTACGTCAGCTAAGACGCAAGTAGCCCATAAACTTTAAGACAGCGAGATAAGCGTACTACCCCGAAAGCAATCGGAGACCTAAAATGGAAAACGGGTCAAAAGAATTTTTGGAACTCTGCGAAATAGTGGCTGTTGAAGTCGAGCAGTTCTTCCAAGATGTCAGTGAAGCAGCCGAGGCTGTAGCTGAGGAAGTCGAAATCACGATGGCGACTGAAGCAGAGGAATTTTGGCAGGATATCTTTGAGCCCATCGTCGAGATTTACACAGAACTCGAGGATGACATCGTAGACGAAACAGAGTTGGGAATCGCCTCTAGGGTAGAACCAACGCCAGAAAATCATCCTGCTTGCATGGGCTGCCGCCACTACCATGGTTATATTTATGGGGGAAGTTTGCTCGTCTGTGGTATGCATCCCTACGGTTGGGATGATGAAAATTGTCCCGACTGGGAGGCAGCGAGTCCCGATTCCTCGCAAGACACGTTCTAACTCCTACAACGTATGAATGAGTTTTCAAGCCAATCATCGCCCGAAATAGAAACGAATGAGGTGAGATACGGCGAGCGGGCGATCGCCCAAGGGCAAATAGTTACCTTTCCCGATCCACGACCAGGACGGCGCTACAATATTAATATTACACTGCCCGAATTTACCTGTAAATGTCCATTTTCGGGGTATCCAGACTTCGCCACTATTGATATCACCTATTCACCGGATGAGTCGGTAGTAGAGTTAAAAGCAATTAAGTTGTATATCAATAGCTACCGCGATCGCTACATTTCTCACGAAGAAGCAGTTAATCAAATTTTAGATGATTTTGTTGCCGCTTGCGCTCCTTTAGAAGTAAATGTTAAAGGAAATTTTGCTCCACGTGGCAACGTCGGCACAGTAATTGAAGTGCATCATCAAAAGCAAAAAAATACTGAGTAGGTAATGAAAGTTGCTTTGTTTTTTAGCTATTTATCAATCATTACCTGCGAAATAGGGGGACAGATTGATAGATACTATACGGGACTTACGCAGCCCTACTCTATATTTTGGTATATAGATAGATCAATATGCCTCTCCTCTTGGTTAGGACACCGCATGCAACTCTCTCTCCGTGTCCTCTGTGATTTGTTTAACACCCTTTCCATCGCCAGCGACCATGTATCAAAGTGACCGCCTCGTCCCCCCATGAAACCCTGCCGACAATGTATGACCTTCCCAGTGAAAAACTAGAGGAGCCGGTTTGCCAGACCAGTTTCACATCTATCAACCCCGGCTGCTAGAAGAAACCTTTCGCCCTCCTAGTCACCTCACCAACGAAGTGTTTGTCGCCACTGACCTCAATCTCTACTATGACCCTCGTCACACTCGCTGGTACAAACGCCCTGACTGGTTCGCCGTCTTGGGAGTTTCCCGTCTCTATGCAGGAGAGGAACTACGCTGGAGTTATGTCATTTGGCAATAAGGAGTTAATCCCTTTCTGGTGTTGGAACTCCTCTCTCCTGGTACATTCAAAAACGAATTCAGAAATAGAGCGAAGTGAGGTGATTAAATAGGAGGAGCAAACGGTACTTGAAAGCGAGATGGACTACTACATTCGAGCCCTAACAAATGGAGATGAGACATTTTTGTGGCAAATGCTGTATGAAGCAGCCCATCTAGCAGAGGAGGGGGAGCCATTGGCAGCCGTTAGGAATTATCCTAACCTTGCCAAGTACGTTAAAAATTGGGGACGGGAAGATGACATGGGTTTTGTTGCTATGGAGTTAAACAGCAACCAAGCGATAGGAGCTACGTGGCTGCGTCTGCTAACAGGCGAAGAGAAGGGCTACGGCTACGTTGATGATACTACACCAGAATTGGCGATCGCCGTTCTCCCTCACTATAGAAACAGCGGAGTGGGAACGCAGTTGCTTATTCATCTGCTGGAAGCGGCGAAAGCGTATTATCCATCTGTATCGCTAAGCGTGAGAGCGACGAATCCCGCCAAGCGTTTTTATGAACGTAATGGGTTTAGCGCCGTTGACGGAAGCGAGATGGTAAACCGGACAGGTAGCACGTCTCTAAATATGAAAGTGGATTTCCTGAATTAACCAACAGCAGCTCAATTCAGAATTTTGAATTCTTTCTTAGCGTATAGGTCTGGCGTAAGTGAGCAATTTCGGGAAGTTCTGTCACGATTGAGTATTAAGAAGTGATCGCTAACTTAGAGTACATAAAACGATTGCCATCAAGCGCGAAGTGTCGAAAATCTAAGTGAGTGGCGGAGACAAGCCCGTGGAGATGTCCCCACAACAACTCTGGAGTCAAGTCCAGGAGCGCCTACAACAACAACTGAGCCAACCTAGCTTTGAAACCTGGATTGAGACTGCTAGTGCCGAGGAGTGGAACAACAACTCCTTGGTCATTCGCGCTCCCAATCCCTTTGCCCGCAACTGGTTGCAGAAGCACTACATCACCACAATTGCCGAGGCAGTGCAAGATATTGTCGGTCAACCCATTGAAATCCAAATCGCAGTTGCTCAAAGCGATGATGCTTCTTTGTCAAGCTCAACCACCAATCGGTCGGATAGCTTGCCTAGCAGCCGACTGAGCAAGAGTGAACTCAATCCCAAATACGTTTTTTCTCGCTTTGTGGTGGGTTCAAATAACCGCATGGCGCATGCTGCTTCCCTAGCTGTTGCCGAATATCCGGGGCGCGAGTTTAATCCGCTGTTTATTTGTGGCGGAGTAGGCTTAGGCAAAACTCACTTAATGCAAGCGATTGGTCATTACCGCTTAGAAATCTCCCCCGATTCCAAGATTTTTTATGTGTCTACAGAGCAGTTTACGAATGACCTAATTGCGGCAATTCGCCAAGACAGCATGCAACACTTTCGAGAGCATTATCGGGCAGCAGATGTGCTTTTGGTTGACGACATTCAGTTTATTGAAGGCAAGGAATATACCCAAGAAGAGTTTTTCTATACGTTTAACACTTTGCACGAGGCAGGTAAGCAGGTGGTGCTGGCTTCTGACAGACCCCCCAACCAGATTCCCCGCTGCTCGGAACGCCTCTCTTCTCGCTTTGCGATGGGCTTAATTGCTGATATTCAAGCTCCCGATTTGGAAACACGGATGGCGATTTTACAGAAACAGGCAGAGTACGAGAATATACGCCTACCACGGGAAGTAATTGAGTATATTGCCACGAACTACACTTCTAACATTCGAGAACTAGAGGGAGCCTTAATTCGGGCTGTGGCTTACACTTCTATCTCGGGATTTCCCATCACGGTGGACAACATTGCTTCCGCTTTAAATCCACCTGTCGGAAAGGTGGTAGCTTCTCCAGAAGCGATTTTGATGGCAGTAGCAGACACCTTTAATGTGTCGGTTGAAGAGTTAAAGGGAAATTCTCGACGCCGGGAAATAAGCTGGGCTAGACAAGTGGGGATGTACTTGATGCGACAGCATACCGAGTTAAGTCTACCGAGAATCGGCGAGGAGTTTGGCGGCAAAGACCACACAACAGTAATGTATAGCTGCGAGAAGATCGAGCAATTGCAGCAAGGCGATTCCCATCTTAGTCAAACCCTACGCCAGTTGAGTGATCGCATTAACCTTGCCAGCAAACATCAATCCTGAACTCACTAAGCATCTTTGGAAAAAGAGATTAGCACCGCTTATCTCAAATATAGCAACTCCCAATCCGCTAATCCCTAGCCTAATAGAATAGGCATTTACGCCCACCTAAGTTAACTAAAGCAAAATAGAAGCGCCCTCTTGTGAAGAGCGCTTTTTCGTGTGGAAAGGTTGCTATACAATCAGGTGAAATCGGTTTGATTACCCATCATAGAAATATCTCCGTGTCGCCGCTTCTCCCCATCTCAAGGACACGGGTGGCGAAACGGGGCTCTCAAGGGTTCGAGGGAACCTCGAACCACGACCCCTCCCGAGCTCGCACGGGGCTTACAAGGGCGCGAAGTAATTCACAAGGGCTGTCTTCCGAGGAAACCTGGGAAGTTTATAATCCCCGCGCCACAGCCCCTCCACCTTGAGATGTCCGTCGCGTCTATTTACCATAACTAGGGGTACTTAACCGGACTTAATATTATTCCTCCCGCAATAACCAAAAACCACTATAAGTCATTCCGGAATCATCAGGTTGTATTAACAGAAAATGTAATCCCTGACTAGATTGCTTGCGCTGTTCATAAGTTTGGGCAGCTTTTGCGACCTCTGGATCTTCAAAGGTAAAAACAATCCAGCGCTCAACTAAGCCGGCTTCTAAAATCAACCCTCCAGATTTGCCAACTTCAGTGGGAACGTAATTCAGTGCCACTGGTTTGGCTTCTTCTAACCAACGCGCTAACTGCATTGATTGCCTGCCGCCATAAATGACCACTCCTGGAACTTTTACTGTTGAGGCGATTTGCAGATTTAGGGGCAAGAGCGCTGCGGGCATCTCTAAAATGGGAATGGGGCGATCGCGAAAGCTCTCTTCTAGGTCTCCGGCAGCTAGGGTGACAAAACGCCATTGCTCTCCCCAGAGTTGTTCGGGTAAAGCTTGTGGCGGTGGTTTTTCTAGTTTGATTGGTTCGTAAGTAGCGCCGGTGTAATTATCGAGGCTGGGATAGTTGCGTGCGCGCTGTTGTAGTTCTTGCTTCAGGGCAGCAGTGCGTCGCGTAGCTTCGATAGGAATTTCGAGTTTTTGACTTGCGGCTTCCAACAAACTCACCGACTGGGGACGAAAAACTTGAATTAAGTCGGGGAGTTGACCCTCAGCAGCAGTTTGCAGTTGGGAAGCTAACCAGTCGGAATTGGCTTCCGATTGAGGACACTGGGCAACGTAGACGAAGTTGCGGCTGGGATCGCAAATGAGCAATTCCCAGAGGATTTTTCCGCGTTCATCTTGAAGAGGGCGGCGATAGAAATCAGCTTGCCAAGTTTTAGGCTCAGCTAGCCGCCAAACCTGATACTCCTCACCAAGAGCGCGCATTATTAGAAAGCTTATGGAACCCACTCTCTATCTCAGTGTGGCACCCAGATATCCCAAATAACAGGTTTCCTGACTGCAAGTAACTCCGAAATTGAGATGGGGATGCGGCATTTGGCAGCAGTAATGCAGCATTAACTAGCACTCACTTCCGAAGTGTCCTCTCGAGAGCCAACCCTAGAAAACGAAATGAATTAAGCCGCAACCAACTGACAGAGTAGTTCCAAGCAAGGTGTCCGCACCACCAAATCGGCTTTGGAGCAGCGCTTTCCCTTTTGATTCGCTTCGACTGGACATTCTTAGGAAACGCTGTTATTTTTATTACATAAGAAAAGTTAGTAATACGAGGCGATCGCCAAGCTGCGTGGAACGCCCTTTTTCTATAATTAAATCCTAAACATCCCTCATTCATAGTTTCTAATGATATGGTTCCCATGTCACATGCAGGACAGTTGTGTCCATTATTCACTATTTATACTCTGTAAGTATGTATTTTAATTTTCATACTAACCTCCGTAAAAATACTATACCTCCCCCTGCGCTCGGTGGAAATGTAACTCCCAACCAAATTTGCATTCTTGGAGGTGGCTTTGCGGGGCTTTATACCGCTTTGTACTTAAATCGTCTTTCCTGGTCGAAGTGTAAGAAGCCTCAAATCACCATTATTGACAAGGAGAACCGCTTTCTATTTACTCCGTTTCTCTATGAGCTAGTTACAAGAGAATTCCAATCGTGGGAAATTGCTCCCTCTTTTGAAAAACTACTGGCTGATACAGGCATCCAATTCCATCAGGGAACGATTCAGGGAATAGATTTAGAAAAACGCCAAGTACAGCTTCACAGAGGTGAGATTTTTTCCTACGATTACTCAGTTTTGGCTGTGGGGAGAGAGACGCTATCTGATCTTGTTTCAGGCGCAGCTACCTATGCTTACCCCTTCCGAACTTTAGCTGATGCTGACCTTCTTAGAGAGAGACTCCGAGTCCTGGAAGCCACCGACTTGCCAAAAATTCAGGTAGCCATTGCGGGTGGAGGTCCCGGCGGCGTAGAGCTAGCTGGTAAGCTTGCTGATCGCTTACAAGAACGAGGACAAATCTACCTATTTGCTCGGGATAAGCAAATTCTGAAGAACTTTTCTGCTTTTAGCCAGAAAGTTGCTCGTCAATCCCTGGAAGCTCGCGGTGTCCAGGTGAAATTTGAAACTAGCATTGATTCTGTTAGTTCCAACCAAATCAATCTGGTTCATCAAGGTCAGGTTCGCACCATCTCTGTCGATCTAGCGATTGGAACACTTGGTACTCAGTCAAAGGAGTGGTTGCGTCCCCTTGATTGCCAGCACAACAGCCAGAATCAACTGCTTACCCTCCCTACCCTGCAATTGGTCAATTATCCAGAAGTGTTTGCCTTAGGGGATCTGGCAGATATTCGCGATGCTCAGGGCAAACAAGTGCCATCAACTGCTCAAGCAGCTTTCCAGCAAGCAAATTGCGCTGCTCGAAATCTTGGTGCTGCCCTCACTGGCAGACCTTTACTTGCCTTCCGCTATTCACACTTGGGAGAAATGCTCACTCTAGGGATCAACGATGCAATCGTGTCTAGCTTCGGCATCAATCTGAGAGGTTCTATAGCCTGCGCGATCAGACGATGGGTTTACATCCTACTAAGGATGCCCACGTGCCGCCATCGCCTCCAGGTAGTTAAGCATCGGCTGAAAAGGTTGATTCTAGATTGGCTGGTCAGTCATCGGCAACAGTCAACAGCTAAGAGCTACTGGCGTAAATCCAAATATTAGTTCCCAAGACTGTACTACCCAAGGATTTATGATGACTAGTTACCAAATTTAGGTATGCGACGTTACAGGAAGTGCATTTTATGGATAGATAAGTATCATGGCAAAACACCTTCAAGCTCAAACTAACTTAAAAAAACTAGCGATCCTACCGATATCTCTAGTAATTCTAACTGTTCTTTTCTTTCAGGCATCTATAGGTCTTAGGAGCGTTTGCCCTCGCTCTAACAGATTTCCTTCATTTTTAAAAAATCTTTGTCCCTCCTTCCCTTCTCCCCCTGCTATTTATCCCTTTTTAGATTACCCCATGTATAGTACACCGAAATACGAGGGAGACAGCTTTGATAGGTATTGGGTTTTTGGGATTTCGGAAAATTCAAATCAAGTACGAATTCTTCCTAAGGATATAGGGGGTAACTTCTGGGTTTTCCAAAAAAATTTTGTTAGTGCGATCCAGAAAAACGACAAAGAAAAAATTATTCAATATGTAGAGTTTTATCAGAGCAGCAACCCAAATAACCTTGTTAAACTACGACTGGAAAATCATCCCCTAGTTCTTTCATCAGAAGGTTTATCTCCGGGAAAAACACAAGTTATAGAGACTGTTAAACTCAAGACACTACAGGAGAAAAAATAAAAATGAACTTACCCAAAAAATGGAAGAGTCTTTCTCAAGTTTGGACTACCTATTGGTTTCGCCCTGCACCGCTTTTTAATTTAGCAGTTTGTCGAATTTTTATAGTTGCATTCCAGCTTTTTTACTTAATTAATAATAATTATATTAGCAAATTATTTGACCTTTCTGCGCTGCCTGACTCTCAATACAAGGCACTACCGATATTACAGCTTTTAGTTACTCCATTAGGGTGGAATTATAACCCGCCTTTTGCATTTCTAGCGATTGTTTTTTGGTTAACACTGGTTGTTGGCCTTTTAGCCCTAATCGGACTAAAAACTAACCTCAGCCTAATATTTTTTGCGGTTGGTAATATCTTCATGCAGGCTTACATATATTCTTTTGGCGATTATCATCATCCCGAAGCTTTGATGATAATAACGCTTTCGCTCCTTGCCTTGAGTCCGGCTGGTAAGGTGTTGTCAATCGATGACCTGCGACATCGCATACAGCAGAATATCAAGCGGAGAAGGTTTGAAGTTTTCAACATCATGACTAAAAAGAGTGTTTTCGCGAGGTGGTCTCTTCTCTTAGTTCAGTGGATGTTTGCTTTAATATATCTGTCTGCGGCATTAAGCAAGCTTGGCAAGCCTGGACCTGGTTTATTTACCCTTGATTGGATGAACGGATATACTCTCCAGTATTATCTACTGCGGGATGGATTGCGATGGGGGAGCGATCTAGGAATCTGGTTGGGTCAGCACCATACCCTAGCCTGGATAGCTTCGTGCACAGCAATCCTGTTTGAAGGAACTTTCTTTTTAGTGCTCATTTTTCCTGGGTTAATTTGGCTCTACATCCCTATGGGAGCAGCCCTCCACACGGGAATCTACTTGACTCAGAGAGCACCTTTTTTTCAGTACATAGCTATTTATGCGGTTTTTATTCCCTGGACCTCAGTTATCAAAACTCTGTCACGCCGTCAAAGATTTGCGCGTACAAAGAACAAACCTGAACTCTTATATGATGGCTTGTGTCCCTTATGCATACGCTCAATGACTGTACTATGTTATTTTGATTGGGTCAATTGTCTTACCTATAGCGATTTGGAAAAGCGATGGCTCAGTGTGTCTGAGATCCATCCCGAAATTTCACTTGAGGCTTGCCGAGAAGAGATGCACCTTTTGCTACCTAACGGTTCGGTGCGAAAGGGATTTTTTGCCTTCCGCAAAATTTTGCGTTACCTACCTCCACTCTGGCCGCTATTAGTAGTGTGTCATTTTCCTGCCGCTTCCACCATTGGTCCCAAAATTTACAAGTTTGTCGCTTCTAGAAGACCGCAGTTTGATAGATGTAGCTATGGTACCTGCTCGATCAATTCTGATGATAAATAAATTTGCCCATATCGAACCACCTCTTTCTGCTGTTCGGTGCGTATCCCAGGGAAGATTGAAATGGTAAATATTTCAACGAACTATATCGATGCAGTCTTTTGAAAGCTTTTCGCTGTCAACAAATGATGAATGAATGGCAATCGAAAAGCCCAACTCCCAATTCAGACAAATGGCTAGAAATCGGTACGATTGTTGCTCCTCAAGGGTTAGAAGGGGAGTTACGAGTTTATCCGACTACAGATTTTCCCGAACGCTTTGAACAACCAGGAGTCCGCTGGCTACGGTGTGGAAATGCAGCAGAACCCCAAGTAGTGGAACTGTTGCAAGGACGCTACCTACGGGGGAAAGGATTGTATGTAGTAAAGCTGGCTGGGATTGATAATCGCAATCAGGCAGAGGCATTGCGGCAGTGTAAGTTACTAGTTCCCGAAAGCGATCGCCCCACCCTCTCTGAACAAGAGTATCATGTCTCGGATTTAATCGGTTTAGAAGTAGTTAATCAAACCACAGCAGAAACAATTGGTGTTGTGGTCAATCTCTTTTCGGCTGGAAACGATTTGCTAGAGGTAAAGTTGCATCAGCCTCCATCTGAGAAGGTTTTGATTCCCTTTGTCAAAGCGATTGTACCAGTCATAAACCTAGAGGCGGGTTGTCTGGAGATTGTGCCACCGCCTGGGTTGCTGGAAGTGAATCAGTAGAAATGTCACCCGTCCTTAGTCATCGGTCATTAGCACTAACGTTTATACAGCTTTACTGATGACTACCGACTGTGGACTGATGACTAATCAATCTTTAATTATTTTGCCCTTAGATTTTTGGGAACCTGGGAATAAAGGCATCCTTGCTGATATAAGCCACAGCCGAGTTCAAAGGAACCGTAACGAACATGGACGTAACCAGAGTTCGCCGAAGCCTGGATATGTTGGGACTGTCCCGCTAGAAACTGCCAAGCAGCCTCGCAGTTGTTAAGTTCAATGATGTTGCGGGTGGCGTAGCGTCCGAAGCGTTGCAGTGCAGAGGTAGTGGGTTTGAAAGTTCTGCTCAAAAGCCGTAGAAAAGGAATTCCAATTGTCTGCGCCATCGGCTGCAAGGTAGGTTCACAGGCAGTCTCGGCAATCCAAATTTTATCCTTGCCCTTAACCCAAAGCCGTAGTCCAGAAAAGACGGCTGGATCGATCCCAAATCGTTGGCAGAACCATTCTAAGGGGTAAGAATTGTCAAGCGGCGTAGCCTGGTGCTGATAGGTTTCCGGTTCGGCAGTGGGCGGGTTTAACTCCACATCTGTACGCCGGATGCGGGCAACGAAGAAGCCACCCGTATCGTTAAAGTGGGGAAAGTAGCGCTGGGCACGTACTAGGTCAGCTCGAAACGACTGTTGTTTCCACTGAAGTAGCCCTGGCATCCCCCGGAGTGCGGGAATTTCTGCTGGTTCAACATAGCCGCGATCGCCCAGTACAGCGTCGATAGTGGCTTCGTTTTCTTCGGGAGCAAATGTACAGGTGCTATATACAACAATCCCTCCAGGTTTGACGAATTGCAAGGCGCGGTCAAGGAGTTTGCGTTGCGTCGAGGCAATCTGCCTACTATACTGGGGATTCCATTCCTTCCAACTGGCTCTGCTCTTACGCATCGCTCCCTCACCGGAACAGGGGGCATCGACGAGTACCCGGTCAAATGAATGGGGCGGCAGGGGAATTGTACCACCGTCATCATTGGTTACGATGGTGTTTAAAAGACCCATGCGGTTGAGCATCGTCTGAAGGATGGCTAGGCGAGGGATTTGCACCTCGTTAGCGACTACCATCCCACTTCCGGCAAGGCGAGAGGCAATCTGAACCGTTTTGCAGCCAGGTGCAGCACATAGATCTAGTATACATTCACCAGGTTGCGGATCGAGAACGCGCGCGGCTGTGAGTGAAATTTCCTCCTGCACGTTGTACCATCCGGCGGCAAAGCCAACCGTAGAGCCGGGTTTGTCCCAGTTTCGGCTTCGGAAAACATTCTTGTGCCACGGTCGGGACTCGCATTCCACGCCTTGAGCTTGCATAAACTTCGCCACGGCTTCTGGGGTAGTTTTGAGCGGATTAGCCCAGATACAGGTTGGTAACGGTCGCGCGAGGCAAGCCTGAAAGGCTTCTGGGTCGTCGATTAAGGAAAGATAGCGGGTAAAAGACGGTTCAGTCGTCACAGTTTGCAATTAGCAGGAGCTTCCCATATATTTCTGGTGGTATCTCCTATTTTGCTAGATTCCCTGTCGGAATTTTAATCTTGCTTTCATTTTCGCTGCAGTTTTTTAATGGTATGAAAGAAATATGCAACGCATGAGAGCATTTGGGAATTTCTGCGCCAGTCTGTTCCATCCAGACTTCAGACCAACTGCAATCAAAGTGGCTTTAGTTGTCGGCTCCATCTTGTTTGCTGTTAACCACGGTAGCTGCACTGGTGAGAGGAGAAATGACGCGCGATCGCTGGCTCTCTGGTATGCCAACTTACTTAGTTCCCTACGTTGTCAACGTCCACGGTCAGTATACAACTCGCTCTCGCAGACGCTAAGTGGACTGCAAACTTGTTTAACTTCAAATTAGTCTTTCTGTTAGAGTTATTATTTATTTTCAGCCTTGTTTGTGGTTAAATCAAAACTATGGAGTCTAAGCTCGACCGCGCTAGTGATAGAGTATCCCAGCTTCCTGGAAGTAATCAGACGACAGTATCGGGAACTCAGCCGCTAGCTAGTGCTGTGCCGCGCTGGTGTCGCCGTGCCCTGGGGGGAGCATGTAGCTTCTTGCTCGTTCTCTCGTGCGGTGTTGCCCCTGCCGCAGCCGCAGAGCGCCTGACACTGCGAATAGGTCCAGTGAAGCAGTCAGTGGCAGTAAGTGACTTAGAACAATTTGCCGAAACAGGGGAGTTGCCCCCTTCGATGCAACCTTTCGCTCCCCTACTGAAACCCCAGCTACGGCAACTACTAACTAAACACCTGCAAATCGATCCCAGTCTAGCCGATCAGTTTCTGGCGGATTTCCTTCAATCCCCTGATGGAGAACGGTTATTCCGACAGCTTAGTCAAGCTCTACCAGGAAGTAGTTTGGAAGAGCTACAAGCAACCTTTGATCTAGCATTGCAGCAGGCGGATGGTCTCAGCGCGATCAGTTTCTTACGAGCTTATCCGGAGGAGACGATCGCAGTTGATCTTACTTCCGCAGTGGGAATTGCTGCGCGACTCAATCTTTCTTACCTGCAAAGCAAGATCCTCTCTCCCTTGCTAGAGCAGGAACTAAAAATTAATGCCGATGCATCTTTTCATTCCAACTTTGACCCCACAGCCAGGGGAAATCAACCCGTTCAAAAGCGGACGCTAGTTCTGCGCGATCACCAACGCCAACGTACCATCCCGGTAGACATCTACTCTAGTCCCCATCCCACCGGTCCCATGGTAGTCATGTCCCACGGCTTCGCTGCCGACAGCAAGTTTCTCGCTTACTTAGGGCGTCATCTTGCTTCTTATGGCTTCACGGTTGCGTCTCTAGAGCATCCAGGCAGCAACATAGACTCGTTTTTGAAGATGTCAATGTCATCCGAGGTTGATCCGAGCGACCTCGTTGAGGCATCCGAGTATATTGACCGCCCTAAAGATGTCAGCTTTTTATTAGACGAGCTAGAAAAACTCAACCAAAACTCTCCTTACTGGGAAGGCAAATTTAATACCCAGCAAGTGAGTGTGATTGGTCACTCCCTAGGAGGCTACACTGCTTTAGCATTAGCTGGCGGAGAATTAGATTTCAAGGAATTGCGCTCCTTTTGCCGAAACATCAGTCTGATAGGACGCTCGCCAGCAGATTGGTTACAGTGTGCTGCCACTGATTGGGCTGATAGCAAGGTGCAGTTGCGCGATCCACGAGTAGTACAAGCGATCGCTTTCAACCCGGTGATCAGAAAACTGTTTGGCGATGATGGTCTTGCTCAAGTGAGCGTTCCTACCCTAATTTATAGTGGCGGCGAGGATGTGATCGCACCTGCTCTCAATCATCAGCTACGCCCCTTTGACCAGCTCCAGGGTGAGGAGAAATACCTGATCACTGCCAGTAGTGGGACTCACCTCAGTATTACTGATCCGAGCAATCTCAATAGTTTGATGGAGCAAAATACGCTGGTTAAGCAGTTCGTCGGCTCCGAAGCAGAGCCAGTGCGGGAGTTAGTACGAGGCGTCAGTTTAGCTTTTGTTAAACAGCTCACCCCCAAAGCCAATCTCTATCAACCCTTTTTGACTCCTGCCTACGCTCAGTTTCTTTCCACGCCAAGAATTTCGATGCGCCTCACCACTGAACTCCCAGTCAGTATGGATGTGTGGATTCAGGGACTTGCTTTTGGAAATCGGATGATTGCTCGTAGGCAGCCTCTAGGAGAGCAATCATTCCTTAGCTCTCTCCAAGAGCAAATTATGAGCGCTACTCGAAAACTTTTGCCTTCAACTGAATACTGCACAGCAAGGCTAGACCAAATCTTTACTAGCCTTTCGAGCCATGATCGAGCTTAGTCCTTCTATCAAAAGCGGAGGAGCAGGGGAAGCAGGGGAAGCAGGGGATAAAAAGCAGAGGAGCAAGCAACCCACCCATCTCCTCCGCGCCTCCGCACAGAATCCTTTGCTTGTCTTCTCTATGAATTTCTCTAAATGAGCTTCAGATTGGGATAACTTGCTAGCAGGTCATCTGAAGTCAGCGTGTCGCCTTCAGCTTGGGGAGTCCAGAGAACCTCGATCGCGAGGAGCTGGTCGCTAGAGAAGCCACCCATTTGACGTAGTGCTTGGCGCAGCTCGTCTGAACTGTTCACTGTCGGCAATTGTAAGTTTCCTTGCACGCCCACTAACAGGGTGACAAGAATGTATTCACTGGGTTGCTCACCATCATCCGAGGCGGATGCTTGAGAATAGTTTTGGCTAACTTGACCACTGACATTGGAGAGAGTCTCTTCACTAAATTTGCTTCGCTCTGCCAACGCGAGTTGGTTAAACTTAGCTTCTGCGGATTCGAGGGGAGCTTGCTGGGACTCCGCTGTTGCATAAACCCAATATTCTGGGTGACGCAGCAGTGCCAAGGTAGCTTCTTGCAGTAAGAGGGAGCGACCCGAGGCGGCATTGGTGTCTGCGGTGCGAGCTAACTCGTCTAGTTCTTTTTGGAGGCTACGAGCGTCTGCTAATAAACCGACTTGCAGCTCTGCAACCGTCACTTTGGGATTACCACCGTAGCCAGCCCTGGTGGCATCTCCACCTATTCCGCCGTTGCGGATGGTTCTAACCACGAAGTTGGCGATCGCGAAGAAAATCAGAATTGTGAACAGGCTGCCAAATCCACCCACACCAAAGAAGGGAAGCAAAAAGGGAAATCCAAATCCTCCCCCTGGTCCGCGCGTGCCACCTCTGGGAGAAGTATTGGGGCTGGGAGAACGGCGGAAGCCACCTCCGCCAATCCTACCACCACCACGACGGGCAACTAAGGTGTTACTTGATTTTTCCAAATTGAAGGTACTCACCTTGGCACTACTAACTTGATCGCCACTGGCAGCCAAGGCGCTATTGGCATTTCCTAGGGCAAAGGTAAATACCAAGCTGAGAATTAGGAGGGGGGTTAAAAGCGGTTTGATTTTAGATAATAGGTTGAGCATGGGAAAACTCCGACTATCCACGCGCTCGATCACTTTAGCGACTCTGGTGAAGCCAAACACCTCTTTGAGGCTTAATCGCGACGGTGAACTAGTCGTAAAAATGTTACACTTCTTTATTTATTTCTATTGTATACTGAAGTGAAGGAATGCTTACCAGGAATTAAGGAGACTTCCGCCGAGGATCGCTCAGGTGGCGTTACGTGAGGATCAAGAAGGAGAAAGGTGGAAGAGATGCTAACAACTTCTGCCCTCTGCCGTCTGCCATCCGTCTTATTATTTTAACCTCCCCCAACAATTGTCACCACTTCTAGGCGATCACCTGCTTGTACCTGGGTTTGGATCCAGTATTCTCGATGAAGGATTTCCCCATTATATTCTACTGCCACCAGAGCCGGATTTAGCCCTAACTGTTTGATTACTTCCGGCAGCGGGGTTTGGGGAGAACAGGTAAAAGGTTCGCCATTAACTTGAAGCGTAATCTGATTGTCGCTGAGGTTAGACATTAGATTAGGGAGAATGAGCTTCCAGGCGACGGAGGTTTTGCGCTCTGGTGATTTGGGAGAGAAGATACTGGGTAACAAGGGTGGGTTGCTCGGATTGCATAATGGTACGAACCACTGCAACCCTTTGGGCACCAGCGCTGAGAACCTCATTAATATTATTAGTGTCTATTCCGCCGATAGCAAACCAGGGGATGGGACAATTTTCCGCTGCGTAGCGGACGTATTCTAACCCAGCAGCTTCTCTTCCTGCTTTTGTAGGGGTTTCATAGACAGGTCCCACACCAATGTAATCTGCACCTTCTGCGATCGCACGTTGCATTTCATCGGGATTGGTTGTCGAGCGCCCAATCAGGCGTTTCTGCCCCAACATTTGTCTTGCTAGCGCAATAGGGATATCCTGCTGTCCCAAATGGACACCATCGGCATCCGTTGCCACAGCTAAATCGACTCGGTCATTCATAATCAAAAGTGCCCCATAATAATGGCACATCTGACGCAGTTTTTGAGCGATAGAGAGCACCACAGTGTCATCCGCCTCTTTGTCCCGGTACTGGAAGAGAGTTAATCCTCCTTGCAGAGCAGCCTCTACTATGCCGAATAACTCCTCAGATGGAGAGGTTACTAGGTAAAGCGGCGACTCCCGAAGCTGCTGATGGCGATGATATGATAATAGACTGCTCTCTAGGGTATACACCCGATAGCGTATCTGCTTAGAAGCTGCCCCCATCTTGGGTTGGTAGAGCTTGCCATACTCTTCTAATACCCGCAGTGCTTCTTCAACTCGACTCAAGTTAACTTGCAAGAGCTGCTCAATACTAGTACGTTGTTCTTCTTGAGAATGAGACAACTCGGTGCCAATATCCTCTGGGGTGTCTCGCGCTGCCCGCAACTCTGCATCATGCCAGCTTGCGAGTTCTTGGCGCAGTTGCTTGCATTCGTCAGACATCTCGCTATGATTAAGACCAAACCTGCACCATTCCTCAATGATACGCAGCCCTTCTCTGGCTCGGTCTAAATTAGCATCTAGAATGCGGCTAATTGCTGGATCGTGTTCTCGATACGGGCTACGTCGCTCCTCCATTTTTATCTTTACCCGCGAGAAAAGTTGTAGATTTATCATTGAGATTTTACCGCCTTTGGGTCACTTTCTCAACTCAGAGGACGTGCTACTAAAGCCAAATCGGGAAGCTTGTTATTTTTTTTGTAGTATAGAAATCAACTAATTTGATATGACTTTGACTTGCGAGCAACTTCTACAAAAACATCCCCAAGCCTGGCAGCAAGCTACAGTCCATCCGTTTCTCCAACAGTGTCACTCAGGAATCATCCAAACCAGGCAATTCAACACTTGGCTCGTACAAGATTATTTGTTTGTGCTAGAACTTACCCGGCTATTCGCAAGGGGTTTAGCAAATGCTCCCCCTGCTCACTTTGACGTCCTTTTAGGAGGCTTGAGTGCCATCAAAGAGGAGCTGAATTGGTTCCAAACCAAAGCCACAGAGCGACAGCTTGAGCTGAATGCCGAACGACAACTCACCTGTCAAGCCTATTGCGAGTACATGTACAGCATTGCCGAGATGCCCTATCCAGTGCAGGCGACTGCAATTTGGGCAATTGAGTTTGCTTACAACCAAGCCTGGCAGCTACCAGGGGCAATGCCGGAACCCTACGCAGAGTTTGCCAACCGCTGGGGCAGTCCTGAGTTTACCGAGTATGTCAAAGACTTAGAACGAGAAGCTGATGAAGCATTGCAAGCAGCTTCTGAGGCTACACGCCATCAAGCAGAATCCGCCTTTTTGAAGATTGCAAGCTTGGAAAAGGATTTTTGGCAGATGGCTTTTGAAGAAGGCAGAGGAGAAAAAGGACGCGGGGACGCGTTGACGCAGGGAAAGAAGTGAGAGCGTGAGAGCATGAGAGAGTTGGGTAAGCAGGGGAAGCAGAGGAAAAATCTTAATCCAAAATCCAAAATTGAGTGACTATCGCTTGCGTGCTAGAGTCAGTCCATCGGCGATGGGGACAAGGCTTATGGAAACCCGTTCATCGTGGGATATTTTTTCGTTAAAAGCTCGTAGCGCTTGGGTATCTTCGTCTTGAATTTGTGAATCGGCGACTTTTCCTGACCAAAGAACATTATCCACGACAATTAATCCACCTGAGCGCACCAGTTGGAGGGAGAGGGAATAATAGTTTTCGTAACCCTCCTTATCAGCATCAATGAAGACAAAATCAAACGTTCCGGCTTCCCCCGCTGACAAGAGGTCATTTAAAGTATCTAAGGCTGGTGCTAATCGCAAATCAACCTTGTCTGCCACTCCTGCCGCTTTCCAGTAGCGACGAGCAACAGCAGTGTATTCTTCACTAAAATCGCAGGCAACGATTCTGCCATCAGCCGGGACATTCAGCGCTGTGATTAAGGAACTATACCCCGTATAGACACCCACTTCTATTGTTTTTTTTGCCCCTAGCAACTGCACTAACAATGCCATGAACTGCCCTTGTTCTGGAGCAATCTGCATCTGAGCATCGGGATAACTAGCAGTTTCTTCTCGTAGCTGCCGTAAAATCTCTGGTTCTCGCAAAGATACAGATACAAGATAATTATAGAGCTGGCTGTCGAGCCCCAGGGTCTTTTTGGTCATTGTTATTCACTTGCAGTAGTGGGCATATTATTAATCTAACAATCTCTGCTTTGCTGGTTTGCTTAAATTTTAGAGAAGCGAGACAAAAAGAAGGCGTGATATTTTATGAAATTCTGGATTAATAGTAATAAAAAATTGTGGAAATCGAACGGTATAAAATCAAAAAGAACCGATTGCTTATCGGTTCAATAAATGTTTCTTTTTAGCTATTACTCTTAAATTTAAATAGATCACAATCAGATGCCTGCATCTTGCAGTTGGGGTAGCCAGAAAAAAATGGCTTCACTTTTCCCGCCATTGCTGGATGCGGTGTAAATAAGTGCGCACCATTCGCTTCAGTCCGGCTGCATGGTGAGGCCGCCCCTGGCGCCTAGCATGGGCCAAGATCTCCTGGTGGAAGTACTCCTCTGGGTAGTGCTCGGGACATAAGGCGGTAAATAGAACAGTTCCATGTGCTCCCAGTGCCGGTAGCCATTCCTGGACGCGGTGCCCTCCATGCACGGGTTCACGGTC
>PXPT01000120.1 GCA_003021505.1 Cyanobacteria bacterium QS_4_48_99 | reverse complement strand
TTGTGCCAATTCGGTGTACTGCTCCTCGAACATCTCGTGTAGAGAGTGGAACTGCGGACCAGTAACGTTCCAGTGGAAGTTGTGAGTTTTCAGATAGAGAAGATAGGTGTCAGCCAGCAGACGAGAAAGTCCGTGGGCAATCTCTTTGCGATCTTCCTCCTTAATGCCCAGGTCTACTGCTGGGGGCTGTACGTTGGCGGTGTTTTGTGTGGTTTGCACGATGGTTGTCTCCTATATGTATAGTAAACTTTTTTTAAAGGAAAGCTCACACCTGCCAATTTTAAGCTATTTGCTACGATTTTCCCATCTTCCGCAAGAGTGAGCTATCCTTCGCGAAAAAATAGCTGCGGTTAGGCTAAGTGCTTTTGTAGAACCGAGCGCGGCGCACGGCGAACTCGGCACTTAATTGTCTCTTTTCCTAAACGCTGGTGAGCCTCAAAACGGTGGCAACCAGAAAAACCGTAGTATTGCCCATCTACCTCTAGCACATCAATGGGTTCTCTCAATCCTTCTTGTTGAATTGAGTCCATCAATGCCGTGACCTTTTCTTGGTCGTTTTGTCTAGGTAGAGGGCGGCTAATCTGCGCCAACGGAATTTCTTTAACTGTAGCTGTAGCCATGCTTAAGCTGGTTGCCTCCGTTTCAAATCCCTTACATCTAAACCATAATCGTTATGAGTTTGATTTGCAAGGGGAAAGGTCAGAGATTGTTTACATCCCCAGGCGAGAGGTGAGAACTATAGGGATTTACCAGCAATTCAAAATCGCTAAACTAGACAGTGCCGAAGCGCGATCGCAGACTAATGCAATCTTCTCGTCAACTCTTAAACTATCCCCATGCTCGTAAAACTGACCAAGTGGACGAGTATCACGGCGTAGCGGTCAAAGATCCCTATCGCTGGCTTGAAAACCCGGATTCAGAGGAAACCCAAGCTTGGATAGAAGCGCAAAACCAAATCACTTTTGGTTATCTTGCCCAAATCCCAGCGCGGGAAGCAATTAAGCAGCGACTTACCCAGGTTTGGAATTACGAGAAGTTCGGCGTTCCCTTCCAGGAGGGAAATCGCTATTTCTACTTCAAAAACGATGGTCTACAAAACCAGAGCGTTCTCTACACCTTAACTGATTTGGATGCGGAACCAAGGGTACTGCTTGACCCCAACAAACTTTCTGAGGATGGCACAGTTGCTCTTTCGGGTTTAGCGATTAGTGATGACGGTAAACTGATGGCATACGGTCTCTCTAGCGCTGGCTCAGACTGGAAAGAGTGGAAAGTGCGAGATGTCGAAACAGGAGTTGACTTTCCCGACCATCTTCAGTGGGTGAAGTTCTCTGGTGCATCTTGGACTAAAGACAATCAGGGCTTTTTCTACTGTCGCTACGATGAGCCAAGCGAGGCGACGAAGCTAGAAGAAACTAACTATTTCCAGAAGCTTTACTATCACCGTGTAGGGGAAGCGCAGTCGCAAGACACCCTAATTTATGAACGTCGAGACCAAAAAGAATGGATGTTTGAGGGCAAAGTGACAGAGGATGGTCGCTATCTAATTATTTCAGTGGGTAAAGGGACTGACCCTAAAAACCTGGTTTTCTATAAAGACTTGCAAGACCCCGATGCCCAGGTTGTGGAACTGATTAGCCCATTTGAGGCGGACTATAGCTTCATTGGAAATGATGGTTCGCTTTTCTGGTTCCGCACCGACTTGGATGCGCCTCGGGGTCGTGTTATTGCCATAGATATTAATAAGGGAGGGATTCAAGAAGTTATCCCTCAATACAGTGAAACCCTGGAAAGTGTGGGCTTGCTCAATAATCGATTTGTTGCCGAGTATCTGCAAGATGCCCGCTCCTCGGTCTATATTTTTGACCTCGATGGTTCTTTAGTGCGGGAGGTGGAATTACCAGGCATCGGTTCGGTAGGCGGCTTTGGGGGCAAGCGCTACGATACAGAAACGTTCTATGTCTACACCAGTTTCACGACACCGCCAACCATCTATCGCTACGACATGGTGAATGGCGAAAGCACCCTATTCCGTCAGCCAACTGTTGATTTTAATCCCCACAATTACGAAACCAGACAGGTTTTCTACAGCAGCAAAGATGGTACGCAAGTATCGATGTTTATCACCTACAAGAAGGGATTGCTGCTCAATGGGAATAATCCCACTTACCTTTATGGTTACGGTGGCTTTAATATTCCTCTAACGCCAAGTTTCTCGATTAGTCGGATTGTGTGGATGGAAATGGGCGGCGTTTATGCTGTGCCGAATCTTCGTGGCGGCGGCGAGTATGGTGAGAAGTGGCACCAAGCTGGCATGAAATTCAACAAGCAAAACGTTTTTAATGATTTTATTGCCGCAGCGGAGTGGCTGACTAAAAATCGCTACACTTCCGCTCAGAAACTCGCAATTGGGGGAGGCAGTAACGGCGGGTTGTTGGTGGGGGCTTGTATGACGCAGCGCCCGGATTTATTTGGTGCGACGTTACCCGCAGTGGGCGTAATGGATATGCTGCGCTTCCACAAGTTTACAATTGGTTGGGCTTGGTGTTCTGATTACGGTTCCCCAGATAATCCGGAAGAGTTTCAGGCACTCTATGCTTATTCGCCTCTGCATAACCTTCAACCTGGTACAGCTTATCCTGCCACACTCATTACCACTGCTGACCATGATGATCGGGTAGTACCTGCTCACAGTTTTAAGTTTGCTGCTACGCTGCAAGAGGCGCACACCGGGGAGAACCCCGTGCTAATTCGGATTGAAACCCAGGCAGGACATGGTGCCGGAAAGCCGACGATGAAGCGAATTGAGGAAATTGCGGATCAGTGGGCGTTTTTGGTGGAAACGCTGGGTATGGATGTTTCTACTGCCCTGGGCTAAAGTTTGATCCCTAGCGTTGTAGAAAGCCTCCGCAAATCCATATCTATCTCAATGAAGATGTTGCCTGTAAGCTTTTCCACTAAGCTGTTGCTCATGATTCGATTAAGTTGGCACTGGGGGATAAGCCTTGTTTAACAGTTGGGCAGCTTTGCTTCACACGCTCATTATTGGAAGCCTTGCCTACGTAGCTCTTATTATCCTACTTCGTATCTCTGGTAAGCGGACGCTCTCGACGTGGAATGCTTTTGACTTTATCGTCACGGTGGCGTTTGGTTCTACCCTTGCAAGCACGCTTTTATCAAGAGACACTTCCTTAATCCAGGGTGTATTGGGATTCGCTCTGTTAGTATTTCTTCAATTTATTATTAGTTGGCTTTCAATCCGCTCTAAAAAGGTACGAGAATGGCTCCAGGCAGAACCCACCCTACTGCTTCATCGGGGAGAATTGCAACACAAAGCCCTCAAGCGTGAGCGGATTACAGAAGGCGAAGTTCGAGCTGCTCTTCGTGCAAAAGGAATTGCGGCTTTAGAAGATGTGGAAGCAGTGGTTCTGGAAACGAACGGAAGATTTAGCGTGATTGAGGAGATTAGAGATACATCTATTTCAGCTCTGATCGACGTTAAAGGCTATCCGAGAGGAACCTCCCGGTTCTAAACTAAACGGCTGGCTTTTTTCGTTTGCTGAGTCTGCAATGGTTGCATCTAAATCAGGTTAAATAGAATGCGATCGCTCTCTATTCATAAACTCAATCAGCGTTATCTATTTTTCTGGCATTAGCTGTGGTCAAATTTCTTGCAGAATAGTTGCGCTGATACAAAAAATGGGCAAAATCCTATACTTCCTGCTTATTTTTTTAGGTAGATGGGCAATTAGAGATGCCACCTGTTCAGATATAGATAACCAAGTTTTAGTTTTAGGTTTCCAGACAACAATAAATTGATCCGCCTTCAGGCACACCAGGGCTAAAACTTCTCCATCTGGGTTAGTAAACTCGACCTCATAGGTACGATGGGAGTAATAGTAATCCTAAAATGATCTCAGAGAAAGCATGAT
>PXPT01000119.1 GCA_003021505.1 Cyanobacteria bacterium QS_4_48_99 | reverse complement strand
GCGCAGCCAAGCTAACTCACGGGTATAGTGGAAGCCCAATCCCCTCGCCCTCCCATTCCCCACCAAAAAAAATCAGAATTGGCAAGCATTTCGAGAATTTGTGGCTCCACATGGTGAACTAACTACCGAACAGAACAAATAGCTCCCAAATGGGGTAACATTAGCCGCCATACCATTGGTCGAGGACTGAAAAAAATTGGCTAGACACGTAAAAAAAAACGTACAACCACCTCGAACGAGATGAAAAACCCCGGACTGAATTTACGGAAATACTCCCACTATACCAACCAGAGCAACTAATCTATATGGATGAAAGTGGGATTGACAGTAAGGAAATTTCTCCTTATGGCTGCTGCGAACCAAGTCAACGTTTCTACGCTCAACCACCAGGTTATGGAAAAAAAGACTGAGAGGGTGTTTGAAAAATCAGGGAGCTTCCATGGCGTAGGCTGTCCGACCGAACCCAAAGGAGGACAGGCCATGGAAGCTACCACCCCAGCCTACCCCACTCGGCTGAGCAACACGCAGTGGGAGACACTCGCGGCCTACTTCGCCGCCGATTCCCAGTTGGGGCAGCCTCGCAACACCAACCTGCCAGCCGCGATCGAAGCCATTCTGTACGTCTTGCGCGCCGGTTCTGGCCCATGCTGCCGTGGGAGTTTCCGCATTGGCAGACTGTGTATGGCTACTTCCACCCTGGCGCGACCAGGGCAGTTGGAAGCGCATTCCCCCCTACCTATCACCCCTACCTACGCGGGTGGTACGGCTCCGGTGCAAGCGCCCCCAGTCCCCTGGGTGGCCATAGCCGATACGCAGTCGGTGTCGCTGGGCTGCCTCACCCACTGGGCAGGAGGCTTTGACGGAGGTAAACGGGTCAAAGGGCGCAAGCGCCATGTGCTGGTGGACAGCATGGGCCTGTTCTTGGCGGTGGTCGTTACCGTCGCCAAGCTGACCAGCAAGGGCTGCCGCCGCTGTTGCGCCGGCTCCAGTTCCGGCGAGGCTGGTTCCATCGGCTGCGGCTCATCTGGGGCGACCGGGCCTATGGGGGAGACATGCTGTTCGAGTGGGTCTTGGAACACTTCCACTGCATGCTGGAAGTGCTGGAGCGTCCCCGAGGCCATGGTTTCCGATTAGTCCCCCGAGCTTGGGTGGTGGAGCGCACCTTGGCCTGGGTTTCCCGGTGCCGGCGGCTCAGCCAGGATGATGAAAGGCTGCCACGCACTTGGGAGACCTTCATCTACCAGGCCATGATTGAGCTCATGCTCAAACGAGTTGCGGAGACTCTCGCTACTTCTAAAACACCCTCTAATTCAGGGTGAAACCCTTGACCCCAATCCTCACCAACAAATAGTTGATGTTAAAGCCGTGACACTACACCATTTCCAACTGGAACAAACAGGTTAGGTTTGGACAGCTACAGTAATTCTTGATATATAGTATCTGAATATATAGTATCTGAAAATTGAACAATCCACAGGTGATCGCATCTCAGTTTCTTCGCCTATTCTCCGTACTGCCGATATCTGATATCTAGCTGCTTTTTGAGTGCTACATTTCACCCCGTTCTAATCCCTTTTTCCCCCTTACTGAGGGAGCTTAACTGTTGCAGATAAAGAGGAAAATGGAGAGTTTAAAGAAATAGTAGGAGCCGCAAGCCATGCCCCTACTAACAAAAAACTAAAACATCTTGAAACTGAAAAACTAGTGCAGCGGTTACTGTTGTGTATCAGGTGAAGGACTCTGCATACCTCCGGGGCTTTCCATACCTCCGGGGCTTTCCGTACTTCCTGGGCTTTCCATACCTCCGGGACTTTCCATACCCGGTGACCATACCCGGTGAAGGACTCTGCATCCCTTCGGGGCTTTCCATACCTCCGGGACTTTCCATACCCGGTGAAGGACTCTGCATCCCTTCGGGGCTTTCCATACCTCCGGGACTTTCCATACCCGGTGAAGGACTCTGCATCCCTCCGGGGCTTTCCGTACCTCCTGGGCTTTCCATACCCGGTGAAGGACTCTGCATCCCTCCGGGGCTTTCCATACCTCCGGGACTTTCCATACCCGGTGAAGGACTCTGCATACCTTCGGGGCTTTCCATACCTCCTGGGCTTTCCATACCTCCTGGAGAGGGACTTTGTGTGTCTGGTTGTGCCTCTAGTTGGGCAGTAAGACGTTCCCGAAGGGTTGGGGATAGCAGTACCCGGTTAGTTGCATGGATGACACCATTGCTAGCTTGAATATTCGCTTTAGTCACACTGGCACTGTTGACAATCAGCCCGTCTTCAGTTGGTTGCACTGCTATACCACCGTTAAGGGTGTCTACTGTACCTGTACTGAACTCCCTAGCAGTCACTTCACGCGGTACTACATGATAACGGAGAATCTCTCTCAATAGATCCTGATTTTCTGGCATCAGTAATACATCTAGTGCCCCTTTGGGTAAGGTGTCGAAAGCTTCATCAGTGGGGGCAAAGACTGTATATGACTCCCCCCCGCCAGAGAGGCTATCCGATAGCCCTACCGCGTTGATAGCTTGCACTAACGTATCAAATGAAGCATCCTCTGATGCTACTTCCACCAAATTTTGTTGAGAAGTGCCGGGACTCGTTTCACCGGAGGGCTGTTGTGTTTCTTCGGTACCCGGCTGTGGCGACTCCATCTGTGCTAACGCTGGAGCGCTGGCAAAGGTGCTTAATCCCACAATGCCTGTAAGCACAGCAATTTTTCTAGTTAGCCGCAAATTCTGGGTAGTTTTCATGATTTCTTGTAATTTTTGTGATCTGAGTTACGGCGATACGATGTAACTCTACTACACATCTATCGACTTAAGAACAGGCAGTATGTTCCGTGTAAAAATAGATCCACATTTTACCCTGGTAGCCTTCCTCTGAGATTGCGGCATAATCGATTTTTTGGGAAACAGCAGTCAAACATTTCGCGTTTGAGTACAGAGCAGTTATCCTAAGCTAAAAATTCAGTTAAAATTTGTGAAACGCTAGCATTTAATCAAGCAGACTTAGAATGACAGTGAGTATCGTTTCTGATTAATCACCTATGGCAGTTGGTCAAGATACAATTTGGGAGCGCTTCCTAAAGCCCATCGTTCGCTCATTGATCGATGAGGAGAAGCTAAGGCATTTTTACAAAAGTGTGGACTGGGAAGCCGAGAGCAACCGCTTCGCCCAACCCAACCTCGTCTATCCTCACTACTACCGCTCTCAGAACTTTCACGGCATTGAGGGCGGCTACTTAAATCCTGGTGCCTCAGTCTCCTATGACCCCATCACCCAGTATTTTGTTCCCCCCAATGAAACCTGGGTACGTCAAGACGCAACTGACAAGATTCAGGTTCAGCCGCGACGAATTCTTGACTTAGGCTGCGGCACAGGCTCCACAACGCTAATGTTGAAACGTGCCTTCCCAGCAGCCGAGGTTCTCGGACTCGATTTATCCCCCTATATGCTAGTGATGGCAGACTACAAAGCCCGTGAAGCTAGTTTAGACATCCACTGGCGTCATGGCAATGCTGAAGATACAGGCTTCCCCGATGCTCATTTTGATTTAGTGACTGCATCATTGTTATTTCACGAAACCCCTCCAACAGCTACTCGCTCAATTTTGCGAGAGTGCTTTCGGTTGCTTACCCCAGGGGGACAAGTCTTAATTCTCGATGGCAATCAAAACACGCTGCAACAAGCCAGTTGGCTAACTGAGATTTTTGAAGAACCCTACATTAGAGACTATGCAGCAGGCAATCTGGATGCCTGGATGGGAGCAGCCGGTTTCGAGGCGGTGGAAACAGAGCAACTGTGGTGGGTTAATCAGGTGAGCTGGGGAACAAAACCCGTTCCTGCCAAAGACGCTGTTCCGCAACGCCAAGCAGCCAGCGCCACAGGAAAAGATTGGGATTCCTCCGAGATTCCTGCCCCAGCCTAGTAGACAGCAACATGAATTTGAAGACAGTTCTATTTGACTTCAACGGCGTAATTGTTAACGATGAGTCGATTCACCAAGCTTTGATTGAAGAGATTCTGCTTGGTGAGAATTTGCGTACTTCCGCACAAGAGTATCGGGAAGTGTGTCTGGGAAGGAACAATCGCACTTGTCTGAGTGAAATTCTCTCTCGTCGTGGGCGAGTAGTGAGCGAAGACTACTTAAATCAACTTCTTGCTAATAAGGCAGTAGCTTTCAAACAACAGCTAGAACAGCTAGAAAAGTTACCGATTTACCCAGGGCTGGCGGATTTAATTTCACAACTCCAAGCCACTGGGTTAGTCATGGGGGTGGTGAGTGGGGCACTGCGAGAGGAAGTGGAGTTGATTCTCAATCACGCTGAGTTAGCGCAGTTTTTTAGTGCCATCGTTGCCGGAGATGAACTCCCAGCCAGCAAGCCAGCACCCGAGGGGTATTTGCTAGCAGTGGAACGCCTCAATCAGAAATATCCTGATTTACAATTGCAACCCTCGAATTGCCTAGTCATTGAAGATACCCTAACAGGAATTGAAGCAGCAAAACGCGCAGAAATGCAGGTTGTGGGCGTTGCGAACACCTATCCCTTTCATATGCTCCAACGCCAAGCTCACTGGACAGTGGATCATCTTGGTGAACTAGAACTAGAACGGGTAGAGCAGGTGTTTTCCGAGGCTTCATCGTCGGCAAGGGTGAGTGAATGCTAGAATAGTATCTTGTTATCGTGAGTAAAAAGGGGAATTAGCTCAATCTGGTAGAGCGCTGCGATCGCACCGCAGAGGCTAGGGGTTCGAGTCCCCTATTCTCCATGATTACGAGATTCACTCACTTTACCTCAGTTTCACTTTTACATCGCAAAATAGAAAATAAGTTGGCGATCGAGTTCCTCTCACGCCTGCTCCGAAGAGTGTCAGCGTAAATAACCCGGCTTCAGTGCCGGGCTTTTTCTTGTTTGGAGAGTGTAGAAATAGTTATATTACTTCCCCATGCCCAATTGCTGTGCCTTCTGGTAAACCTTACCTTCGGTTAACAAAGAGGGCGCGATCGCGATTTCGGCTTGCTGCATCTCGGCAATATTCTTCGCCCCTAAAGTCCCCATACTAGTTTGTAGTGCCCCCAAGAGATTATGGGTTCCATCATCGAGGTGTGCAGGTCCTGTAAGAATTTCCTTGAGGGTACCAGTCGTGCCCACGCGAATGCGAGTTCCCCGTGGCAAAACTGGACTCGGCGTTGCCATTCCCCAGTGGAAACCTTTTCCTGGTGCTTCTGCGGCTCTCGCCAAGGGGGAACCAATCATCACGGCATCGGCACCACAGGCAATGCATTTACAAATATCCCCTCCAGTTGTCAATCCCCCATCGGCAATTATGCTCACATAGTTACCCGTTTGTTGATAGTAATCCTCTCTGGCGGCAGCACAATCAGCCACAGCAGTTGCTTGGGGAACACCAACTCCCAACACGCCGCGAGACGTACAAGCCGCCCCAGGACCAATGCCAACAAGAATGCCAGCCGCTCCCGCCTTCATTAAATCCAGGGCAACTTCGTAGGTAACGCAATTCCCCACAATCACGGGCATCGGCATCTCTCGGCAGAACTCCGCTACATCGAGAGGGTTGACTGACTCAGTAGAGAGATGAGCAGTGGAAACGACAGTTGCCTGCAAGAACAATAAATCTGCTCCTGCCTCTGCCACTGCTTCGCCGTATTTCATCGCTCCCGCAGGTGTGGCACTCACTGCTGCCATACCACCCCGCTCTTTAATCTCGGCAATCCGCTGTTGGATTAACTCTGGCTCAATCGGCTTGGTGTAGAGTTCCTGCATTAACTCCACGAACTCTGACTTTTCCACTGAGGCAATGCGTTCTAGCAACGGCTCTGGCTCATGATAGCGAGTTTGGATGCCTTCTAAATTCAGAACTCCCAATGCTCCCAACTCTGACAGAAACCTTGCTGTCGAGACATTAACCACACTGTCCATGGCACTGGCAATAATCGGAATTTCTCGTTCGATACTGCCAATGCGCCAGCGAGTGTCTGCCAAACTAGGGTCTAAAGTTCGCCTTCCAGGAACCAGTGCAATTTCATCAATTCCAAGAGTTCGGCGAGCCGTCTTCCCCTGACCAATTTGAATATCCACGCTCATATACCCGTTCCCAAACTTATTCCGATAGGCTATCAAATTTTGTAGGGCATTAGCGAGAGATGGGAAAAGATTGGGGACAGGAAAAGCTAATCCCTAATGGCTAATGGTCAATTGCAACCAACAATTAGCAATTAGCAATTGTCCCCTTATGCCGGATAAATCCGCAGACGTCTGTTGGGTTCATCGCCAAAGCTGTTGGATTTAAGGCGATAATGTTCGGCGAACTCGTGTTGCATCTTGCGTACCTTTGCCGAGCGCGGGAGTAGCTCCACAGGCTGCCCCTTAGGAATTACCACTTGTTCAACTGCCAGTCTGGCTTCTTCCAGCGCCTCAATTTCATCGTCGCTACCGCTTTGGGTGAATAGGCGCATATCGCTAGTTTCGGGCACATGGGACTCATCCAGATTCAACAAGCGCCGCAAAGCCTTGGTAATCTGGGGAGTGGTACCTGCTTTGACTGCATGAATGGACAAGCCTCGGTTTTTCGCAATCTGCCGCAGTTTAGAATTTTTTTTGACCTGCGATCGCAGCGCAAGCATGGCATCGGCACTATCCATATCCTTAGTTAAAACCACAGGCAGCTCCAGCACCTCTAGCACTTGTTCTAGCTGATTGCGGCTGATGCCATAGGGATAGACATAGACGGGCAAATCCTCTCCATTGGGTCCCGGTGTTCGCACCTTGTTACTCCATCCCTCATGCTGATACCAGGATTGATCCAACATCTGCTCAAAGTCCTGTTTTTTAGCAGTTCGCGTCGCTTGTGGGGGGGGGAGCGGACTCATGCTTCCCGAAGCTCGCCAGCCAGTGGGTTGCGCTGGAGCAGTGCTTTGTCCGTTCTCTCCCATCAAGGGGCGAGGTTGGGCTGGGTTGCTCAGACTTGTAGAAGTGCTGGGGAGTTCCCGCGTTACACTTACCTCACCCTGCTCGTTAACAGTTCTGACTTGCGGCTCAGGCTCTCGCCCCCGCAGCATCTGGTCAATGGTTTCTGCAACGTCCTCATGCACCACCCAGCGTTGCCGCTCTAGCATTTCTACGGCAATTTCAAAGGTGGGAGGAGCCTTGCGCTCCAAGACACTTTTCTGAGACCCTCGGCGTCTAGCTTCCTCATCTCCCAAAGTAACTGCCTGAATTCCACCAATTAGGTCTGATAGGGTGGGATTCTTAATCAGGTTTTCTAGGCGGTTGCCGTGTGCTGTGCCCACCAATTGTACCCCGCGCTCTGCAATGGTGCGGGCAGCCAGGGCTTCTAGTTCTGTGCCAATTTCATCAATGACCACTACTTCTGGCATGTGGTTTTCTACCGCTTCAATCATCACCTGATGCTGCAATTCCGGGCGGGCTACTTGCATTCTGCGGGCACGACCAATTGCCGGATGGGGAACATCTCCGTCGCCTGCAATTTCATTCGAGGTGTCGATAATAACTACCCGCTTGTCGATATCATCTGCTAAAACTCTGGCAATTTCGCGTAGTGCGGTGGTTTTACCCACCCCAGGACGACCCAACATCAAAATAGAGCCACCCGTCTCTACTAAGTCGCGAATCATGCCAATCGTGCCATAAACAGCTCTCCCGATGCGGCAGGTTAAGCCAATAATCTCACCGGTACGGTTGCGGATAGCACTAATGCGGTGCAGGGTTCGTTCGATGCCTGCTCGGTTGTCACCACTAAACATCCCCACTTGGTTGCTGCAATGCTCCAAGTCTTCTTTAGAAACCGGGGTTTCGCTGAGGTACTCGGCTTTGTCGGAAAAGCGAGCCTCTGGCAGTCGTCCCAGATCCATAACAACTTCAATTAAGCTCTCCTTAGAGGGATGCTGCTCTAGCTTAGAACGAATTTCTGCTGGCAGAATTTTGAGCAGATCATTGAGGTCATCTGTAATCTGAATTTCTTGGGAAGTGTCCTCTTCTTCCGCAAGTGAGGCTTGTTCCGATAAGGTCTGGTTTTGAGAAGGATTGATCTCGTTGGGAGTGACCATAATGACAACGGTTAAGAAAAACTGGCAGGGTCGTCTGTCGGTATGGGTGCCTTACTAGGATTAGTTCAGGAATGGAGTAGAGATTGTGGCATGGGCACGGATGACTTAATTTGAGATACTAAGGAGTGGGCTTGTTTAACGGCGCTCCAGAGTAGATGCGGGTACGCTTCTAGTTGAGCAGGTTGAGCTATAGCAGAATTAGCATCAACGTTTTGATAATTCAGCTTGTCTAATTCCTCAAAAGTAGGTGAGAGCAGAGAGCGGGCATAACTCCCATAGGCGATTCCGGCAATAGATGGTGAGGAGTGAGGAGTGAGGAGTGAAGAGGTGTTCTGTGCAGAGGTGCCCAGGTGCGGAGGTGCTGAGGGGAAATAGTTTCCGAGTGCGTTAGTCTCTCCTCTGCTCTTTGTGTCCCCGTGTCCCCGCGTCCCCGCGTCTTCTTTCTCCTCTGCTCCCCATCCCCTAAGAAGACCTGCTGCTTGGAGTTTATCAACCGTGTGTTGATTGGTGCCGCCTGCAAGCTGGACGTATCCTGGAATTCGGGCAGTGAGAACTTTTTGCGCCAGTTTAACTGTGGCGCGGGTGGTGCCCACGCCCAGATCTCCACTCATGGGGCGTCCATCCGTTTGCCAAATTAGGGGACAGGGCAAGGGCGCGATCACCTCATAGAGAGTATGCAGGTACTCAATTAAACCGGGACCATCTGGACAACTAATTGCCAAGAGTTTCAGTTCGTCCACGTAGGGCGCGATCGCCTCCCAGACTCTTTGAAATTCTCGCTCGCGCCCCACTTGCGTGTGGATTTCAATCGCGTCAATCGCGCTTGAGGCAATTTGGGGAGCAACTGCTTCGGGAGTGGAAACTACTGAGCGAGTTTGGATCAACTGGCTAGGACAGACTGGTAGGCAACGACCACAGCCATAGCAACGCTGCTCATCCACTCCACCGGAAATGTTTCCCCCCAAATCTTGGAAGCTAATTGCTTCTGCTGGGCAAACTGCTTCACAAGGGCGGTGACATTGGGATGGGCACTCTGTGGAGTCAAATTCTGCTTTGCGGAAATGGGGGTCTTCCCCATCATTCAGGCTGACCATCAACCACGGCGAGCCTGGAACGCTATACTCTTTCGCCGCAGCCGATTCGGCGAGGTCATCAGCTACCCTAAGTGCATCTTTCGCCGCAGTAATTACCGCCGGGTCAGCGGCAACATCAATGCAATCTGCCCCGGCAAGGGCGTAGGCTAAAGTAAGGCTGCGAACGGCAGGGAGGTATTGGAAGCTAGCTCCGCAGATTAGCTTGAACCAGTGACCTTCCCTTAATGAACATAAAGGATCGTACAACTCACTCACGTTTGATTGCGACGGCTCCAGCCGCTAAATCGCGTACAATGCTAGCGCTGGCTTGGTACTCGGTTCGGATGTACTCCTGCTACCTTTTTCGGAGTGACGACCCGCCTGTCGTCACCGGTACGAATCTACCTTTACATTTTACAATGATATTCCCTATTTGCCCTTGAGCACGCGTGCGCTGCCGGACCAGACCAAGCGGAGCCACGGTCCCCTCCCACCCTCGAATGTAGCGGAGAGCGAATCGCTCAGTCTTTGATGGCGTTGAGCAGCACTTCTGGTAGGGTAAGGTTTTCCATTCCTTCCATTGTGATGGTGTCAACCAGGTCGCACTTTGCCCCAGCCGTAATGAGTTGATCGTCTAGAGCTTTGAGAAACTCCGTTACCTTGGGATCCGTGCCGACTTGAATTAGAGAAATCCCCAGTTCTTCTTCCCGTTCGATTTGACTAGACGCGTCGATGATTGCTCGCATGACTGCTTTGCGGTCATCAGGTTCGCCGTCTGTGATTACTAAAATTGTCTCTCCGTTCGGCTTAGTCTGTCCTGCCGCCTTGCGCTGAAAGTAGTTGTCAATCGCATCGTTTAGTACACCAGCAAGGTCGGTGCGACCCATGGGACTGTTGTCCTGGTAAATACGGGTGACTCTATCTGAGGTCACGTTATCGTATCGTTTGAAGCGAGCAGAAAACAAATAAACTGTAATCCCATCGGGATCGAAGTGTTCGCACTCTTTAGCTAGTGCCAGAGTAGACTCTTGTGCCGCCAACCAGCGACTTTTTTCACCCGGTTGATCCTGGGTGGACATACTACCACTCTTATCGATAATTAGAGTGTAGTCCCGCTTTTCGATGAGAGAACTTTCTTCCACTTGGAAACCTCCTAGGATGATTAAGGTTAAGGTTTCAGTTTTTGTGATTTACAAACAGCTTTTACAGTGTTGATGCTAATCACAAGCATGAGCTATAAGTTTTGCCAATTAATTTAATGTAGGCGATCATTTCCTAATGAGGCTTCTCCTAATGAGGCTTCGATGACATTTGCAAGGAGGAGAAAACAGTCAAGGCGAAGCGATTATGCAAGCTTTTTCTAACGATGGGCGATCGCACTTCTTGTGGGTATTGGTAGTGCAATTATTTTCTATATTTTTGAATGCCTGCAAATATTACCCGAGCAGCTTTCTAGGAAACTGAGGTGGTAAGATGCTGCTTTACCTAGTGGTTGATCCCGCACAGGCTAGGTAGCACTCACTAGCTGATCTTCTAGGGGCATCCAACGAAAAGCGCGATCACCTCCTAGTTCCACAACCACTTTCACCCTTGGTTCGATTTTCGGTAAACTGACTAAATATTCGCATTCTTGGCGGGAGAGGACCTTTCCTTCCATGATCCAGAGCACCAGCCCTTTCGACCGCTGCGGTAAGGCTTCTAACTGAGTACTAACAATGGGGGGCAAGTAGTAAATATCTCCTACAGCAGCAGTTTGACCGATATCTTTTTTTCCTATGAAAGGGGGGCGAACCCCGTGTACTCCCATTAAATACGAGGCTAAGTCTCCTAAACCTCTGGCATTAAGATGCAGGGCAACATAGCCAACTGACCGTAGACGGCGCTGGTAGCGTCCTTCAAACCCTCCTTCCAAAGGAGCATACGCGCCTAATGCTCCCGATTTTTCCAGCTCGCGGATGAATGATTTGCCCGTCGTAATCAGTGCCATTTTTGCTTTAAAGTTTTTTTACAAAATTCCCAACTCCTATTATACTATACTTCTAGAGTGATAATAACGAGGCAGTCAACGGTCAGTTCCTTGACAAAGTCCGTAAACTTGCTAAGATTAGTAGTTGCGACTGAGTGACGGTGCAGTTGCCGTCGCAGCTAGTAGAAGCGAATTTCCTGCTGTTTTCTGCCGTCAGCGTATCAAGGCAGTAACTGAGTCGGGCAAAAGCCAGGCTTACAGGGAGAATAGAGCTAAAACTGAGAAACAGCTTCTCAGTTCTACTGGCTGATTCGCCTCGGTAGGATACTGAGGAAAACCACCCTTAAGTCCTAGCGAAGTAAGGTGATAAATTTAGCCAAGATTGGGCTAAAGGTATTGCATCAATTTTAAAGGCTTGAGTTGACCAACGGTCGAGTGCCGTACTCCGCCGTAAAAGTGTGGAGTAACCTGCGACTCCCTTGGTGGAACGTTAGTCTGCTGGCAGATGGGGAAATTCGCCCCAGTTCTAAGCACGCTTAAGCTTGAGGTGATCGCCATTCTGCCATATTCAGCTAGTGTCGTCTATCCGAATAGAGAGGGGCATTTCTGTGTCTGTCGGTATCATCGGTCAGAAAGTCGGCATGACCCAAATTTTTGACCAACAGGAAGGACTCGCCATTCCCGTTACGGTCATCCAGGCGGGACCATGCACAGTAACACAAATCAAAAGCAAAGAAACGGACGGCTACAGCGCAGTTCAACTTGGCTATCAACAAGTCAAATCGAAAGCGCTCACCAAACCAGAACAGGGTCATTTAGCCAAAGCTGGTTCCCCTCCATTGCGTCATCTCAAAGAGTACCGCGTAGCGGATTCAAACTCGTTCGAGTTGGGGCAAGCGATTACCGCAGAAAACTTTAGTGCGGGTCAAGTCGTTGACATTAATGGAAACAGCATTGGTCGTGGCTTTGCTGGCTATCAGAAACGGTACAACTTCAATCGCGGTTTCAAGACCCACGGTTCCAAAAGCTATCGGCTTCCGGGTTCAGTTGGTCCCGGAACTACCCCAGGTCGGGTTTTTCCTGGTAAGAAGATGGCAGGACGTATGGGAGGCAAGCCAGTCACCATTCGCAAACTCAAAGTGGTGCGCGTTGACACTGATCGGAACTTACTGCTGATTAAAGGCTCTATTCCTGGAAAGTCCGGTAGCTTGTTAAGTATTGCCCCAAGCAAGCAAGTGGGTCAATCGTAAGTGAGCGGCGATTACTGAGGACACAAAGACATGGTTAACTGCACAGTAAAAAACTGGCAAGGGGAAGCGGTTAGCGAGGCATCGCTGGAATTAAAGGTCGCCAAACCGGAAAATGCGGCTCACGTTGTCCACCGCGCTCTGATGCGGCAGACAACCAATGCCCATCAGGGAACTGCCTCCACCAAAACCCGAGCCGAAAGGCGAGGTGGAGGTCGTAAACCCTGGCGACAGAAAGGAACAGGTCGCGCCCGTGCTGGCTCGATTCGTTCACCCTTGTGGCGGGGTGGCGGTGTAATTTTTGGTCCTAAGCCCAGAGATTACAACGTCAAGATGAACCGCAAAGAGCGGCGCTTGGCACTGAGAACCGCGTTGGGCAGTCGGGATGAAGACTTAATTGTAGTGGAAGAGTTCGCCGAGCAGTTGCCGCGACCAAAAACCAAGGAAATGGTCGCAGCGCTAGCCCGCTGGGGAGTGGAATCCCCCGCTAAAGTGTTACTAATCTTGCCTGAGATTACAGAAAACATTTATTTGTCAGCCCGAAATATTCCCAACCTCAAGCTAATGCGAGCGAACAGTCTAAACATCTACGACTTGCTCGAAGCTGACCGAATTGTGACCACTCCCACCGCCTTGGCGACCATCCAGGAGGTTTATAGTGACTGAATATAATCCCCGCCATTTACTCGATTTGGTACTAAGACCAGTCGTCACAGAAAAGGCAACCCTGTTAATGGAGCAGAACAAGTATGTCTTTGATGTGAAGAAGTCGGCAACCAAGCCAGAAATTAAAGCGGCAATTGAAAACCTCTTTGAAGTCAGCGTGGTGAAGGTCAACACCCTTCTTCCACCCCGAAAGAAGCGTCGCGTCGGCAGATTTTTGGGCTATAAACCGCAATATAAGCGAGCCATTGTCACCCTTGCCTCAGAAGACTCGATTACGCTCTTCCCAGACGTCTAACGAGCTTCAATTTCTTCTTTCCATCCACCATCTGAAGTCTCACGCAAGCGAGCAAATTATGGGTATCCGTTCCTATCGACCGTACACGGACGGCGTTCGTCACGCCACAGTCTCAGACTTCTCCGAAATTAACCGTGGCAAAGAGCGGGAAAAATCCCTAACCAAAGGACAGCAGCGGAAAAAGGGGCGCAACAATCGCGGCGTAATTACCAGTCCCCGCCGAGGGGGCGGGCACAAGCGCTGCTATCGCCAAATTGACTTTCGTCGTGACAAACACCATATTCCGGCGAAGGTAGCGGCGATCGAATACGACCCTAACCGCAATGCCCGCATTGCTCTCCTCTTTTACCAAGATGGGGAAAAGCGCTATATTATTTCCCCTGCGACTTTACAAGTCGGGGCAACGGTTATCTCCGGTTCTGATGCGCCCTTTGAAGATGGCAACGCCTTGCCACTTAGTAAAATCCCCCTCGGTACCGACGTTCACAACATCGAACTGACCTCAGGAAAGGGTGGGCAGATCGTCCGTGCCGCCGGGGCTGCCGCCCAAGTGGTGGCTAAAGAAGGCGATTACGTCACCATTAAGTTGCCTTCGCGAGAAACTCGCATGGTGCGCAAAGAGTGCTACGCCACGATTGGAAGAGTAGGCAACATCGAACATCGAAACCTGAGTTTAGGCAATGCGGGGCGCTCTCGCCACTTGGGGCGGCGACCAGTCGTGAGAGGAAGCGCCAAGAATCCCGTGGATCACCCTCATGGCGGAGGTGAAGGAAAAGCTCCCATCGGCAGAAGTCATCCTGTCTCCCCGACAGGCAAGCATACTATCGGCGCAAAAACCCGCAAGTCCAGAAAGCGAAGTGATTCCCTGATCGTTCGGAGTCGGCAGGCTGGCAAAGGTCGCCAATCTAGCAGGGCTGACAAATAAAGCAAACCGTGTAGAGTTCTATGATTACTCCGATTAACTATGGCTCGCTCTCTTAAAAAAGGTCCGTTTATAGACGATCGCCTCCTATCGAAAATCGAAAAGCTCAACACCAGTAATCAAAAACAGGTCATCAAAACTTGGTCAAGAGCTTCTACTGTTTTGCCGCAGATGGTGGGTCACACCATTGCGATTCATAATGGGCGTCAGCATGTCCCCATTTTCATCACCGACCAGATGGTGGGACACAAGTTGGGCGAATTCGCTCCCACCCGAACCTTTCGGGGACACGCTCGGGGTGACAGAAAGGGGGGCCGCAGATAAGGGTTGAAGGTTGAAAGGCGCGAAAGTTGAAGGTGGAATGTTACCTATAAGCCCATTTTAATAATCCGCAACCTGTAACGCTTATAAAGAGAAAATTATGACAACAGACACAGCAGAAGTCAAAGCGATCGCGCGCTACATTCGCATGTCCCCCCACAAGGTGCGGCGAGTTCTCGACCAAATTCGCGGTCGCTCCTACCGCGAGGCACTGATCGTTTTAGAGTTCATGCCCTACAAAGCCTGCGATCCCGTCCTTAAAGCGTTACGTTCTGCTGCAGCCAATGCCGAGCATAACGAAGGACTCGACCGCACCACCCTGATGGTGAGTAAGGCTTGTGCCGACGAAGGACCTACCTTGAAGCGTTTCCGACCTCGGGCTCAAGGGCGAGTCTATCAAATTAAGAAGCCCACTTGTCATATCACTATCGCCGTTTCTCCAGCAGTAACTGAAGACTAGCAACTAGAGCCGCAACCTCATCTAAAGGAAATATCTGTGGGACAAAAAATTCATCCAACCGGTTTTCGTCTCGGCTATACCAAAGAGCATCAGTCTCGTTGGTACGCCGACAGCAAGCGCTACCCGGAACTACTCCAAGAAGACCGCGAAATTCGCCAATATGTCGACCGAGTCCTCAGTAATGCCGGAATTTCCGAGAGCCGGATTGAGCGCAAAGCCGAGCAAATTGATTTGGAAATCCACACCGCTCGACCCGGCGTTGTTGTTGGTCGGGGTGGCAGCGGCATCGACTCCTTGCGGACAGGTCTTCAAGACATCATCGGCGGCAATCGCCAAGTTCGAATTAACGTCGTGGAAGTCTCCCAAGTGGATGCTGATGCTGTTCTCATCGCCGAGTACATTGCCCAGCAGCTTGAGCGACGGGTTTCCTTTCGACGAGTGGTGCGTCAAGCGATCCAACGCGCCCAACGCGCTGAAGTGCAAGGAATCAAGGTGCAGGTTAGCGGTCGCCTGAACGGGTCAGAAATTGCTCGCACGGAATGGACTCGTGAAGGAAGAGTACCGCTGCACACGCTGCGAGCCGATATCGATTTTGCTTGCCGCTCCGCACAAACAGCCTACGGCATTATGGGCGTGAAAGTCTGGATTTTTAAGGGAGAAATTCTTCCCGGTTCCGAAGAGGAACCCGCGCCCAGCGCGAGCCAACCCCCCCGCCGTCAGCGACGCCGCCAGCAGTTTGAAGACCGTTCTAACGAATAGTCACTGCCAGCTTGCTAACTGCTAATTGTTTTTTTAGCAATTAGCCCTTAGCGATTAGCCCTTAGCAAAGAACAAATCATGCTCAGTCCTAAAAGAACCAAATTCCGCAAACAGCATCGCGGGCGTCTCAAAGGAGTGGCAACCAGAGGCACACAAGTCAACTTCGGTGACTTTGCCCTCCAAGCAACCGAGCCTTGCTGGATGACCTCTCGTCAAATTGAAGCCGCCCGTCGAGCAATGAACCGCTATATCCGCAGAGGCGGAAAAATTTGGATTCGTGTATTTCCAGATAAACCCGTGACGATGCGCCCTGCCGAAACTCGCATGGGTGCGGGAAAAGGGAACCCAGAGTATTGGGTTGCTGTGGTCAAGCCTGGGCGGATTCTGTTTGAAATCGGCGGGATCCCCCAAGAAACTGCCCGCGAAGCGATGCGTCTGGCGGCGCAGAAGTTACCGATCAAAACAAAATTTGTTTCTCGCGAGGAGGAGCCAGTTTAGATTATGGCGTTACCCAAAATCGAAGATGCTAGACAACTCGGTGATAAGGAATTAGACGAGGAAATTGTAGCGGTAAAGCGACGGTTGTTTGAGTTGCGCCTGCAAAAGGCAACTCGCCAATTAGAAAAACCCCACCAGTTAAAACACTCTCGGCATCGCCTTGCCCAACTGATGACCGTAGAGCGGGAGCGCCAATTGGCAGCAGCCCAGGCAACGGAAAAAGAGGAGTAACCCCCAATGGCAGTTAAAGAACGAGTGGGATTAGTCGTTAGTAACAAAATGGACAAAACGGCTGTGGTCGCTGTCGAAAATCGGTCTATTCATCCCAAATACGGCAAAACCGTCGTGAAAACGAGGCGATTCAAAGCACACGACGATCAGAATCAGTGCCAAGAAGGCGATCGCGTCCGTATCCGAGAAACACGCCCTCTCAGCCGTACCAAACGCTGGGTTATCGCCGAAATTATCAGCCGCAAAACGCTTGCCCAATAGCCCGCGTCTGTTGAGGGGCAGACGTTTTCGGTAATACTTCCCCTATGTTTAATTCCCTATATAACCCTAGTAAGAGAGACGAGTCGTGATACAACAACAATCTGAACTTAAGGTGGCTGACAATAGTGGCGCACGCAAATTGATGTGCATTCGCGTCATGAGAGCCGGAAATGCTTACTATGCCAGCATCGGCGATGAAGTTCTCGCCGTGGTTAAAGAAGCCCTACCCAACATGGCAATTAAGAAATCCGACATAGTACGCGCTGTTGTCGTCCGTACTCGAAGTACCCAGCGTCGAGGCACTGGCATGAGTATCCGCTTCGACGACAATGCTGCGGTGTTACTTAGTCCAGATAGCAATAATCCCAGAGGAACCCGAGTTTTCGGTCCAATTGCTCGGGAACTGCGCGAGAAAAACTTCACCAAAATTGTCTCTTTGGCTCCAGAGGTACTGTGATGGCTAAGCATAAAAATAAGCGCTCCAAGCATTACAAAATGCACGTTAAAGCAGGCGATACCGTTCAGGTGATTGCGGGCAACGATAAAGGTAAAGTCGGCGAAATCCAACGGGCGCTGCCCCAGGAAAACAGAGTCGTCGTCGAAGGGGTTAACGTCAAAACCAAGCACACTAAACCCCAACAAGAAGGGGAAACTGGTCAAATTGTCACCTTCGAGGCACCCATCCATAGCTCTAACGTAATGCTTTATTCGAGCAAGCATTCCTGTGCCAGCCGAATTAACTACACCTTCACTGAGGATGGACGTAAGGCGCGGATGCTCAAAAAAACGGGAGAAATTATTGATTAGTTGCTGGTTAGAGGTGGCAGGTTACAGTTTGAACGTTATATGAGTAACATTCAACTTTCACGCCTTTCAACTTTTCACCCTTAAAAACCTTCAACGGTTCCCTGACCAAGCCCAGGGAAACTAGGAGACAAAAATCATGGCAACACGACTGAAAACCCTCTACCAAGAAACGGTGATTCCCAAACTCACCGAAGAGTTTGGCTACTCTAACATTCATCAAGTTCCGAAGCTGGCAAAGGTGATTGTCAATCGGGGATTGGGCGAAGCCTCTCAGAATGCGAAAGCTCTCGAATCCTCGATGAGTGAACTGGCAGTGATTACCGGGCAAAAACCCGTGGTGACGCGAGCGAAAAAAGCGATCGCCGGGTTTAAAATCCGTAAAGGAATGCCGGTGGGTGTAATGGTAACGCTGCGTCGAGAAAGGATGTACGCTTTTGTGGACCGAACCATAAATTTAGCCCTTCCCCGAATTCGGGATTTTCGCGGGGTAAGCCCCAAAAGCTTTGATGGACGGGGAAACTATAGCCTAGGTCTGCAAGAACAGATTCTTTTTCCAGAAATTGTCTACGACAATATCGATCAAATCCGGGGCATGGACGTTTCCATAGTTACTACGGCAAACACAGACGAAGAAGGTCGCGCCTTACTCAGAGAAATGGGCATGCCCTTCCGGAGTAGCTGAACCCGCATAAATAGCACAGGAGGGAATAAAAGAAACAATGCCGCCGACAGATAGAATCGCCGACATGCTGACCCGCATCCGCAACGCTTGCATGGTAGAGCACTTAACCACCACGGTTCCCTCTACCAAAATGAACCGCAATATCGCTAGGGTCCTTAAAGAAGAAGGCTTTATAACTGACTACGAAGAAGTGGGCGAAGGCATCAAAAAGCAAGTTGTGATTTCTTTGAAATACAAGGATAGGAACAATCAACCCGTAATTAAGAACTTGACTCGCATCTCTCGCCCAGGATTGCGAGTATATTCCAATCGCAAAGAATTACCTCGCGTCTTAGGTGGAATCGGTATTGCCATCATTTCCACTTCTAGGGGCATTATGACCGACCGAGAAGCCCGACGGCAGGGAATCGGGGGCGAAGTTTTGTGTTACGTCTGGTAAATCAAAGGAGCACTAAGTTATGTCTCGCATCGGCAAGCGTATCATTCCCATTCCTGAGAAAGTAAGCGTGGAGATTCAGGGATCGCACGTAGCTGTTAAGGGTCCTAAAGGCGAACTAGAGCGAGTGTTGCCAGCACGAGTGCAAGTTAAACAAGAAAACGGTTCCCTGCAAGTGGAGCGCGCTGATGATTCCCGTGCAGCCCGCGAGCGCCACGGTTTATCCCGTACGCTAGTCGCTAACATGGTGGATGGGGTCTCGCAAGGCTTTACTAGACGCCTGCAAGTTCAGGGAGTAGGCTATCGGGCGCAAGTTCAAGGTCGCAATCTCCTTCTCAATGTGGGATATAGCCAACCCGTCGAAATTGTTCCCCCCGAAGGCGTTCAGATTTCGGTGGAAAACAACACCGAGGTAATAGTCAGTGGGATTAACAAAGAATTAGTTGGGGATCTCGCTGCCCGCATTCGCGGAGTACGACCGCCAGAACCTTATAAAGGCAAAGGCATTCTCTACGCAGGCGAACAAATTAGACAGAAAGCTGGTAAAGCAGGTAAGAAGTAAAGATGAAGCTAACTCGCAAACAATTAGTTCAGCGCCGCCATCAGCGGTTGCGTAAGAAAGTGAGCGGAACTCCTGAGCGTCCCCGTTTATCAGTTTTTCGCTCCAACCAGCATATTTATGTCCAGGTAATCGACGATACCCAGCAGCACACCTTGACGGCTGCTTCTACCAACGAGCCAGAGTTGCGATCGCAACTCAAATCAGGTGCTACTTGCGAAGCCTCTGCAGTGGTAGGCAAGCGAGTTGCCGAGCGATCGCTTCAAAAAGGAATCACAAATGTCGTTTTTGATCGCGGTGGCAATAGCTATCATGGTCGCGTTAAAACCCTTGCTGAAGCTGCTCGAGAAGGCGGATTAGAATTTTAGTTATTAGTCATTCTTAACCTCTGACACGCGAATTTTGGATTTGGGATAAAGACACAATTGCAGCAATTCCACGATTGAGACATAACGCTAAGTCTCTCCCTAAATCCCAAATCGGTTGACTACTAAAAATATTAGGGGCTAGCAGTTACCAACCACAAAAAACTAAGGACACTGATTATGGCAAAGAGTGACAGAAGCAACACCAAGGAAAAAGAAACTAACTTTCAAGAACGAGTTATCCAGATTCGCCGAGTGAGTAAAGTTGTCAAAGGCGGCAAAAAATTGAGCTTCCGTGCCATCGTTATTGTTGGCAACGAGAAAGGTCAAGTGGGCGTAGGAGTTGGCAAAGCTGGCGACGTAATTGGGGCAGTTCGCAAAGGTGTCGCCGATGGCAAAAAGCAACTAGTCGATGTCCCCCTGACCAAATCAGACTCCATTACTCACCGCGCCAATGGGTTTGCCGGGGGAGCAAAGGTAATGATGCGACCCGCAGCGCCAGGTACAGGAGTCATCGCAGGCGGTGCAGTGCGTACCGTGCTGGAATTAGCAGGAGTAAAAAACATCCTGGCAAAGCAGTTAGGCTCCAATAATCCTCTCAATAACGCCAGGGCTGCCGTCGATGCCCTGTCAACCCAACGCACCTTTTCCGAAGCCGCTAGAGAAAGAGATCTTCCCGTAGAGAATCTCTACGCCTAACCAAACACTTGAGAAGCGATCAAGAGAAGAAAAACGATGAAATTACATGATGCCGTGCCTAAAAAAGGTTCCAAGAAGCGTCCGCGCCGCGTAGGTCGTGGTATCGCTGCTGGTCAAGGGGTTAGCTGTGGTGCTGGAATGCGCGGCCAAAAAGCACGTTCTGGCGCAGGACCCAACCCTGGGTTTGAAGGAGGGCAGATGCCCTTGTACCGACGAGTGCCCAAATTAAAGCACTTTACGGTGGTCAACCCCCGCCGTTACACTACTGTTAATATCAATAAGCTCAACTCACTAGCTGCTAATACAGAAGTCACCCTAGCCTCGTTGCTCGAAGCTGGAATCATTACCAGCGATAAAGAACCACTGAAAGTTCTTGGCGACGGAGAACTAAATGTTCCCCTCCAGGTTAAAGCAGCAGCTTTTACCGCCAGTGCACGCAACAAAATCGAGGCTGCTGGTGGCAGTTGTGAAATAGTATAAGGTTAGAAGGTACAACTCGGTTGAAAGTTGTTCTGCGTAGCCCTTCCCGTAGGGTAGGTTATATATAAGTCAATTAACCTGTAACATTCAACCTGCAACCGTTACCTAAACCTGATAACCCGTTTAGAGGTATCCCTTAATGGTAGCCAGTCGAGAAAAACAACCATCGGCTCAAGAAACATTTATGCAAATGGCTCAAGCTGCCGGTCTAAGAAGTCGGTTGCTTATAACCATTGGTTTGGTTTTGTTAGTTCGGTTCGGGGTGAGAGTACCCGTTCCAGGAATTGACCGGGAAGCCTTTGCCCAAGCTTTTCAAGATACGCCATTTACAGGACTTTTTAACTTCATTTCGGGAGGCGGTTTTTCTGCTCTAGGGATTTTTGCCCTGGGAATTCTTCCTTTCATTAATGCCTCCATTATCATGCAGTTGCTAACGGCTGCCCTTCCCCAACTGGAAAACTTACAAAAGAACGAGGGCGAGGCAGGGCGTCGTAAAATTTCTCAGATTACTCGCTATGTCACCCTGGGTTCGGCAGCCATAAACAGCATCGGGCTTGCTTTTTTTGTTCGACCCTATGCACTCAATGGCGGCGGTCCCTTGTTTATCATCGAGACGGTGCTTGCTTTAACTGCTGGTGCCATGTTCGTCATGTGGATTTCGGAGTTAATCAGCGAACGTGGAATTGGCAATGGTGCGTCTCTACTGATTTTCGTAAATATTGTGGCTGTTTTACCCACCACCTTGAGCAATACGATTGAGTTTGCCCAAACTGGGGGTAGAGAGGCAGTGGCACAGGTGGTGATTCTGCTGCTAGTTTTCCTAATCATGATTGTCGGCATCGTCTTTGTCCAGGAAGGAACCAGGCAGATTCCAATTATTTCTGCCCGACGCCAGGTGGGAAAACGCACGTATCGAGAACGAAAAACTTACCTGCCGCTGCGGGTCAATCAAGGCGGTGTACTGCCGATTATCTTTGCCACGATTGTTTTGAGTTTGCCCTACCAGCTAGCACAGTTTACTCGCCCTGAGAGCAGTACCGGGATTTGGGCACAAATTAATCAAGTGCTAGTGACCATATCAAGTTACCTCAGCCCCAGCGGTCCTGCGCCTTGGCTGTATGTGATAGCGTATCTGCTGTTGATTCTTTTCTTCAGCTTTTTCTACGCCTCGCTAATCGTTAATCCCGTAGACATGGCGCAGAATCTGAAAAAGATGGGTTCAAGCATTCCTGGGATTCGTCCGGGGAAAGCCACGAGTCAGTATCTCGAACGAGTGATAAACCGTCTGACCTTTTTAGGAGCGATCTTTCTGGGAATAGTGGCGACAGTGCCCACTGCTGTCGAGAGCGCAACTGGCGTTACCACTTTTCGAGGGTTAGGTGCTACCTCTTTGCTGATTTTAGTTGGGGTAGCAATTGAGACAGCTAAACAAATCCAAACTAGCGTCATTTCCCAGCGGTACGAAGGTATGGTGAAGCAGTAGCTTTTAGTCGCTTCGCGACTAGTCATCGGTCATCGGTCGTTAGTCATCAGTAAAATCTGATCGACGTCAGCACCAAGGACTAACGACTAATGACTAAGGACTAATGACTAAGGACTAAGAATTCATAATGAGCAACGACTTGCGATTAATTTTTTTAGGACCTCCGGGAGCAGGAAAGGGGACACAAGCGCTGTTATTGGCAGAGCAACTGGAAATTCCCCATATTTCTACAGGTGAGATCTTGCGGAGTGCGATCGCCGATGACACCCCGTTAGGTCAGCAGGCACAGTCCTATGTGGACAAAGGTGAGTTGGTACCCGATAAACTGCTTGCGAGTCTTATCCGGCAACGTCTGAGTTTACCGGATGCACAGAAGGGATGGGTTCTAGACGGCTTTCCCCGCACGGTGAACCAAGCTACCTTTCTGGATGAACTCCTGGGAGAACTCCATCAAACCTACGATTATGTGGTGAACTTTGAGGTGCAGGATGAAGTGTTAATTGAGCGTCTTCTAACGCGGGGACGTCGGGATGATACGGAAGAGACGATTCGTCGCCGTATAGAGGTTTATCGCCAGGAAACGGCACCACTGCTCGATTTTTACCGCGAACGCGATAGTTTTTGCTCGGTTGATGGCAATCGCAAGCCAGAAGAAGTCACTGAATCTTTGAAGCAAGTTGTTCGCGCTTAAATTCCCCATGCTAACTCGAGGCGCGCAATCATCGGGCAGCAGGGGGAGGGAAGTATGACTACCAAGGCACAAGTCCCAGCCCGCTTTTGCTAAAATTGATCAAGTATGATAGCATAGCAGCCCACTTTGTCTTTTTACAAGTTGGGTTCGAGAAGGCGGGGCGATTTAATTTTCGCTGTTAGCAGTAATTGAGGCTTCAAAAAATTGGCTAAACAGGACTCAATCGAAATTGAAGGTACGGTAACAGAATCCTTACCCAATGCGATGTTTCGCGTTGACCTTGACAATGGTTTCAACGTACTAGCACATATTTCTGGCAAGATTCGCCGCAATTACATCAAGATTTTGCCCGGTGATCGCGTCAAAGTGGAACTAACCCCTTATGATTTGAGCAAAGGCAGAATTACCTATCGTCTCCGCAAAAAGTAGCAATCTTGAGTTCTACTAACCAGCAAAACCCATCTCTAACTTGAAAAGCAAATCAAAACTGATATAATATAAAGTTTGGAGTATAGCAAAAAGTAGTATGAAAGTTCGACCATCTGTGGGCAAAATGTGTGATCGATGTCGCATCATTCGACGTCGCGGTCGAGTGATGGTCATTTGCTCAAACCCAAAACATAAGCAACGTCAGGGCTAATTTAGCTGACAGTACCACCTAGTAGCGATAACAACTAACAGGGAGAAAACAACGTGGCAAGGATCGCTGGCGTAGACCTTCCGCGCGACAAGCGCATTGAAATCGGGCTGACCTACATCTATGGTATTGCTCCATCGCGAGCTAACGAAATTTTGACCAAAACTGGAATTAACTCCGACACTCGCGTGAGAGATTTGAGCGATGAGACAATAACGACGCTGCGCACATTTATTGAAACCAACTATCGGGTAGAAGGTGATCTGAGACGTTGGGAGAACATGAACATCAAGCGCTTGATGGATATTGGTACCTATCGCGGACGTCGCCACCGCCAGGGGTTGCCCGTGCGGGGTCAGCGAACCCGTACGAATGCCCGAACAGGTCGTGGCAAGCGAGCGGCGATCGCTGGCAAGAAAAAGCCGCCCACTAAAAAGTAATCAACCCCTATCCCATGTAGAAAAACTCAAACTAAGCATATGGCGCGACAAACCAAGAAAAGCGGTGCAAAGAAGCAAAAACGTAATGTCCCCAACGGTATGGCTCACGTTCAGTCTACCTTCAATAACACCCTAGTTACAATTTCTGATACCAAGGGCGACGTGATTTCGTGGGGATCAGCAGGCTCCAGTGGTTTTAAGGGTGCGAAAAAAGGAACACCGTTTGCCGCTCAAACAGCTGCTGATGGCGCTGCTCGACGCGCAATGGAGCAGGGAATGCGTCAGATTGAGGTAATGGTGAGCGGTCCAGGCTCAGGTCGAGAAACGGCAATTCGGGCACTTCAAGGGGCAGGGTTAGAAATCACCTTGATTCGAGATGTAACGCCCATTCCCCATAATGGTTGCCGTCCCCCCAAACGCCGTCGCGTCTAAAAGCGTTCTCAGAGCCGCTATCGAGCATGGAGACATTGCTTGCCGAGTCAGCCCGAGCGAATCGTTTCGGCTGAGAATCCGGTATGGGTTTATGAATTAGGGAGGTTCCCCGTGGCGCAGTTTCAAATCGAGTGTATAGAATCCAAGACTCAACAAGATCAAAGCCAATATAGCAAATTTGTCCTCGAGCCTCTCGAACGCAGTCAAGGAACTACCGTTGGAAATACCCTGAGACGGGTTTTACTGTCGAATCTGGAAGGAGCAGCAGTAACAGCGGTTCGCATTGCTGGAGTCAGTCATGAATTTGCTACGGTCAAAGGAATCCGTGAGGATGTCCTGGAAATCTTGCTGAACATGAAAGAAGTTGTAGTCAAAAGCTACTCCCCAGGACCCCACTTGGGACGTCTCGTGGCTACAGGACCAGCTCAAGTAACAGCAGGTGATTGCGATCTTCCCTCCGAAGTAGAGATGGTAGACCCTAACCAGCATATTGCTACTCTCGGCGAGGGAGCGAAGCTGGAGATGGAATTTCGCGTCGAAAAGGGAAAGGGATATCGACCGGTAGAGCGTGCGAGAGACGAAGGTAGCTCTCTAGATTTTCTGCAAATTGACGCAGCGTTCCGACCAGTTAACAAGGTCAACTACAGCGTAGAAGATGCCAGGATCGACGGCTCCCTTGCCAAAGACCGATTAATTCTAGAAATTTCCACCAACGGTAGTGTCCAACCAGAAGAAGCGCTTTCTCAAGCTGCTGGAATCGTGGTTGACTTGTTTGACCCGCTTAAAGATTTAACCCTCGAAGCGATTCAAGAGGAACCTCAACAGGAGGAAGACCCCACCGGTCAGATTCCGGTGGAAGAATTGCAACTGTCGGTGCGGGCTTATAATTGTTTGAAAAGGGCGCAGGTTAACTACGTCGCTGACTTACTCGAATATAGTTACGAAGACCTCTTGGAGATCAAAAACTTTGGTCAAAAGTCGGCAGAGGAAGTAGTGGAGGCATTGCAGCAGCGTTTGGGGATTACTCTGCCGCAGGAAAAATCGACCAGGACTAGCTAAAGCAAACGTTTGCAACAGGAAGTAAAGTTAAAATGCGTCACAAGCGTCGCGTTACGAAACTGGGCTTACCGGCTGACCAACGCCGGGCTTTGCTCAGGTCATTGACAACACAACTGATTCGGCACGGTCAAATTAAAACCACTAAAGCTCGTGCCCTTGCCGTTAGTAAAGAAACAGACAAAGTTATTACGCTGGCTATGGATGGCTCTCTAGCCTCGCGGCGTAAGGCGCTGAGCTATCTGTTCGACGAACAGTTAGTTCATTCCCTGTTCGAGCAGGCACAGGATCGCTATCGTGATCGCCCAGGGGGATACACTCGCGTCTTGCGCACAGTCAGGCGTAAGGGAGATAATGCAGAAATGGCGATTATTGAGTTAGTCTAAGCGATGAGTTCGTTGGCATGTCCCCAGTCTGTGAGCCTACCTCCCAGCGAGTCGCCCTACTCATTCAATACGTGGGCAGTGAGTTTCATGGCTGGCAGCGGCAACCTCATCACCGGACAGTACAGGAGGAAATCGAGGAGGCGATCGCTCACTTCCGAGGGAAACCACCTGTCACCCTACATGGCGCTGGTCGCACTGATGCTGGCGTTCACGCAGCAGCTCAAGTCGCCCATTTTGATGTAGCAGGTCCCATTCCCGCCCAGAAGTGGGCAGCAATTCTCAATGATCGGTTGCCTTCCGATGTCTTAATTCGAGCCTCAGCGCCGGTTCCACCCACCTGGCACGCTCGCTTTTCTGCCCTTTGGCGGCGTTATCGCTACACGCTCTACACGGACCCCCAACCCAACTTGTTTATCAAGCCCTTTAGTTGGCATTATTATGCCCCCCTGAGAGCGTCTCTGATCCAGGCAGCTCTCGATCCCTTGGTGGGCTACCATAACTTAGCAGCTTTTCAGCGATCGGGTTCGGCTCGGGCGCATTCTTGGGTGGAGATTCATGCCGCAGAATGTTATGAGCAGCAGCCACTGGTGCAACTAGAAATTCAAGCGAGCGGATTTCTTTACGGCATGGTACGGTTACTAGTCGGTATGCTAGTAGAAGTGGGGCGAGGGATGCGATCACCAGAAAACTTCACCGAGCTATGGGTTAACCAACAGCGCGACCAAGTCAAATATGCCGCACCCGCAAAAGGTTTGTGCCTATTGAGCATTGGTTACCCGGAGTCTCCCTTTCCACCCGATGTCCAGTTCGACCCATCCTACATTAGTCACGATCCGAAAAAGGACAGATGAATAAAACGCCTTTACAAACTCCACAAACTCAAGAACAACAGTGGTATGTTATAGATGCTACTAACCAACGCCTGGGGCGTCTAGCCGCAGAGATTGCCAAAATAATCAGGGGGAAAAACAAACCCACTTTTACCCCAGATGCCGATACAGGTGACTTTGTGATTGTCACCAATGCTGACAAAGTGATAGTCACCGGCAAGAAACCGAATCAAAAACTCTACTACCGCCACTCAGGGCGACCAGGCGGGATGAAAACAGAAACTTTTAACGAACTCCAAGCCCGCATCCCCGAAAGGATTATTGAACAGGCAGTAAGGAGAATGCTGCCCAAAAATCGCCTAGGTCGCCAAATTTTCAAAAAGCTCAAAGTTTATCCTGGTTCTGCTCATCCTCATCAAGCGCAAAAACCCCAGGAACTAAAAATTGATACTCATCCCTTTGGAGAAAACTAATGCAAGCAACAGAATCGAGTGACAGAGTAGTGTATTGGGGCACAGGTCGCCGTAAGACCTCAGTAGCCCGAGTGCGTTTAGTTCCCGGCAGCGGTCAGCTTACAATTAATGACCGCTCTGGAGACGACTACTTTCACGACAGTCCCAGGTACGTATGGGCAGTCAAAGCCCCCCTGGAAACTTTGGGGCTAGAAAATGAATATGACATCTTGGTTAAAGCTCACGGCGGCGGACTGACTGGTCAAGCAGATGCGGTGAAGCTAGGCGTAGCAAGAGCATTGTGCAAACTTGACCCCGAAAACCGCCAGCCCCTAAAGGCAGAAGGTTACTTAACCCGCGACCCCAGGGAAAAAGAACGCAAGAAGTATGGCTTGCACAAAGCCCGCAAATCACCCCAATACTCAAAACGATAGAATAGTGCTTGGGGTTATAAGGTTGAAGGTATTATGGGTTACAAGTCAAAAGTTGTTCGGCTTTCGCCGCAGGCGTTCTCGTAGAGTAGCCGTTCCCGTAGGGTACTACGTTGAAGGTTATTCCTAACTTGTAACTTGCAACCTGTAACCTGGAACTCAACTGACAGGAGGAACAAAATGCCCAAACCCAATATTCATCCTGAGTGGTATCCCGATGCCAAAGTTATTTGCAATGGCGAAGAGGTGATGCGCGTAGGCTCAACTCAGCCAGAGATTAATGTGGAAATTTGGTCTGGCAATCATCCCTTCTACACTGGAACGCAGAGAATTATTGACACAGAAGGAAGGGTGGATAGGTTCTTGCGTAAATACGGCATGCTCGATAGCGATGAAGATCAAGGTGAAACCTCTAGATCCACACAATAATAGGGAAGCATTACCCTTGCTGCCAAGAAAGCGATCGCTCCCCATACACGAGATAGACGTATAACTCAACTGGCTTCGCGCCCATTCAAAATGCCAAGTGTCATTAGTCCTGGTGCCTTCGGTCATTAGTAGCTAACACTGACAGAATTTGACTGTTGGTTACTAGTAACTGATGATTAATGACTAACTAATTTTGAATTTTTAACTTTTAATTTTGAATTGTTTTGTCACATGGCTGAAACTTATCTGCTAGAGAAACTGCAATCAGTGGAGCGAACCTATAACGAGTTGACCCGCCGCCTAGGCGATCCTGACATTGCGACCAATCCGGGAGAGCTACAGCGGGTGGCAAAGGCACGCTCTTCCCTAGAGGAAACGGTGGAAACCTACGAAAACTGGAAAAAGAGCCAGCAGGATCTAGCAGAAGCGCAGCAGGTTCTCGAAGAAGCCAATGGTGATGCAGAATTACGGGAAATGGCGGCTCTGGAAGTCGAGGACCTAAAGGAGAAGTTAAAACAGCTTGAGCGACGCCTGAAAATCTTGCTGCTGCCGCGCGATCCCAATGACGAAAAGAATATCATGCTCGAGATTCGCGCCGGAACAGGGGGCGATGAGGCAAGTCTTTGGGTGGGGGATTTAGTCCGAATGTATTCCCGCTATGCTGAAACCCAAGGCTGGAAAGTCGATTTAGCCAGCGAGTCCCTTGCTGAAGTGGGTGGCTTTAAAGAGGCAATCCTCGAAATTCAAGGCGAGCAAGTCTATAGCAAGCTAAAGTTTGAGGCAGGGGTTCACCGCGTCCAGCGAGTACCAGCGACAGAAGCGGGAGGACGGGTTCACACCTCCACGGCAACTGTAGCCGTGATGCCAGAAGTGGACGAAGTCGATGTCGAGATCGATCCCAAAGATGTGGAGATGTCGACAACTCGTTCCGGGGGTGCTGGCGGACAAAATGTCAATAAGGTAGAAACAGCAGTTGACCTGCAGCACAAACCAACAGGAATCAGAATTTTCTGCACCCAAGAGCGATCGCAGCTCCAAAACCGCGAGCGAGCCATGCAGATTCTTCGGGCTAAACTCTACGAAATGAAGTTACAAGAGCAGAGAGAAAGCGTGACTTCGATGCGGCGATCGCAAGTCGGATCCGGTGCCCGTTCGGAAAAAATTCGCACCTATAACTACAAAGATAACCGCGTTACCGACCATAGATTAGGACAAAACTTTAATCTCACTGCCGTTCTAGAAGGAAATATCGAGCAAGCCATTCAAGCTTGCATTGCCCAAGACCAACAAGAACGCCTGGAAGAACTCGCGGCTTCCACTAGTTAGGGTTAACCAGTTTAGGCACTAGGACTCCATAAGGCAAAAAAAATACCTACGTATCTTGCTCTTCCTCGACTTTGCTCCTGCTGATGGTAAGGTAAAAAAAACGATGGAATAGCACGAATGCTAAAGCATTTATGTCGTATTCAGAGCAAACTGGTGAGCAGGGAACTTAGTCTACTGCCATTAATACAGGGGCAGAATCCCAAAATCGCGCGCAGTGGTGGGGTCTCCTTGTTGCCGGCATTTTTATTGCCACAGCAACTCAACAGATTTTGAATACTTTAGGCACTGGTTTTTGGCTGGCTTTCGGTATCGGGGGAAGGGCTGGTTTGAGTACTGTTGACCTCGGTGTAGAGATTGGAACGATTATCAGTTTTTGGATTGCCCTATTTACCGGGAGTTGGGTGATGGCTAGAACCTGTAGCTCCATGAACAAAAAAAACAGCCCTTTTCAATGGTGCCATTCTCTGGGCAACAACCTTAGCATTAGGGATTTTTGGTTCTGCCGCCGCCATTTTCAGCAATCTACAGAACCAGGCAGCCAATGCTGACCCATCTCAAGTTCGCCAACTTGCCAGCCAAGCAGCAAAGGTAGCCTGGTCATTTGTCATTGGCTCCGCGATTGGTTTAGTTATTGCGATGATGGGAGCCTCGGTGGGAGCGCGGAAGCCAGAAACTCGTGCCTGAAAAATGGTGTTGCGAGTCAGCGCACGCCTCAGCCTGAGTTGATCCCAGATCAAACAAAGATAAAACAAAGAAAAGCCAAAGATTAGGTACTCCAGAATAATGTCGGTGGTATGATTATTTTGGTGAAATTCACTCTAATTGGAAAGTAACTATGACACAAGCACCTGTGTCTCCGGTGGTGCTAGTCATTTTAGATGGCTGGGGCGAAAGCAAAGCAACCGAAGGAAACGCGATCACCGCCGCCAAAACGCCCATAATGGATAGTCTCCGAGCAGCCTATCCCACCACCCTAATTCAAACATCCGGTAAGGACGTAGGTTTGCCAGAGGGTCAAATGGGTAACTCTGAGGTCGGGCACCTGAATATGGGGGCGGGACGGGTAGTGCCCCAAGAGTTAGTTCGGATCACAGACGCACTCGAAGACGGTTCTCTATTGAGTAACCCAGCCTTAATGCAGGTGTGCCAGGATGTGCGCGCCTCTGGCGGCAAACTTCACTTACTTGGTCTCTGTTCTGAAGGTGGGGTGCATTCTCATTTAGGGCATCTGCTGGGATTGCTGGATTTAGCCCAATCGCAATCAGTCCCTCAGGTATGTATCCACGCACTTACGGATGGTCGTGATACCAACCCCACCGATGGCGTTCAGGCAATCAGCAAAATACAAAACCATATCGAACAAATTGAGCTGGGAAGCATTGTTACCCTCAGCGGTCGTTACTATGCGATGGATCGAGACCGTCGTTGGAATCGCATCAAATGCGCTTATGATGTGATCACCCAGAACGTATCCTGCGAAGAAAGTTCGGCAGCAGCAGTTCTAAAACAATTCTATGCCAAAGGCATCACGGACGAATTCATCCCGCCCACGCGAATTGCTCCTGGTGCGATTGAGCCAGAAGATGGAGTCATTTTTTTCAACTTTCGCCCCGACCGGGCACGGCAGCTTTCCTCAGCCCTCGTAGCGCCCGAATTTGATGGATTTGAGAGGCAAGCTATACAACCCCTCAGCTTTGCCACTTTCACGCAGTACGACCCCAATTTGCCAGTCAAGGTTGCCTTTCAGCCCCAAAGCTTGAGCAACAGCTTGGGGGAAGTGGTTGCACAGCAAGGACTGCATCAGTTTCGGACAGCGGAAACCGAAAAATATCCCCATGTCACCTATTTTTTTAATGGGGGTGGGGAGCAACCCTTTGAAGGGGAAGACCGAGAACTGGTCTCAAGTCCAATGGTGACAACCTACGACCAGGCACCCGCTATGTCTGCCCAAGAAGTGACCCAAGTAGCACGCGCTGCTATTGAAAAGCAGATTTATTCAACAGTAGTCATTAACTACGCAAATCCCGATATGGTGGGACATACGGGCGATATGGAAGCGACGGTGCAGGCAATTGAAACCATCGACCACTGCCTAGGACAGTTGTTAGAAACTATCAACCAAGCGGGCGGCACTGCAATTATTACCGCTGACCACGGCAACGCGGAATGCATTTGGGATGAGAAGGGCCACCCCTGGACAGCTCACACGACTAACCCTGTGCCTTTGATTATTGTCGAAGGGGAGGGAAGGAAAGTTCCTGGACACGGTACAGAAATCGCTTTGCGGGATGACGGACGTTTGGCAGACATTGCACCCACAATCCTCGAAATTTTACAATTGCCGCAGCCACAGGAAATGACAGGCTGCTCGCTGATTACACCAGCGGAATTGAAAGTCAAACCTAATCGTACCCCTGTGCGTATTTCTTTGTAATAATAGAGGGAGAGCGAGAAAGTTCTCTCCATGAAGATCGATCAACTGTTTGAAATTATCTGGGCACTCTCTGCGGTATTGCTAATTGTTTTAGTGTTGCTGCACTCTCCCAAGGGAGATGGTTTGGGCGGTATTGGCGGACAAGCTCAGCTATTTACTAGCACTAAGAGTGCAGAGAAGACGCTCAACCGCATAACTTGGGCACTCAGTATTACCTTTGTCGGCTTAACAATTGTGTTGAGTGCGGGTTGGTTGATATAGTCAACAGTTAAAAAGAATCACATAGACTACCCTCCTTATTAAGGGGGACAAGCGTAGTATCAAAATAGACAAATGCACTCAAAAAGGCGTTTTTGGCGACAGTTTGGAAAACGCCTTGCTCTATTGGGACTGGCTTTTGTTACTGGCTTGTGCGTTACTTTAACTAGGTTTGGGGAACTCGCAACGCATCAGAGCGCGATCGCCCAAGCACCAGCTAATTTGTCAGCTTTACCCACTGAGAAGGTTCATCCTCTACCTCCCTCCCTGGCACAGTGGCAAGCCCCGAAAGGAGTGGGTGATTATTTTTCAGAAGTGAAACCCACGCCTGTGGGTTATTTAGTTTGGTCAGAGTTTCCCGTCCAGGTGCATGTAGAACGTTCCCCAAATCCTAGAGATTCCTCTGCTCAGGCTCGCCGTTTCCAGAAATGGGTTGATGCTGTCTTACAAGCTGTGGAGGAATGGGGAGTCTATCTACCGCTAGTGGTGGTTGAGCAACCAGAAGCAGATATTACGATTAAGCGTGAGCTTCCTCCCCGAGAAGTTTCAGTGAACAGGGAGACGGGTCAACTCCAGATTCCTCGGGCGCGTTCCGCTCAAACCCGCTACGAGTTCTATGTCCGCCAAGTTCCCAATCGCGCCGCCGTTTTATCGCATCGCATGACCATTTATCTCAGTCCTGATCAGGCAGAAGCATATACTCTGGCAACTGCCCGTCACGAATTCGGTCACGCTCTAGGCATTTGGGGACACAGCCCCTCAAAAACAGACGCCTTGTATTTTTCCCAGCGCCACCATCCTGCCGACATTTCCGCCAGAGATATCAACACCTTGAAAAAGGTTTATCAACAGCCTACACGATTGGGCTGGTCTCTACCCAATTCTTAATTCAGACACTAAGCTGAATTTGCTTTCTGTTCATGACCTCTGTATAGAGTTTTTCGATCTGGGTAATATTGCGAGAGAGAGTGTAGCGCTCCAAAACCCGTTGTCGTCCTTTTTGTCCCAAAGATGTGGTTAATTCGGGGTGATCTCGAAAGAGGGGCAGCAGCGCTTTTAATTGCGCTGTCACCCGCTGGGTACTGAGAACAACGCCAGCCCCGTCTTCAAGCACTTCCCCATCTGCTCCCGCATCAGTCGCCAAACAAGCAACCCCACAAGACATTGCTTCTAAAAGGGATAGAGATAGCCCTTCGACCAGGGAAGGAAGGATAAAGGCATCAGCCGCTCGCAGAATTTCCACGCGCCGCATCTCATCCGCGATCGCTCCTAGCCAAATAATTCCCTGTTGCTCGTCATCCGCCGAGCGTAAAGATGGCGAGAGTGGACCATTACCCACCAGGACTAGCTTGCTGTCCTCCCCCATCGAGCAGTGTTTCCAAGCCCTAAGTAGCGCTTCGACATTTTTCTCTGTAGCCATTCGACCCTGGTAAACGAACAGGCGTTGCGTTTGCAGCTGGGACTTGAAATGGGAATGACCAGGCGTATATTTCTCTGCCTCAACCCCATTGGGAATTACAGCTAGCTTCTCGCTAGGAACGCCCAATCGTACTAGTAAATCCCGCTGAATTCGGGAGAAAACGATTACTCCGTCGTAATGAGCCAGAAAAGGCGCATAGAGTTGATAACCCAGGAATTGGGTACTTGATTTGAGAGTACGTAGTTTACTATCGAACGGCGAATGGAACGTGGCAATGAGCGGTAAGTTGAGTTCTTGGCAAATCTCGGGTAGTCGGAAGTCTAGGGGAGATAGGGTTAAAGAAACATGAACTAAGTCGGGTTTCAGCTCTTGGAGCGATCGCATCAAAACTTTGCTTGACCTCGGACTCGGAATTGTAAAAGCCTGAGATTTATACAAAAAAGGAAGAAATACTTCCGGACATTCGGGCCAATTTTCCGAGTGTGACTCCTCTTGAGCAAAGTGGAGAAAGCTAACTTCATATCCCCGCTCTAGCAGAGCATTAGTAATTTTTCGATTATAGGTGACATTGCCACAAAAGGGCGATTTTTTTCCCAGCCAGGCGATATGCATTCAACAGAATCAGCGCGATGAAAATAGCGGAGTTAGGAGTTAGAAGGCACACGAGTGCTAACTGACAACTCACAGCACAGGAATCACCCGATGAGTTTCCCAGCCTTACTCGTCAGCTATGGTTGATATCACAACCCCTGTACGGGAAATATACCAGGTTAAGAGTCCCCCTGCGACAACTATTGCAGCTAATCCGAGAAAAACAGAGCGTAACCCCAAAAAGGTCTCGGCAACACTTGCCAAAGCTAACGGAAGACTCAGAGCAATGTTAATAGTGTTGTTTTGGAGACCAAACACTTTACCCCGCATCTGTTCGGGCGTTTCTGCTTGAATTGTAGTTTGCATGGGAACTCCCACAAAGGCGGCGAAAATTCCTAAAAGCGTGGTCATCAGGAAAGTCATCCAGAGCTGCTGTGTAAACAGCGACAAACCGACCAGCGAACCTGCAATTCCGAATGAACCATACAAACTCAGTTTAGTGCGGGAAAATTGCTGACCCCAGTTACCCAAAAAGCCTGCACCACCAGCCATTCCCACACCGGAGGCTGCCAGCAAAAAGCCAAATTGGGAAGATTTCAGTCCAGGAATTGTCTCTGCCAAACGCACGGCTAAAACAGCCAAGGCAGCAAAGACGGAAAATAGAATGACTAGTTGGATAAGGGCATTGCGAACGCGATGATTTTGCCGAAGGTAAACCACGCCATCCCAGATATCTTGGAAAACGTGAGGCGTTTCCCTGTCAGCAGCATCCGTCTTTTCATCTGTTCTCAGCAGCAGCAGGAGCAATCCGGCTGCTGCATAAGCGCCACCAACCACCAATTCTTTGCTAAAGTCCCAAGTCATTCCCAAAACCGCTGCTAGCTTCTCAGTCAGTGCCAAGAGTGGCTCTCCTACAGCGAAGCCAACAATCATTGATGCCATCATTGTGGTTGTATAAAGGGAATTAGCTGGAAGAAGGTGGCGATGCTGAACAAGCAAGGGAATTGCCGTCTGCTCTGCCGGAGCAAAAAACTGAGTGAGCGTCGAAACTAGGAAAGTCACAACCAGAAGCATCCAGAATCCTATCGGCAGAGTGAGAAACGAACCCCAATCCTGGGAGAGAGACAACAAGAGCGGGACTACCATCACTAACAAGCCTCGCAGTAGGTTCGTAGCTACTAGCACCACTTTCTTAGACCAGCGGTCTACATAGACTCCTGCTAGAGAACCAAACAACACTGCTGGGATAGTAAAAGCAATCATAATCACCGATACCCAGCCACTAATAGTTTGGTCTGACCTTTGAAAGTGACTGGCAATCAGGGCAATCATCAGCACCAGATATACCTTGTCCGCCAGTTGGGAAAAGACTTGACCACTCCAGAGAATCAGGAAGCGGCGATTGCTCAAAACGGGTAGAAATCCTTGGGAGGAACTGGTCTGTTCTCTCCCATAAGGTTCCACTTGAGCAACAGAGTCAGATGGGCTTGAGGGCTGTTCTTGGGAGGAATCTTGTCTTGCTTGTCCAGTCTGTGATCTACGCATTATTATTAATAGAGGTTTTTTTTAACCAACCCCTCTGGATTGCCTAGTAAGATTAATCAATGTTTGTTCACACGTTAGAGGTCACTAGGGTATCCACTAAGTTCGCTGAGCGAATCGAGCGACCCAGGTGATACTGAGTGTAATCCCGTAGGAGTCGCTCGATATTAATCCAGGCAGCATCAAGCGAGGAACTGAGATACGACTCTGGTAAAACTGCTTCTGGTCTAGGTAAGGACTCTGCCCCCAATTGCTGTAGCAATGCTAATTCTACTGCTTTGAGTTGCGTATTGATCCGCATATACGGCTGTTTTACCACTTCCGTTGCTTGAGAGGCTGCTGCTGGGGCAACTGCTGAACCAACGCTAGAAGCTTTCTCGCTCCCTTTAACAATTCCACCTGCATTGATACTGAATCCTACTTGCCAATGAGGATCGGTGAAATTCGCTTCGAGTGGATGCTGGGTTAAGCAACAAGCATGGACTTGTGGGGCGATGCCAGCAAAAGCTAGCAGGTGAAATACGCCCTGTGCTAGATAGGCTAAGATTAGAGACGCAGAAGTTAGATCGGGAAGCTGCTCGATTCGTCGCAAGTGTTCCTTGAGTAGTTCGTACAGTTGCGCTTGGGGCTGCTCACTCAAGCCCAGGCAGAGTACAATTTCTGCAAGATACTGACCGGCTGCCAGCTTGCCTAACTCTCGACTCAAACCTGGGTAAGATTCTACTGTCTCCGCTTGTGTAATTTTATCAAGCGATCGCCCCTTGACGATCAGAAGCTGATTAACTACAAACAACTCACTCCTTCCCCTAAGTCTTGAGTTATGCTTGCGTGTCCCTGGTGCCACTGCTCGAACCAAGCCAAACTCCGGTGTCAAAATGGTCACTAATCGGTCTGCCTCGCCCAGGGAAACGCTTTTGAGATTAATTCCAGTGGCTTTGTAATGTCGACTCATTAGAATAATGGCTAATCGCTAATTGGCAATTAACAACTAGCAATGGAGAGTTAGCTACCCGCCTTTTCCAGGTTATCGCGCTCTTGCAGTAACTTTGGACCACGAGAAGTTCCTAGTCGCGTTGCCCCAGCAGCGATTAACTCTAAGGCTTGCTCAACAGTACGAATCCCGCCAGAAGCTTTAATCCCAATTGGCCCTCGCGTGACTTCTTGGAGTTGTTGCACGTCTGCAACGGTAGCACCGCCATACCAACCCGTGCTGGTTTTCAAAAAGGCAGCACCAGCTTCCATACAGAGTTCCGCAGCCAGCCGTTTTTCTGACTCGCTCAACAGAGCAGTTTCGAGAATTGCTTTCACCATTTGCCCGGTTTCCTCACAAATTTGGGCGATTTCCTGATAAACTGCATCGGTTTTTCCGGCTTTCAACCAACCGAGGTTAATCACAACATCTAACTCGGTTGCTCCATTCTCTACTGCTTCTTGCGCTTCATAAAGCTTGACTGCCGAAGTTGTCGCACCAGTGGGAAAACCAATCACAGCACAGACGCCTACTGCCTTGCCGTGAAGCAGCTCAGTGGCTTGTCGAACAGCAGCAGGATAAACGCATACCGCAGGGAAATTAAACCGTTCTGCCTCGGCACACCACTGTTCCACATGCTCTAGCGTAGCAGTGGGATTGAGCAAAGTATGGTCAATATAGGTAGCGAGCTCGATATCGGTGTAAGTTGAAGCCATTGCTCATTCTCCCGGCAAATTCTAGTTCAATTTTAAGAAAATTTAAATAATATCAAATCCGTTTGATTACCCAAAATAAAAACTTCTCCGCGTCCCCGTGTCTCCACGTCTATCCAATCATGGGTGTTTAACCAGACTTAATATAATTTGCTGCCCGGGTTTCGGGAACGCTGATGAATTTCAACTTGCCTAAAAAGGAGATTGAGGCTCACAGAGCTAGGTTTGCTCATGTAAAACTAGCATGCCAACATTGCTGAATCGGGTGTTGCAAATCGTTTTGAGTTTAGGACCTCAGTACAGGACCAAAGCTGGAAGAGTGAGCAGGAAAAGGGTTTCATGGAATTGCTAGCAACCCTATGGATGAGGTTACTCTAGTGCGCGATACCTTGCGCTCCCATGGGAGATGGCATGGAGGTCGCCTGAGCTTGGTGTCAATGTTGCTGATGCCCTACTACGGGCCAGAACTATCAACTGG
>PXPT01000118.1 GCA_003021505.1 Cyanobacteria bacterium QS_4_48_99 | reverse complement strand
ATCTAGGATTGCTATATCCTAACTGAATACTTGACTTTTTCCTCCCTTTTTATCACTGTCAATCTCCAATCCAACGGATATTCTTTAAAGTAAGCAAGTTGAGACCGTCTATTGCGTCTCGCAGGCAGATTGGAATTTTTCCATCGCTTTCAGGGAGCTGAAGCTGATTTTAGAATTGGCAACGCCTTCCTTTTGGAATTGATTAATTGCCCATGATTACTGCAGTTTAAAAAATCAACCTACAAGTCTGTATTAGATTTATGTACTCTTCTCTATTCAATCAAAATTTACTATTACCAACTAAAAAAGTACTCGATTCTTATATCACTGCTTTAAAATTTGATGAGCAAATTCAAACGATTCTTGGGTGGGCTAAAGAGCGTAAAAGTCGGTATGTTTGCGTTGCTAATGTCCACATGGTCATGGAGGCTTATTGGCATGCAGAGTTCGCCAAGGTAAAGAAAAATGCTGACCTTGTTACGCCTGATGGCATGCCTCTAGTGTGGATGATGAGGCTAATGGGGATGTCTGACCAAAACCGAGTGGCAGGGATGGATCTTCTCTTAGCTTTGTGTCAGTTTGCTCCCCTGCATGGAACAAGTGTGTTTTTTGTGGGGTCACACTCAGAAGTGCAGGCACGAATGAGGAGTAGGTTAGAGCGAGAATTTCCCACCCTGCAAATCGCTGGCATGGAGCCACTGCCTTTTCGCCCGCTTACGCCAGCCGAAGACGAGGCTCTGATTGAAAGGATTAACCAGAGTGGTGCTGGCTTGGTATTAGTTGCTCTGGGGTGTCCTAAACAAGAATATTGGATGGCACAGCACAAGGATAAAATCCAGTCAGTGATGATTGGACTGGGCGGCGTTTTCCCTGTCTATGCCGGACTCTGTAAGCAAACTCCTAGGTGGATTCAAAGATTAGGGTTGGAGTGGTCATACCGCTTAATCCAAGAGCCGCGTCGGCTCTGGAAGCGCTATAGTAAGACGATTCCCCCTTTCATGTGGCTGGCTTGCAAGCAACTGCTCGCCCAATCGCGGGGTCGCTCTAGTCAGACAAAAGCAGTCTCTCCAAGCCCAGCAGCGCATCCAGCTAGACAACCAATGCCAGAACCGCTTGCCTTAAAACCCCTCGGCCAGATTTTGCGACGAGCAGGTTTACTCTCACAAGAGCAGGTGGAGGAAACTTTGCAAGTGCAAACTGAGCAGCCTCATCTGCGGTTTGGAGAAATTTTAGTTCTACAGGGATGGCTCGCACCAGAAACGGTTACTTTCTTTGCAGAGGAGCTACCTAAATTGGTAACTAACCAGCAGAAACAACCTTCTCACCAAGGAGAAAAAATTGCAGCTCACTAGCACCGCCATCGCTAGATCTGTGCATCATGTGCATCAAGTGAAGCTCGCTCTAGCAAAAGATAAATTTAGGCATCTACAGCTCTTACATTTCCTGCATCAAGCGCAGATAATCCTGCCGCAGTTGAGTCATACTTTGACATCTGGTCAGCCATCGACTTTTCCACATCGCTGATTTGCTGCCAAAAAGCAGCATAACATGGAGAAAACTGTTGCCCAGTTTGTCAGATTGAGGTATTAGTCAATGCTGCTGGTGCTGGGGTTATGAAGCAGTTCCATCAGCTCGAAGCAGCCGATTTAGATGCTATGCTCGACCTCAATCTGAAAGGGAGCTTCTAAACCTAGCAGGCAGCAGCGGAGGTGATGAAATGGCAGAAGAACTGAAGCGCTTTGGTGTGAAGTTTACGCTGTTTTACTTTGGCGGAGTTGATTCTCCCTTTTAGGATAATGTGGGCTTGAAGGTTGACCGCAACAAGATCCTGAGTACCGAAACCGCAGCGGACGCAATTTGGTTTGCTCTCAACTCTAATCCGCAAGTTGTGCCGACAGAGATTAACATTCACTCAGAAGCCACTTATTCTTCTAAAATAGACAGTATTCTTTCTTGAGAGCGATCTGTATTCCAGCCCAAAACCGAGAGAATTAACACTGCATTCGCTCTCAGGCTGAATTGTCCATGAGAATCGATCACATTCACTTCTACGTCGAAGATGCCCCCCGATATCGCGACTGGTTTGTTCGTTGTATGGGCTTTCAGCCAGTTGCCGGGGGGAGGACTAATCCCCATACCCACACAGAAGTAGTTAGGAGTGGTCAAGTTGAATTTGTCCTTTCTTCTCCTCTTTGCTCCACTAGCCCGGTGGCACAGTTTCTTAGCCTGCATCCGCCCGGCGTTGCCAACCTTGCCTTTGGCGTGTGGGACTTGGACAGAGTAATGGAAGAAGTGGTTGCGAAGGGGGCAAAAGTCCGAGAAGCCATTCAGTTTCTAGAGTTTCCTCAAGGATGCTTGAAGTGGAGTAAGATTGCTGGGGAAGCTGGCATCGATCACACCTTGATCGAGCGTAAGGGAGTAACCCCTCTGCTTCCTACCCTCGACAACTGGGTGGAGCAGATGGCAGTAGCAGAAAACCCAGAAATTTCTTTTGCTGGGATTGACCATGTGGTTCTCAACGTTGCCAGTGGGGATTTGCAGCAGACAGTTAGTTGGTATGAAGATGTTCTCGGCTTCCAACGGCAGCAAAGCTTTAGCATTCAAACTCAACAGTCCGCTTTATCCTCTCAGGTGATGGTTCATCCGGTTAGTGGGGTGCAATTGCCTGTCAATGAACCCGCATCTGACAACTCTCAAATTCAGGAGTTCCTGGATGCGAATCAGGGAGCAGGAATTCAGCATATCGCCTTGAGTGCGCCCCAGATTGCCCAGATAACCCAAAAACTCCGAAACGCGGGTTTATCTTTTCTAGAAGTCCCCGATACCTATTACACCCAGCTACAACAGCGGCATCCAGAACTGCAATTATCCCAAGCAGAGTGGGAAGAAATTATCCAAGCGCAAATTTTGGTAGATTGTCAGGAGGCATCTTCTCAACTAAGCCATTACCCCCCGCTACTGTTGCAAATTTTTACCCAGCCTATTTTTAGTCAGCCCACCTTCTTTTTTGAGCTAATTGAGCGTCGCTCACAAGCTAAAGGCTTTGGCGAAGGGAATTTTCGCGCTCTGTTTGAAGCAATGGAGCGAGAGCAGCTCAAGCGAGCCAGTTTGTAAAAAAAGTATTGCTCTTATTCCAAAATATTCACTAAAAAAAATTGCTAGCAGCTCGTGCAAGTCAGCCGGGACGCGATCAAGGTTCAAATCTTGATTTACCTCCTGTTTTAGCGGATCAAAAATTCCAAACTGCCAAATTGTTCCGGTGGCGATCGCGCCAAACAAAGGTTCTTCAGTTTCCAACCATTGCTGTACGGCGATGAGTTCTACCGCAAGCTGCGTGAACCCATTATCTAAATCCTCTCTTTTCACTTCAACAATTAAAAGGTTATGGGAGGAAGATAAGTAATAGTCTAGCGTACCTTTTAACTGCTCGGTGACGTTGCTCGAGTATTCAATTCGCGCTCTGATATCCAACCAATCAACAAGCTGTACAGAGGAAAAATTAAAACTTCTCTTCTGGCAATTTCTGCTTGAAAATCAATTTTAGGTAAACGTCGCTCTATCCTTTTTTTGAGTGCTTCTACTTCTTGAGTGTTAATATCGGCTTTAGGAAAAGGTATAAACTCTCGTTGCCAAGAGCAACCCAAGTATTCTAATACTTCTTCTATATTTGCTTTTAATTCAAAGTAGTTGCTAAATGTATAATACTTATGATATTCAAGAACTTTTTTTGCTCATGTTAAGTCTCTAAAAGCTTTAGAGCTTGCTTGACTAGCTTTCTCGCTCTAGTGATGTTGTTAGCAGTTTCCACTCCACCTTCCCGATTTAGTAGTCGGAACTCCCTTTTAGGACACGAACAACCTTGCCTACAAACTTCACTTTATATCCAAAAAAACTGGATTGATACTGCTGTCGCCTCGCGCCTAAGGTTAGCATACCTACACCATGTGTGTCCTTTGTTGCTCTATGGTTAGTTAACGCTGGTAAAATTGCTACTGAGCAACCGCTAAACTAGTTAGTATATAAAACTTAACAATCGCTGCTTTATGCAAAGACTGATTACGGACTTTGACGGTCCCATCATGGATGTGTCCAACCGTTACTATCGAGTTTACCAGTTTTGCCTGGAGGAGATGCGACATCCCCAGCAATCAGTGCGATTCCTATCGAAGGAGGAGTTTTGGCAACTGAAGCGCGCACGGGTTCCCCAGTCAGAAATTGGTATTCTCTCTGGCTTAGATACTGACCAAGCTAAAGAATTTGCCCACTTGCGCCGCTGCACTGTCCATGCCTTACCCTATCTCATCCACGATCAAATTCAGCCGGATGCGATAGAAGCTCTAGAAGGAGTGCAGCAGTGTGGAATCGATCTAGCCGTGATGACCATGCGTCGCCTCCAAGAGTTAGAGTTTGCTCTCAATCGCCACGACATCGAACGATTTTTCCCGCCAGAGCGTTGCTATGCTCTGGGTAATACCTACGTAAAGACTGGCGATGTTCAGGATAAAACCTTGCTGATGGAACGCGCTTTAGCGGAGTTGCCTCCTGCTTGCGAGGTTTGGATGGTGGGGGATACCGAAGCCGATCTCATCGCTGCCAAAACCCACAATGTTAAAGCAATTGGCTTGCTTGGCGGCATTCGTGATCGCGAACACCTCCAACGCTATGAGCCTGAGTTCATCGTCAACAACCTTGCTGAAGCTGTCGATTTGGTGACCGCAGCTATCCCAGTTCATCCTTCCAGTACCATTCATCCTTCCAGTACCAATTGAATTGAGAATTTTGAACCCCATCCCCGGCAAGGAGATGAGCTTGACAACTCAATTTTAAATTAGGAAGCCCAATTTTTAATTCTGAAGTTTTAACTTTTAATTGTTTTGCCAGCATCTAGCGCAGGAAGCTTGTGATCAGCCAGAAAACAAAAAAGGTTACTAGCGTAGCAAACTGATCTCCTTCCAAACCCGCTCCAGCAAGGGGATACAGTGCAGCTCCTATGCCCATCCCTACGAGTAAACCTGCTAGCGTCAGCAGCACAGAGCGACCCAAACGCTTTTCCTTACGGTTGAGCAAGTAAACGCTCGCTCCAAAGCCTAGTGCCACGACCAACGATAGAATCGATCCCTCAGCGCTTTGATAGAAGAGAGTCACCGCCCCCAACAACACATACACGCTAGCGGAAATCAGTATATCTGCCCGTGAGGGAGTATCAATTAGCCCCTGTAGCCAAGCCGGATAGCGATTAGCCGGAGTCGTCTTAGGACTTGGTTGTTGGGGAGGGGCGGAGCGCTCTGGAAAGCGAATGCGCTCGGGAACCTTGATTTTTCCCTCCTGACGCCTTTTGAGGCGATCCATAATAATTGTGTCATAGGCTGCCTCGACGCTCTCAACAAGCTTACCATCATCCTTGTATTGTTGACTCAAGCGATTTTTGGCATCCTGGATTTCCTCAAAGGAAGCGTCTTCAGTGACCCCAAGCGTTTCATAGGGATTTTGATCGCTCATCTCAAACCTCCGAGATATTCCCGTCAAAGCCTTAGGTTTTGCTGACTTTCGCGTTAAGCACTCTTAGTGAAAAGCGAGTCTTTATACCTTTCCCTAAAGCTAGTTTAGCCTGAACTCTGAACGCACCGAGACGCTCGCAAGAGTAAGACCATTTCCCTAAATGGCTGAGGGAAATGGGGAGTTACAAGTTACGAGTCACAGGTTGTAGGTCAACCCCAACTTTTAACCTTTAACCTTTAAGTTTCGACAGAGTAATCTCCCCCCCCATCTCCCCACCATTCCACTCATTTAACTCTGTTGTGAGGAGCTAGCCGCAGGATTTTCAGTGCTGGTATTTGCAGTTGCCTGAGAGTCCCCGGATTCTAGCTGGGCATTCATTTTAACCGAGTCTTCGAGTTGTTGGCTCTCCCGTTTGAATTCATTCTCAAATTCTTTGGAGGCATCTTGAAATCCTCGAATCGCCTTGCCCATACTACGACCAATTTCTGGGAGCTTCTTGGGACCGAATACTAACAGCGCGATCGCCATAATTAGTCCCATTTCCGGCAGACCAATGCCAAAAACGTTCATTGCGATTCTCCTGTTTGCCTTTGCATTTCAGTATATGAGCGATCAAACCACTAGGACGCGGGAGACGAAACGGGGTTTTTTAAAAGGAGTTAAAGGGGTGGAGTTGGTTCGCCCCTCGACCCCTCCTGAATCCGCCCCCTGAGTTCTCGTTGTGGACGAGCTGGGAAAGTGAAATTTTGGTTCGACTGCTGGATAGCAGTTCCCTTATTGACCTAAGCTTCGCCAGTCAACTTCAAATCCCTCAAGCAGGAGTGAGGAGTTATATATCTGCAGGATAATCAAAAGAAAGACGAAAAATAGTCCCATGAACACTCCCATTAGTGGAGTCGTTCCCCAGCCAGGAACAACTTTACCGTACTCGGAGTTTAGGGGCTTGAGGATTTCGCCCAACCTAGTGCGCCGTGCCATAAGCTACCAATGATGAATTTAAACGGGTTTTTGTAAGGTTATGTAATATTATACAAGAGGGGTGTCATAATTCATTAAATCCTATGGAACCTGCAACAGTTTTTATCATTAGTATCGGTTTGGTGGTGGTTGGTGTCGCTGGATATTCTGTCTATCTATCTTTTGGACCACCATCGGCTCAGTTGAACGACCCATTTGAAGATCACGAAGACTAAAGTGAGGGGTGAGAGCGTGAGGCGTGAGAGCGTTGAGAATAGAAATAAATTTTTATATCAAACAAGTCAATCTACCTCCTCACTCCCTCTCTCCTCTCCTTTCCCGGTTCTAGCCTAGGTGTACCTTAGAAACTCGAAAACTGCGTGTTGTAATTTTTGATATCAGGATCCAGTATGCGATCCCCTCTACCCCTCGACAGAGAAATCTGGTAAACCATAACTCTATAATGCGATGGAGTTAAAGTTCTCCCCCACCTCGCTAGCATGAGCGCTAGTCTAATCGCCAAGATTAAAGGAGGGATAAGCGATGACAATGACAGGACTCCAAGTCTTTGATACCACCGTTCAAAAAACCAACGAATTTGTTAACGGCGTAGCAGCGGAACTCGGTTGGGAAGATAAGCATAGGGCTTTCCAAGGATTGCGTATTACCTTGCATGCCTTGCGCGATCGCCTTACAGTGAATGAAGTTGCCAATTTGGGTTCTCAACTGCCCATGCTGTTGGCTGGCTTCTATTACGAAGACTGGAAGCCGGAGACTAATCCTGCCAAGGAACGCTCAAAAGAAGAATTCCTGGGTCAAATCCGCGATTACTTCCAAAATGTTGACTCCAACATCGATTCTGAACGAGTGGTTAGCGCTGTGTTCACTGTTCTTTCTCGCCAGGTTACTCAAGGAGAAATCGAAGATATCGTACAGATGATGCCCTCGGAGTTGAAAGAATTTTGGCCCCAGACGGTGCGTTCTTAATGCTGAGCGCAGCTTGATGAGGAATCAATTATGAAAGTTCCACTAGAGATTTCCTATCGAGATATCGAGAAAACGGACGCTATTGATACATTAGTTCGCGAAAAAGCTGCCAAGCTCGAAGAATTCCACGGCGAGATTAATAGCTGCCGCGTGGCGCTCGAGAAGGAACATGGCAGCCCAGATAGTGGTTCTCCCTACCGGGTGCGCATAGATCTCAGGGTTCCGCCTAGCCACGAGCTAGCTGTCACCAAAAATCCTGAAGAGAGTACCCAGTACGTGGAGCTAGAAACAGTCATACGAGAGGCTTTCGAGGCGGCTCGCAAACAACTTGTGAAGCTGAACGAACAGCAGCAAGGCGAAGTGAAGGAGCATCTCCAGGAAGAAATGGCAGCGGTGGTGAGTGAGCTCTTCCCAGAGCAAGGGTACGGCTTTCTCAGGAGCCTGCAAGAGGAACAAATCTACTTCCACCGCAACAGCGTGCTACACAACGATTTTGATCGCCTAGAAGTTGGCACTGGTGTACAGTGCTTGGTAGAAGAGGGCGAGCAGGGTTCGCAAGCAAGCACTGTGCGGATTGTTAGTTAACCAGGCTCTAGCCTTTCCGAAACTAGTGAAATAGCCATCGAGCAGGGGAATTAGGGGGAGCAAGAGGACGCGGGGACACAGGGACGCGTTGACGCAGGAAAGAAGTGAGAGCGTTCCAGAGTTGGAAATAGGAAGAAATTTTTCGAGCAAACAAGCCCATTTACCTCCTTAGTCCCTCACCTCTTTGACCCAAAAATCATGGGTCTCAAGCCCCTTCCTTTAGGAAGCCCTGTGATCTAATTACTTCTAAGTAGGGATGGGCTATCCCCAAAAAGGCTCGCTGAGCGGTTTTGAGATCGGGGAAAGTATCTGGATTTAGTTCCGTACTTTCTAGACTCTCCCGTAGAAGCGAGAATCCCCACGCCTTTAGACTGGGGAGTGTCAATCCTCACTTTCCACTCTCCGCTACGGAGATATCTTGCAGCGCGAAGAAATTCGCGCCCCGTGTCCTTGTCGCCGCGTCTCCCCATTTCCACATCACGAGCGGAGCGACACCACATCTCCCTACTTCTACTTGCTCCCGGCTTTAACGCACTTTTCCACTAATGGTGCAACCTGTTCAATATCCTGCCAGCCGAGGATTTCGGTTACTTTGTTTTCTAGATTTTTATAAGTTCGGAAAAATTCAGCAATTTCATCTAGGCGGTGTTTAGCGACATCGTTGAGTGACTTAACTCCACTATAGTGGGGATCTTCGTCGGCAACGCAGAGTAATTTCTCATCGCGATCGCCATCGTCGATCATTTCTAACATTCCGATGGTTCGCACTGGAATCACGCAGCCAGTAAAAGTGGGCTCATCAATTAACACCATACCGTCGAGCGGATCACCATCATCCGCTAGAGTGTTGGGCACAAACCCGTAATCGTAGGGGTAGTGTACGGAAGAATAAAGCACCCGATCAAGGGCAAAAGCATTTAGGTCTTTATCAAACTCATATTTGTTCCGACTGCCTGCTGGAATTTCAATGAGAATGTTAATTAGTTCGGGTTTGGGTTGAGCAGGAATGCGTGATAGATCCAAGGCACTACTCCAGAGCAATCTCTCGACAACATGGGGACAGCCGTTGAAAGTGTCCCCCTCCAGAGCATTTTACAAGGAAAGCGTGAGAGCGTTGGGGAAGCAGAGGAAGCAGAGGAAGCAGAGGAAGCAGGGGAAGCAGGGGAAGCAGGGGAGAAAGAGGACGCGGGGACGCGGGGACACGGTACGGTGACGCGGGGAAAGAATAAACCTACCCTACGGGAACGGCTTCGCCGAACAACCTTCAAGCTTTAACCTGCAACCTCTCCTCACTCCGCACCTCTGCTTATTGTCCCTCTCCGCACTACTGAGCGAAGCGAGGTTGAAAGGGGCTAGCTGTGAGTAGGAAGTTGCATCATTTCTGCAAATAAGCTCTGCAATCGTTGCAATTGTGCGCCACCTAGATAGAGTAAATCCCCCTTACCCAGTAAGTAAGCGGCTTCTGTTTGTTTGCTACCGAGGATAATCGCGGAGTCAGCTTCACTGGCGGTGCGTAGGGCAACTCGCCCTGGTAAGTTAGAGCGGATTATGGGGGTGACAACCTTGGCTTCGGGGCGCTGAGTGGCAATAATGAGGTGAATGCCAGCGGCTCTTGCCATTGCTCCTAAACGTTTGATGTTTAGTTCTAGGGCGTTGCGGATGTCTTTTTCTGCCATCCAGTCGGCATACTCATCAAAAATGCAGATTAAACGCGGCAAGGGTGACGATTGCTGTTGGTTGTAGGCTTCAATATGAGGACATCCCGCTGCCTCAAAGAGTTGGTAACGCCGCTCCATTTCTGCAACTAAATCTTCCATTAATGCGATCGCGCGATCGCTCTCTTTCACCACTGGCGACAGTAACCAGGGCATCTGCTCAAATTCAGGAAAAGTAACTCGTTTGGGATCGACAAGGGCAATTTGGAGCTGTTGGGGAGAATGGCGGTAGAGGAGACTAAGCAGCAGCGATCGCAAAAACTCGCTTTTACCACTCCCGGTTGTGCCCCCTACCAAAAAGTGACAAGTGTTGGAATCGGATAAATCTGCCTCCACTAATTTCCCCTCCAAATCCACCCCAATCGCAATTCGTGCTGGACCATCCTCTTCCTGGGGTTGAACGTAATCAGAGAATCTGGCAACTTGCCGCTCATCCCGGGGTAAATCCACACTGACATATCCAGGCTGGGGTGCAATTAAGGGGGGAGTTACTATCCCAAGCTGCACTTGTAAATCGGCAGCGCGATTGAGCAGAGAGCTAACTTTTACACCCAGATGAGGTTTGAGCTTCACCCGGATAAAAGCAGAACCCACCGCTGCCCCCAAGTAATCCACACCAATACCAAAGGATTGGAAGGTTTCGGCTAACTGAGAGGCGATCGCATCTGCGTCAGGTTTTTGGGGGCTACCGTGCGAGGGAGTATTAGCACCCCCTAACTGAGAAATAATCGCATCTGCATCAGGTTTTTGAGGGCTAACTTGGGAATTGTCGCTGTGCGAGGAACTATTAGTAACCTCAAAAAAGCTCTGACACTTGTTGTACTGCGGGCAAATCTCACACAGTAGCTCTGGCTGAGTTGTCGGTGGCGGTGGATGCGGTTGTGACTCCTCCCAAGCCACCCACTGCTGCATCTGCTGTAATTTTTGAGGAAGGAGCTGATGCACTGTCGCCTCTAACTCATCCCAGGTGAAAGTTAGCTCTTGCCAGTCAGGCAGAACACTGTAGACGGCTGAGTTGATCGGTACGCCTATCTTCTCGCGCAGCATATAGCCATAGAGAGCAACTTGGGCGAGTTGCGCTGACTTGTCTGGCGAGTTGTATGTTTTATATTCCACTACGCATAGTCGCTGGCGTTCAAAGTCGTAGACTAAGCTATCGAATTTCCCGCTTACCAACTGCTGCTCTCCGTTAGGCAGGCTAAAGTTGTGCTTAACGCTCATCTCCTCATCAATAAAAGTCTTGGGAATCACTTCCTCAGCGGGGCAATAGCGCCGATTTCCGACTAGTAATTTTGCCCAACGTCGAATTAATCCTATTAATCCTTGCCAAACTTGATAAAGCGCTTCTGCTGAGTCTGGATTTTTTTGAAGCGTTTCTTGTAAGTAGGGAAAGAAAGCTAACTCATAAAACCATGCCTTCATCTGAGTTGCCACTTCTTCTACTGTCAGTTGCTCCGATGGTGGCTCTAACAAGGTGCGAAACCGAGATTCTTGCCGAGCAGTGTGAACAAACTTTTTAGATAAAACATGGAAGGCATTGCCAATTCCAGCGACTCTACCAGGTGGCACAAACATGGTTCTTCCACCAAAGCGATTTCCTAAATAAAACAGGCGTGGGCACTCGAAGGCAACTCGGACATCCGTAACATTGAAGGAGGCGTGATTATCCATGTGGCTATCCCTAGGGTACTAAGGCAATTAATTGTTCCTCTGGCGTAGCGTTAGGATCGATAATTTGAATTTGGTTTTCTTGACAAAACTGCTGAATTAATTGCTCAACTTGCGATCGCTCCATGTGCGGAAACTGGCTGCAAGCATTTTGAATTAAAGTTTGTCTTCCCAGATATTGCTGGTTTTGAAGATGATTTAACAAAAACTTGTTAACTTGCTGGTAGTTTACCTTGCCATTTCCCCCACCATTTTTAGTTCCGATAACAATTCCTAAATCCTGTAGTAAAGAACATTCTTCTAAAATCTTAGACTCGCGGACTAAGGATCTTAACTCCTTAATATCAGGAGTTTTGTCGCCCACCACCAATTCCCCAGAACGAGTAGAATTCACTAACTGATGGTAAGTCGCTAGATAGTGGACAGATTCTAGATCTGGCGTAATGTGAGGGTGAGAGGAATTGCTGAAAATTTGCTTATAGAGCTTATACCCCTTGTTTTTTGCTGTACCCAATGTTTCTGCTCGAATGAGATGCAGCGTTTGACACAAATTTTGTGTAATTGCTTGCTTGCAACTCTTCATTTGACTGCAAAATTTAGTCAAGTTGGCATCTTCTGTCCAGACAATACCAGCCTTTACTTGCTGCCTAGGATGTAAAAAACTAAGAGAATAGCTACTGCAAGTTTTGCTGGGCAAGAGTTGAAGCTGAATATTTTCTACGTTAAGAGCATCTAAAGTCTCTTGCAACATCCGAATTAGTTCTGGCGAGGAGAAATAACCAATTCGGGAAATGTTTTGCTCGTTTTTTTGGAATTCGTAGGTCCAGATTAATTGAAAGGCTGCTAGATAGTCTGGTTTAGGGGAACTTACAGGCGTTTTTTTAGAGGAAGTATCTTGTTTAGATTTACTTGGAAACTTATTATCATTAACTACTAAATTTTCTTTATAGATTTGAAAGAGCTTACTCCCCAGAAACAGGGTATTGCGTGGATCAGTTTTGCTACGGGGGGAGTTTTTTTCTAGCTCTTGCCTAGTTAAGGGGAAAATTGGCGAGGAAGGCTGAGAATTTGCTTGCTGGTGTAGCGGATAAAGTCGGCTTGCCCAGATTGCCTCCGCTTCGTCTAGCGTAATTGGTTTGAGAGAAAGCTCTTGGTTAATTCTACCGGAAACTTTATCAGCGGGTTGAATGCGATCGCCGTGATGTTTCCAGGTATTTTTAACAATACTAATAATGACTAGGAAGTTGCTTGGATAGCGATTGTGAATGCTAGTGTTGACATTAAACAGAGCTTGTAAATCGAGGTAATTATCTGGCAAACGGGGAATGTTATCGAGTTGGTCAAAACACAAGACAATCGGCTGAGTGCCTGCCGAAATTCTGCCCAAGTTTGCTAGATTTTTTTGAGCAGCGTCTTCGGTACTAATGGAGCGTTTGACTCCCAAAGCTTTGAGATCGTCTTCGTCTAATTCATCTCCGCGCAACCATTCGCAGGCAAGGGGAAATAATTCCGGATTGGTTAAGTGATATAAAACTTTGAAAAATTCGCTGGGATTGTAAACACCAGATGGATAAGTTGCTTTGAAGTTGCTAATAAATTGTTTGCGATCGCCCTGTAATTTCTTACTAAGACTGCTATTTTTGAAAGCAGATAAACCTCGAAGCCAAAGCAGCAACTGAGACTCTTGTTGACCTTCTGGGGCGCACATCAGACTATCGACAGTGTAGCGTAGAATATGCCGCCAGATATAGTTGCTATCGGGCCAAGGATGAATATAGGCGAAAAAGGCTTTGGGGTTCAGTAGCCGTTTGAGACGAGCTAATAAATAACTTTTGCCAGAACCCGAGTCACCAACTAGTAGGAGAGTGCGCGGATAACGATCGCTGGCAACTTGATCTAGAAAAGTTTCAATTTCCATGATAATATTTTGATGTATGGAATCGACTGTGGGCGATCGCGCTTCTGGCTCCTGCCAAAAATTACCAGTAGAGAAAGTAACTGGGTCAAAAGGATTAACCGCTTGTTTAATAATTTGATCGATAGATGCCATCCTGAAACCTCATAAAAATTCGTAACTCGTAGGGGGGGACCTGGGGAATTCAAGCTTCGCTTTTATTCGTAATTGTGTTGTTTATATTTGCCAACACGCGAAAATCTATGATTCCGAGCATTTATTTAAAAATCACAATAAACAGTATTAAAAATTACCAAGTAGTGCCTTAGCTCACCACAATAAAAAATAGCGAACCCCCGACATCTTGAGGAATTCCGGCTTGAATTTGCTCTGTTGTATAGTGCATGGTTTCTTGTAAAGCACTCAGCTCAATTTGGTTATTCTTCTCGAGACGATAGAGTGCCCAATCTAAGTCTTCCCTGGAAAGGGGAGGTTGTAACTTCTGCCGCAGATGAAAAATGGGCAAATAATTATCCGTACCCAACGCGCGATCTAAATCCGCGATCGCCTGTAAAATTTTCTTATCACTGGGATTGTGCATCACTCCATCGGCTTGTTCTGGTTGTGAAAGGGATGAGCGTAAAAAGCGGAGGTATTCTCCTAGTAGGCTCTTAGTGAGATGCGTATTGCCATTACCACCAGGGTGATACTCATAAAGCAAATACTCCTGCCCTCTTTTAGTTAGCCAGACTGCTTTAATTTTCCTCTCTGCTGCTTCAATTAAACCCCGCTCCACCAAACTTTGAATCGATGTTTCGCGCGTCTTGGCGGGGGTAACTTTGGTTTTTCCTGGCGTAATTGTACCCTTTTCACAGGCTTTGATAATTTTGACTTCCTGGGGTGTCACTGGCAACTCAGCTTGTTCTAATTTCAACAAGGCTTTACCAGGAGGGGTAGCTTTAATTTTAGTAATTTCCTCACTACAAGCGACTAATTGGCGATCGCGCAAATCCCGGCAAATTTTCTTCCGTTTACTCGCTTTAGTTCCAGAGTTGGGGTTGACTTCAGTAATTGGTGCCCGGTAATCTGTTTTACTCAATAGTTTCAAGAGAAACTTTAGTTCGATGACTTTGACTTCCATCGACTCACCCTTGCCTAACTTGAAATCAAGACTACTCTAGCCGAGTGGGAATAACAAAACCACCATGAAATTACTGATTTCGGCGAAAGAGAAGGAATACACCTAGCTGTGAATGACTAATCAACAATCGTCTGCACCTCGTCTAGCTACCCAAATCGAAGCGATTCTCTATCTTAAAGGTCAGCCTCTCTCAGTAGCAGAAATTGCCGCCTGTGCAAGTTGCGATCACGCCTCAGCAAAAGAAGCTCTGCTAGAGTTAATGACAGACTATGCCCATCGCGACAGTGCCTTAGAGGTGGTAGAAGCCCCCGCTGGCTATAGCCTCCAATTGCGTGCCTCCTTTCAAGGCTTACTCCAAAATCTAGTTCCTGCCGAATTAGGGGTGGGGGCACTGCGTACCCTAGCGGCAATCGCCCTAAAAGCACCCATTTTACAAACCAATCTAATTGACTTACGCGGCAGCAGTGCCTATCAGCAAGTCCAAGAACTAGTACAGTTGGGATTTGTCCGCAAACGCCGCCAAGCCGAAGGTCGTTCCTACTGGCTAGAAGTCACGGATAAGTTTTATCAATATTTCGAGGTGGACGAGCAATCTCTGCGTCCTCACCCTCGTCAAGACAAAGAGGCTCCCAGCATTCGCAAAAACTGATTCTGACAGGACAGACCTTCATGCCACGCCTTTCCCCCTCCCGTGCTTCCCCTACTCCCCACAATCAAGTCTTCTCAGCCATAGATCTGTGAGTAGAAGTCATCATGGTTTAGAGTGGGGAATAAGCAGGTCTAACTTTCGACATTATCTAATGGTATTTGATCCTGACTTCTTCAACTCCAATTCTGGAGACCAACAGTTTAATTCCAATTCTGGAGACCAACAGCCTGATGCCGAAGAGAAAGAATCCAACCAACTTCTGCAATACCTCCAACAGCAAAATCCCGAGGTGTTAGCAGAGGTAGCCAAGTCTGCTAGCCCTGAAGTTAGACAAATCGTCTCGCAGAATGTTCAGGGACTAGTTGGGATGTTACCCTCAGAAAATTTTAATGTTCAGGTCAGCACTGATCAAGACAACCTCTCGACGCTGCTAGCTTCAGCAATGATGACTGGCTATTTCTTACGCCAGATGGAACAGCGTATGGAACTGGAGGCTAACTTGGGTGATTCCACTGACATTAATTCCAATCCGCCTCAAGAATGAATAAGGCAGAGGGCAGGAGGAAGAGGGCAGGAGGCAGAGGGCAGATGCGAGTCAATAAGGGCTTTGGGCAGAGGGAATCAAGCGCTCTTACCGCTGTTTCTCCTTGTTCCTTCATACTCTAAACTTCAGCAAAGCTGCCTTCTTTCTTCTGGAGGGGAATCGCGCCGGAGGTTCCCTCTGGCTTTTATAAGCTCCCTCCTTATCCGATGCCGTCTGCCTTTGTTCTTCTGGAGGGGAGGGGTATCCCCCATTGAATCCTTTCATTACCGGGGATAGCCTCAGTACGTGCGCTTACAAGCCCATTAGCCGCCCTTAGCAAATGTCAGCATAACGACAATAGACAGCAATATTCCTGGCGTGAGTAGCAGCGCCAACATTAAAAGTTCGTTTGGGGTCATAGTGAGTGAGTGGACTCTTCTAAGGTTTACTCTCTCACCAAACTAGCTTGGAAAATTGGCAAAAGGAATTGGTTATTGGGCGCGTGACGATATTATTGTTACTCCTATATCCTATAGGTTTGCAAATCTATATCAGAAACCTGGTCTGAGGGAACTAGTCTGTATTGTTCCTCTTCAACAACTTTTATGTCACCTTCGACTAGTTTTAACTCAAACAGTGCGATCACATTATAGTCCATAAATTACGCCGATACAGCTGTCTTGTTTTGCCTGAACCACACTTAGTTGGTCGCTATCTCCCTTTGCTTGAACGGGGATCGCGAAATGTGCCCCACTACGATTCAAACCAACATAGACTTCATCGATTTTTACCTGACTTATCTCTGTAACAGTAGTTCTTAGGTAGATTCTGCAAAGAGTACGTTGTAATTCCTAAGAATACATCCATGAAGCGATTATACCTAATTTTGGTTAAGAGAACTTGCTCGTCACCTGAGGAGTATAGTAATCCTACCTGATTCGTAAACGCCAAGCTAAAATAGCAATGACAGGATTGACTTTGCTGGAAATTGCTATATTTGGTAATCATTGCTGGAGTAGCATCAGGAATTTTGATTTGCATTAAATTGCTACCCGGAACAATTCGGTTGATTTTTGCTAGAGAAAACCGATATATTGCACATCCCGCTAGTTCTATTATCCACTGTCGTCCTTCCGGTTAGTGTCTACTATTTCTTTTGGAAGTGGGCTTCGGAAACGGTATTTATAAATCAGGTCGCCACGATTATTAGGTTCTAAACCCAGCCGATTTCCAAGTTCTTCAATTTCCTCTCGCGTAAACTCAAACGTCTCTGTTCCTGGTCTATAGTGTTGTCTAAATATTTCTGTAATAACACTCTTATATATTTTTTTTCTAATTTCCTGGCTCATCTTCGTTTTTTTCTCTATTTCTTTTTGCTGACTTTCTAAGTCTTGGCTCTATAACATGGGAACCGACACCGTAAAGTTTAGCGGCTTTTGACATATCGAGCCTTAGTAGCTCTTGACTTCCTAATTCTTGTATGCCTTTTGGTTTAGACAGTTTTACATCAAGAGCCTTGATAATCTCACTCGCAACTGCCCTAGCGAGCATAGGTGGCACAGAATTGCCTACCTGTCGAAAACCATGCCATTTAGTTTGGTGAAATGTGAACCAGTCTGGATAAGAATGAAGGCGTGCAGCTTCACGAACAGTGATACATCGTGGCACGAATGGGTGAATGGGCCTAGCAGACGTAAACCCCCCTCTGTTGCTAGCAGTTCCCGCTCTGAGTGTATTACAAAGCCCTTCTGGATCGAGTTTAAAAAAACGGCTAATTGGCTCGGTTTTACCTGGCGGAGTAGATTCAAATCTCCCAATAGATTTCTGAGTGTGCTTAGTTCTCAGGCTTGAGGTAAGTATTCTTGAATCGTGGCTACGCTTGTATGAGTAATCATCTCGTGCCTTGGTGAGTCCTCGAAGTTGTTCACCATAATTACTCGGTTTTTTAAAGTCCGCTACTACCCAGTCTCTCTGGTATAGTTCTGGATAGTTCTCTACCTCTGGTAAATCTTTGATTGCATCCCAAACTGTCGGATTATCTGGTAGTTCAGCATCAAAAATGCTATTTTTTGCTTGAAGAGATTTGGTAATAGGATGGGGATAAAGGGGCAACTTTAAACCTTTTTTACATCCCAACAAAAATAATCTTTCTCGGTTTTGGGGAACTCCAAAACACGCTGCATTAAGAATTTTGTAATTTTCTCTTATTTCGTAATCCTTACTTTGAAAGTTTCCAATCACCTCTGCAAGTAGTTGCCGGTGCTCTCCTCTAGCCATTCCGGCAACATTTTCCATAACGAAAAAATTTAGGCTGTAATTCTAAAACTAGGCGTATAAAGTGAAAAACGAGTGAGTTTCTGGGATCATCTAGCACACGCTTACCAATTAGCGATAATCCTTGACACGGTGGACCTCCGAAAACTACATCAATCTCTCTACTGCCAATCGAAGAACAATTTCTAATTTCCTCACCTGTAGTATCGATAATGTTTTTACATAGTACAGACCAAAACGGAAAATTAAATTGGTGGATTGCACAGTGAATGGGGTCAATTTCGACTGATGCCAGCACGTCAAATCCAGCTTGCTCGAAACCGAGAGTCATGCCACCAGCACCAGCAAATAAATCAACCGCAATCGGTCGCTCTTTTTCTTGATGAGTCATAAAATTTATCGACACCAGCAAACAAAACCTACTGTGATCGCGCTTATTGTAATAGCCATTCTTTTCCCTCTCCCCTCTTTTCTCTGCGTCCTTGGTGTCTTTGCGGTTCATTAATCAAGTGCGGTTCATTAATCAAGAAGATGATCGCTTGCGTTTGAGAATCGCTTGCCGAAACCCCAAAGCCACCAAAATATTAGAGAGAGTCAAAAAGAACTCCGCCCCCCCATGCAGCCAATCGACGTTTGCCAAAGACTCACCATAAGCCGTTTGAGCATAAATTCCGGCAGGGATAGTAATCGCCACGAACAAAAGCAGTACGTAAAATCCCACTAGCGCCAAACGCGGCGTTTTTCCAGAACGGGTAAGAAACCACAAAAATCCTAAGTAAGGAAAAAGAGAAGTAGCAAATAAGGTTTGCTTGTCGATCATGACTCCGGTTGAGATGGAGTAGTTTGTCTCGCACTTGCTTCAGTTTTTCTTGCAGAACGCCAAATCCACCAGGCAGCTACACAGAGAGTGGAGTTTCCAATCACAGTCATCGATGCCTGAAGCGTAACCAGCCAGTCTAGCGATTCTGGGTTGTCAAAGAAGTGCCAAGTTACTGCACACAAAGCACCAATTAAGGCGGGTAGCATGGCAAAGGATAAGCCCCACCAAGCGCGATTGCCCGTTAGTTCGCCATAAGTCCAAACCAACCAAATCGCAGCAATCCACTCCAGGATGCTGGAGATGTGAATAATCCAAGTGGGAATTGAGAGGGCGTGCATAACTCCTCCTTACAGTGGGAAGCATCTTGATCTAGTACAGCCTTTCCCTCAACTCGGTGAAAAGGTAAGGGATAACGGGTAATGGGTAAAGGGGTTAACCTTTAACATTTTTCAACCAAGGCGTACCTTGCGCCTACTCGAAAACTCCTGTTAGCCGATCACCCTCCCATCATATCGTTTTAGTTATGGGGGTACGCAGATTGTCTTACACTGATACCAACAATTGATCGCGAACAAGGACATGGGGCAGAAACGGGCAATTTTATGTGGCTACTACGGAGAAGGCAATGGAGGTGATGAGGCATTGTTGGCTTCGGTGCTGCAAATGTTGCCGAAAGAAATCACGCCCATCGTTCTCTCTGGTAATCCTGTCCCAACCCGTGATCGCTACAACGTGGAAAGTTGCGATCGCCGCTCAGTTTGGTCTGTAATCCGGGCGCTGCGTGCTTCAGATTTCTTTATTTGGGGCGGTGGCAGCCTCATGCAAGATACCACCAGTCTGCGTAACCCTTTCTACTACGGCGGCTTGATGGCATTGGCACAGCAGCGAGGCTTGCAAACCATCGCTTGGGCGCAGGGAATTGGTTCGCTGAAGTATTCCCCCACTCGTTGGGTGACGCGGCGGGCGTTGCAAGGATGCACTGCTGTGAGCGTGCGCGATCGCGTTTCTGCTGAACTCCTGGATCGCTGGCATATTCCCACTCTCGTTGCTCCCGATCCCGTTTGGGCATTGCAGGCAAAACCCGTGAAGGGATTATGGGAATTACCAGCACCCAAAGTTGCTGTCACCTTGCGTGCCCATCCTCAGCTTACCTCCAAACGCCTGAGTAACCTCACTAACGCCTTAATTAACTTTCAAAAAGCCACGCAAACCTGCATTCTGCTCGTGCCCTTCCAGCCTAACCGGGATGAAGCGATCACCCACTCAGTTGCTTCCCAGCTTCCTGGTTCCCATCGCATTATCTCTCCAGAAGACCCCAGAGAATTAAAAGGACTGTTTCGGGGAGTAGAGATGGCAATTGGCATGCGCTACCATAGTCTCATCATGGCGGCAGCAGAAGAATGTCACTGCTTTGCCCTAAGCTATGACCAGAAGGTGAGCCAGTTAATGGAAGACCTCGCTGTCCCAGGATGGGAAATCGAGCAGTTACCAGATGACCCTCACCTTATTACTAAAGCCTGGATCGAACAATACGTCAATGGTGAGGCGCTCACTCCCACTCAAATTCAGTCGTTGAGAGACCGAGCTTTAATGCATCAGGAACGCTTAAGAGAAGCGCTATTGCATTAGACCTCTTCACGCATCATCAATTGCTGCCGGTAGCGGATTTGGGTTTGGGATTAACGTGGGGATGAGGGGAGCAAAAAGCACCAGGAGCAGAGGAGCAGAGGGGAAACAGGCAGATCAATCCCTCTCCTCCGCACCTCCGCTTCACTCCTCACTCCCCATCTCCTTGTTTCCCCCTCCCCATCTGGGAGACTCCTCACCTTTTCCCCTTACCCTACCCTCCTTTCACTGACTTCTGCTGCGAACTCCATTCGGTATCGTCACGAACAATAGATTCCAGTGAATTCTAGTTAATTAACTCAAAGTTGGGGTAGGCGCTTTTTTTTCTCTGTGTTAGAAAATAAGGACTAACTTAACCATGCCTTCCCCACTAAGAAGTTGTAACCTTCTGGAGTTAAGAGCGATGAGTGAAGCTTACCCCCCCAATCAACGATCTCAGGAACCCAAATCGCTTGATGTCCAAGGCTCGGTTTGGGATACGATTGATGTCACCTCCTCAAGTAATTCGCACACCCGTGAAGAACTAAAGACTGGGGACTCCCCGTTTGGAGAAATAGACCAATCTTTCTCAGAAAGTGTTTCTGGAGAAGTTGATGAGGTTGCCCTAGTAGGTGAGCTGCGTCAGCGCAATCGAGACTTAGTTAAAAAAGTGGCAGAGTTAGAGCAGGCATTGCAGTCACAGCTCACTCATTCGCGCCATGCCGATACACTCATGGCTCAACAATCTCAAGAACTCAACACTGCCCAACAGCATGCCACTCAAGGAATCCAAGAACTGGAGTCTTCCTATCAAACCATTCAACATCAACAAGAGGCGATTGAAACTCTCTCCCAAGATTTGGAATCTAGCCAGGAACGAGTTGCCCAACTTGAGCGAGAATGTGCTCTGGTTCAGCAGCAATGCAACGAGCAGTCTCACCAAATCTCACAACAGGACAAACAACTGCAAGAGCTGCATCTGCGCTTACAGCAGCAGCGACGCCACACTTGGCAGTTCAAATCAGCGCTCAACAAATGCGCCGAGATTCCCACCAATAGTTTCCATCCACCAGAGCATTCTACGCCTCAAGCGAGCCAGTCTTCCCCGACCTCAGCTTCTCAAGCATCACCTATTTCGGCTTGGTCAGTAGAGGTTCAAGAAGAGGCACAGACGCTCAAACATGAAGATAAGGGGGATGCAACGTCCCAAGATGATGTGGAGATGCGAACAGAAAACCCCTCTGCCGAATCCCCGCAAGCGCCAGCTCAGGATGCTGTTTTCCTAACCGAGCAAGAAAATGCGCCTGGAACTAAATCCCCCTCACCTGCGATCACTTCCTCTAAGTCTACTAAAAAGCGCAAGTCCTCATCAGGGATTGATTTACCAGCTTTCCTCCATTAACGTTTTTGTTGAGCTGAATTTTGCGGCAGTTCGTAATTAGGAACTTGCGAGGAATCTCCTTTGACTGGCTCAGGATGCCCAACACCAGCAGTTATGGCATAGCTAAAACTGAGTAGCCGTAGCCAGAGAGCAGGATAGTGCCGCTCAAGCCAGGGTTGAATCTGGCGCAGCCAACTCGGAAACCAACCCCTCAGTAGCCAGCTAATTAGAGAGTCGAAGGTAAAACTGAAATAACTGCCCAGCCAGCGCACGAGATCTTTACTGCCCGACTGCTCCCAAATCCATAGCAGCAAGACTGGATTCATTCTCGCTGCTTTCAGGGCAAGGCGATTGAAAGTTAGCCAATTCGCTCGGTCCTTGATAAAGGTGTTTGCCACTTCTGGCGGTTCCTCGGCGAGAATACCAAAAAAGGTGTTGAGCATGGCATTAATGCGCTCCGGCGGCAGGGAATAACCCGTAGGCACCATCATGCCTTTGGAAAAGAGCCAGGTGACGGAGATGTTGCCTTGGTAGGCGCGAATCTGGTTGAGGTGTTTCGCCTGGAGAAGGTCATGTTTTAAGGCGGTATCGAGCAGTGTGGTCAAGCGAGGCAGATTCCGAACCAGAGAACCAAAGCCCGTAAAGACCAGCGGAGACTGGAGGGAAGCCGCATCCCCAAGCCCGAGCAGTCGGTCAAAGGCAACTGCGCGATCGCGACTACCGACGCTAAAATGACCAGGGATATAGCCAAAAGTGGGTTTTTTCCACAGCAGTTGCTCCATCTCGCAGCGGCGATACTCTGGCAAAATTGTAAAGAAATCTTCATACATTTCTAATAAAGAGCCAGGGTTATCGGGATGCACCTGGTGATAGTGGAACAAGTAAATCGTCAGTTCCTCATCCGCAGCAGGAAATAACTCCCAAATAAGCTGTCGCCCTCGGGAAATATCGCCGTGAGAATTGAGGACATCGCCGTAATCAGAATCCCACATTCCTGGCGGCATACCCCCAGAAATTACTGCGCCCACAGTCGGGCAGACACTATCAAACGCACGCCCCCCATTCAGTTGCCAAGCAATGGGCGAAGCGCTTCCCATCGCATCGATTAATAAGCGTCCTCTCGCTTCTCGGGATTCCCCAGTGGGGAGGTGTTGCAGTTGCACTGTGACTTGCTCCGAGTCAACATCTGCCCGCACAAACTCCGTCTCATCCCAGATTTCTCCCCCTGCCTTGCGGAAATTCTCGCCACAGACTCGCAGCAGTTTTTCTGCATCAAGAGCGACATTCAACACCGTGGGTGTGTGCAACACGGACGCTTGCAGATGCGGCGGGAGATTGCCATCAAAGAACTTACTAAATCCGTCCTTATACTCCCTGGCAATTAGACTTTCAAATTCAGCGGGAGTAAACAAACCCAAATCAATTAAGCTTTGAAACTCGGCGCGGGAAATATTCCACTCCCGGTTCATTCGCCCAAACGGCAGCCGCTCCACTAATAGAACGCGATAGCCCAACTGCGCCATGACAGTGGCATGAATCACCCCCAATGCGCCGCCTATATAGATCAGGTCATAGTCAGGAGAGGGGGACGCGGAGGTGCCCAGGTGCCCAGGTGCGGAGGAAACGGGTTGGCTTCTTTGCTCCCCTGCTTCCCCTGCTCCTCTGCTCTTCTGCTCCTCTGCTCCTCTGCCTTTCTTAAACACCACCTGCTTGGGCTGCTTGGGCTGGCGCACATGCTCACGCCACCGCTTCTCCCACCAGTAAACCCGTTTGAGGTCAGACTCCCCCTTGGGCATTTTTTGAAAAAAATGAACTGTCTGTGGGTAATATGGAGCGAGTGCTTCAAAAATGGACTGTTGGGATAGATCAATTTCTGGCGGTTCGGGGTAGTGTTGCGGGAAGCGGGTTTCTAGGGCAGCAATTAACTGTCGCCGGATTTTGCTTTCTGCGGCGGTGGGCTTTTGCCCCCAACGAAAGACTTTTAGATAGGTGGTGCGTTGGAGAGACCACACAAATACGGAGAGTTCGGTAGTCTCTTGGCGGAACTGTATGCGGATACCATTGGGGGTAAGAATTTTTTGCCCCAACTCTGGGTTCCAGTCCTGTTGTAGCCAGGTGCAGACGGCGGCTTTATTTGGGGTGGGGACTTCTGTGTAAAGGATTTCTTTCATCTTGATTTCGGTGCGATCGCTGAATTACTGACAAAGATGGAGCAAATTTAGGGTGACAGTGCGCTAAACTACTGAATACTGAAAGCTTAAACTAATTAATATAAATTTACATTTTGTTGATTTTTTGACACGATGAGACGAAACCGTGAATTAGCCATGAATTATCCCATTCCCACTAGTCCAGAAGAAATCACTGCCCTGCGCCAAAGCCCAGTTAACGAGGAGTCGGTGGCAGCAGCGATCGCAGGTGTGATTGAAATTGCTCGTTCTCAAGGGCAATCCCTAGACGATTTGACCGCCGAAGTCCTCGCAGAAGATAGCCTTCTCGACAGAGCACAGCGACGCTGGCTCAGTGATATTGTGACTCAAGCCTGGAAAAGTTTGCCGTAGTAATCGGGAGATATTGAAGCTTGAGCGAGCGAGTAAAGCAAATTATCTTAAGCCTACCCAAGTGGGCGCGAACCTATCTATTCCCACTGCTGCTAACGATTCGAGTGGGGGGACTGCTCGTTGCTGCGGGCGCAATTTGGGGGTTTGCTGAAATTGCTGATGAAGTTTTAGAGCAAGAAAGCAGAGCGATTGACCAGGCGATTTTACTGATGCTCAAGCAGTTACAGACCCCCCTGCTCGATCAAATCATGCGGGGATGGACATTTCTCGGTGAACCGTCTTTTTTGGTGGTAATCTGTGTACTTACGGGAGGATGGCTACTTATTCGTAGAAGTCCATCCGAAGCCATCACCTTAACCATTGCAGCAGTCGGCGCACTCGGCTTGAACTTGTTGCTCAAAACTCTGTTTGCCCGTGCCAGACCCCAACTTTGGGAACAAGCGGTTGATGTTAACTTCTATAGCTTTCCGAGTGGTCATGCGATGGTTTCGCTAGTGATTTATGGGCTGATTGGTTATTTGTTGTCGAAGCAGTTCCCCCAATGGTGGGGCGCGATCGCTAGCGTTACAGTAATATTAATCTTGGGAATTGGTTTCACTCGCCTTTATCTAGGCGTTCACTGGCCCACAGACATAATTGCCGGGTATGCCGCAGGAATTGTCTGGCTAGTTGCCTGTATCTTCAGTCTAGAAATCTGGCAAAACCGTCGCGCTGTGAGGAGATGGGAGCAGGGGAGCAGGGGAGCAGAGGGGTAACACGAATTCTGAATTCTGCGATGCTCGGACTCCGTCCTGCGCGTCGGTTATGAATTTCTTTCCTCCGCATCTCTGCACAGAAACCCTCACTTCTCAATCACCCAGAAAGGGAAATCCTGACTGGGGTTGATGGTGACACCGCTGACACCGTTTTGGGCAAAGGCATAGTCCTTACTTTGCCATAGCGGGATGTAAGGGACATCTTCAGCGAGAATTTGCTGGATTTGGACAAAGATTTCCTGACGGGCTTCGGGGTCTTGCTCTCGTCGCTCTTGGGCGATTAACTGGTTAACGTGATCGCTGTAATAAAATGACCCTTGTGTTTGGGAAGCTCCCTCCTTGCAACCACTTGCCTGGGAGCCTTCGGCACAATGCAGGAAGGGATAAATGTAGTTGTCAGGATCTAAAAAGTCGGGATACCAGTCCACTAAAGTGATGGGATAGAGTCCCTTGCCAATATTGCTAAAAAATGAGGCAGACTCGATGCTTTTGGGCTGAAATTGGATTGCCCCATCTAACTTTTGCTCCCCCAGCGCTTGCAGTGTGGCAGCAACCGAGCCACGAATGGTGGAACCAGAAGGATACCAAACTTCCAACATCACAGGATTATCCGCAGAGTAACCCGCTTGTTGTAACTGCTGCTTTGCCAAATCGAAATTGCCATCCCCATACTTTTGTTCAAACACAGGCTGATAGGCATTGAAAGTGGTAGGAATGAGACTGTAAATGGGTTCTCCTTGCCCGCGCAGCAATCGCTCCACGATCAGTGGGCGGTCAACCATTGCCGCGATCGCTTTTCGCACTTCTGGCTGATTGAGGGGTTCTTGCCTCAGATTCAAGGTCATGTAGCTTACCGCCGTTCCCGATCCTTCAATTGCCTGCCACTTCCCCTGTGATGCCCCCTCTCTCAGGCTTTTAATTTGTTGTGGATCGAAAGACTGATAAGCAACATCGGTAGCACCGGTGCGAAAAGCATTAAACAAGTTGACAGGATTGCTGGCATAAATCTGCATATCAATGCCTTGGTTGGAAGGTTTTTCCCCCCAATAATTTTCAAACACATCCAAGCGCATGGAATTACTGCCAAACTCGACTAATTGGTAAGGACCAGTGCCGACAAACTTATTCGGGTTAAACTGTCCAGCGCCAATTTCGTAAGCTTCGGGGGAAATGGCACAGGTTCCTGTGAAAGCTAACAGTGCGGGAAAAGCAGCGAAGGGTTTTTGGAGTTGGATGGTGAGTTCGTACTCGCCAGTTGCTTCGATAGATTCAACAATATCTCCCAGTAAATGAGAAGGCTTCCCTCTATTTTTAATAAAGCGTTGCAGCGAGAACGCCATCGCCTCAGCGTTGAAGGGAGTGCCGTCGTGAAAAGTGACACCTTGACGCACTGGGATGGTGTAAGTCAATCCATCCTCACTGATTTGGGGCATCTCCGTTGCCAGTCGCGGTTCCAAATTCGTGGTGCCCAGTTCGTAACTGTAGAGGGTTTCACTCAGGTTGTAAATCACTATCATCCCCTGCAATTCGTAGTTATCTGCAGGGTCAAGCGTACGGGGCTTTAAGGTAGTTCCCACTGTCACTCGCCCGTTTGCATTTGTGACAGCGGTTGGTTCCCTTCCCTGGTCACTACTACAGCTAATGACCAAGAAAAAGCAAAGAAAGAAGAGAGAGAGAAATTGTCCTAGCGATTGCCACTGCTTGTAGGAGAGGGAAAACCTGTTCATAAATTAGCTTAACGATTTTAATTACTCAGAGAGCGTCCCCCATTTTTGCATAAATACTATCCACAGCACTTCCTCTAGGTCAAGGTGATGCGATCACAGGCTTCTCAATTCAAACGGATGGTAATTCTCTCTCCCCACTTCGCCTCAATCCCTTGATTATTAGTTTTTATTTTTTAGTTTTTAAACTCGTTTTTATAGGTAATTTAAGTTTTGATTTTATCAATCTATCGGTTCTTAAAAGAAGGTATTTATGCCAGGTTTTGTATCGACTAGCTCGGTATTTTCTAATTTTTATACTTTTACTATTATCATTTTTATAAAAATAATATACATAAAAAATTGTTTTTAGATCTTCTTTGAGAGAATTCCAGTCGAATTTTCTATTTATTTTTTTAGGAAATCTATATTTCCGATTGAGGATTTTCTAAGTAATTAAATATTTCTGGTAAATTATCCCAAATTGCTTTATATGTAACTAAATTATCGGGTAACTGATTTTAGATCATTCCAGTTATTAAAGTGGTTTTCTAGCTTAAATATATCTATTTCCTTCTCTAGGTATTGTTCTAAAGTACAAGAGGAATCTATCGGTGCTATAGTGGGAAAATTTGACAACAGTTTTTTATTGAGCGTGACGCATATTTCTTCTAAAAAGATATGCGACTGCATTGAAGGGATTTCCGAATACATATATAGCTTTTAAATTGCCATTCACTCTCAGTGGAGGTCGTCGATCTAAATATTTTAGTCCGTCTCGGTATTTTCTATTATTGATATACTTATATTTTTCTGGCTATTCTAGAGTAGCTATGATATTTAAATAAAACTAGACCAGAAAATTGTTTTTTGGTAAAATCATCATCTTGACTTTAGGTAACGATAAATAGTAAAAAGTAGTAAAAATTGTCCAATAAAAATTGCTCTTTAATAAAATGCTTTCTAATCCTCTACTACCTTGTATCACTAAAATCGTCGGTAGTGCTAAACAGGTAAGGATGCGTGGTAGTGGTGAACGAAGTACCACACTGCCGCAATGTGATTCTCCCACTTCTTAGAAAACGATCACCTCTT
>PXPT01000117.1 GCA_003021505.1 Cyanobacteria bacterium QS_4_48_99 | reverse complement strand
GTATGGGAAGCATCGACCTTGAGGAAAAGAACATCGCGTTTCCAGCAAACCCACTCCAGTATCCTAAAGAACTCCCCAAAGCTGGCATCTAGCATATGCTTCGAGAAGAGTCCTTTAGCCCAAGCGAGAAAGTTCAAGTCTTCTACGAAGATCATTCCCGCCCTGTCACAAAGTCTATGGGCGAGCTTGTAGAAGAAATCCTGGCGACAGTTAGCTATATGTTCGTGTAGTTTGGCAACTCTGTGTTGTGCCTTCTTCCAGTTACTTGAACCCCTCTGTTTTCTACTGGCTCGTTTTTGCAGCAATCGAAGCTTGCGTTGGAGCCTTACAAAAAACTTGGGAGCTGGAATTAGCTCCTTGTCAGAGGTTGCCACTAAAGACTGAACTCCAACATCCAACCCCATAGGATTACCCTTAGCTGTCGGTGACGGTACGTCCACATCACATGGGAGAGTTAGCATCACATACCAACCCGAAGCTTTCCTAACCACTTGGGCTTGTTTAATTACGAAACCATCAGGGATAGGACGTGACCAGCGAACCTTGACCAGTCCCATCTTAGGAATTTTGATCCTATTCCCTTGCACTGGGTGGTCTGCCAACTGAGGGAAGGTTAGCGACCGAAACTGTCCAGGCTTTTTAAACCGTGGAAAGCCAAAACCACGCTCCCACATAGACGTAAAAGCGTGTTCTAGTCTTTTAAGCACTTGCTGTAGAACAGCAGACTGCACAGCCTTTAAGTCTGGGCTAGTCTTTTTAGCCTGAGTTAGTGTTTTACACTGACTAGCAAAAGTCGGACGCTGAGCATCAGCAGGGATTATGTACTCACTTTTAATTGAGCAAGCATCAATCCGGCATGACCTTGATTTATACCAATCCTTGCGCTCACCAAGGGCATAATTCCAGACTTTGCGACTAGTTTCTAGCCAGTCACTCATAGTCTGGCTCTGTGCCTTAGTGGGCTCAAGCTTGTATTGGTACGTAAGGTTGATCATACTTCTATGAGAACTTAACTTTTACGTGCAGTCTAGTTAAATCGCCTGAGCTAAAGCTAACCACGCTACATCCCACGTCTAAAGAGCGTGGGTTTTGCTTACTCTTCTATAACTGCGTAAGCCCTAAAGGAGGATGCGGGGACAAGACAGTGAGGTAATGAAAAGATGAGGGGATAAGGCAATGGGGAGAATAGAAAACTCCCTTAGTCTCTTCACCTCCTCACCCTATCTCCTTGTCAGTCCCAATAGGTAGGCATAAAAAAACTAAAAATAGCTATTTCCCCTGCTTCCCCATCTCCTAATACGCTTCCCACAGACGATCCGACTGGTATCGCACAATCACCGGATGGGCAAGGCGATTGACTTCGACATTCCCAAATTGGATATCATTGTGGAGTTGGAACAAATTCTGCAAAGTTGCTTCAGTAAGAAAGCGAGTCGGCACGGGAAGTTTGAGCGACTCTAGTTGCAGCGATTCCGGCGCTGCCATTATAAATCCCCAAGGTCCAAAGCTGGGCACATTCGCTACATAGGGCTTAACGCTGCTGCCTGCTTCTTCGAGAGTCGACGCCACACAAGCAAAGGCACGTGGAGCAAAAAACGGGCTGGAGGCTTGGGTGACAAATACCCCTGTCGGTGTCAGCCTGGAGGTGAGACGGTGGTAAAAGCCTTCCGAATAGAGCTTTGCTAGCCCATTTCGATCTGGATCGGGAAAGTCAGCAAGAATGACATCAAACCTTTCTGAGAGAGCTGGTGCTATTTTGAAGGCATCGCCATAGCGTACCTCTACCCTAGGATCAGCAAAGGCATTCTCGTTTGCTTGCACCAGAAAGGGATGGCTTTTCCCCAGCTTCACCACTTCGGGATCGAGTTCAATTACTAAAACCTGCTCAACCTCTTCCCATTTCAGCACCTCTCGCAGCGCCATCCCATCCCCTGCCCCAAGTAACAACACGCGGCGGGGACTGGCACTAGCACTCATAGCAGGATGCACCAGCGCCTCGTGGTAGCGGTACTCGTCTAAGGTGGAGAATTGTAAATCCCCATCGAGAAATAGCCGCACATCCTGACTCCAGCGGGTGAGAACAATGCGCTGGTAGGGCGACTGTAATCGGGTGATAACGGGAGCATCGTAGAGATTACTTTCTAGGGCATTGCCCACAGGAACAACCAACCGAGCAAAGGCACACAGGAGGATACCCACCAGCAATCCCCATATACTCCACTGACGCAATCCCGGAAAAGCGCGCGCGATCGCAAATACCATAAATGCAGGCAACGCACCAATTACAGCAGCAGTGGGGAACATCCCCAACAGGGGTAGCAGCAAGACAGGGAAAGCCAGCGAACCTAATAGCGCTCCCACATAATCTAGTGCTAGCACACCTGCGATCGCACCTCGCACACCTTTGTCCTGTTCAATCATGCGGGTGAGCAGAGGCACTTCCAACCCAGCCAGCATCCCTAGCACCAGCGTCACCAGGAACAATCCCAGCCATAAATAACCGTCAATCACAAATAGGGCAAATAGTCCTAGGGGTAGTAGGGCACTCAGAGGCGCAATGAGTAGCTCAACCTTGACAAAGCTAGCGAGTAACTGTTGCTGTTGCTTATGGGGATAGCGACTAACGGCGAGGAACTGACTTAAGTATGACCCCATCCCCATTGCCGCCAGGAATCCCCCTATGGCAACCCCGTAGGCAAGTGCCTGATTTCCAACTAGATAGCTTGCCAGCGTGCCTAGCAGCAACTCCACCGCTAGTCCACACCCAGAAGAAACGGCGGTTGCCGCTAGTAGCAAGTTCCGCTGTCGCCGAGAGAGAGAGAAGTCACTCGCTTGATTGGGCTGGGTTTCAACTATATTAGTCATTGGTCATCAGTCATTAGTCAGTAGTTCCCCCCACTCCTGGAGCCCCTCTGCTCCCCTGCCCCTCTGCTCTTTATTTCCCCGCACCGGGACCACCACCGCGAAAATCACCATAGGAGGAGCGACTGGGGAGAAATATCCAGGTTCCGCCCTGGTATTGTCCAGACAAAGAGGTTCCATGTCGGGACCAGTATGCCGATTGTTTTTCTTGCCGCAGGCTGAGAGCTGATCTTTGGGTATAGGCTGCCCAAATGGTAAATAAAGCAATAATCAAAGCAGCGATCGCAAATATTCTAATTAGCATAGAAAAATTAATTCTTCGTGTTCTTTGCGCCCTTGCGGTTCATCCCCCTAGCTTGTTGCAATCCGAACCGCTTCCACCCTCCCGACAGTGCGAACTTTTTCATAAACAGTGAGCCTGGTTAAATCCACAGATTGGTCTGGCATCACTTCCACATAAAAGCCATAGGAACCGCGTTTTTCTAACCAAAAATAGGCTTCTACTTTACCTATGGATACATCCTCTGTTCTTTTGTTAAGCTTCATTGGCAAAGACTGGGCATAAATTTGTTCGCCATAACCGTCTTTGAGCCAGAGGCGTGCTTCTAACTGTGGCGGAGACGTTTCATCTGAGGTGACTCTCACAACCACTTTCACTAGGCTATTTGAACCCCCTAAAATCCTACGCGCTCCCACATCACTATCGTTAACTGACTGATTGATAACCTTTTTCCCGCTATTAATCTTAGCAACTAAACTCAGTATCCCTAAACTAATTGTTCCCAATAAGCCTGCCCAAAGATAACGCGAATCGACAACCCCCTTTTTCACTGTCACCTGAAATGAGACGGGTTGATTAATTGCATTACCGGAGGTATCGGTGTACTCTAAAACTGCAACGGCGAGGTTGACAACATCCTGTTCATTTTCACCGAGGCGCACATCTAATCCACCGCGCAAGTCTTGCTCTTCCCAAGTGCCAGATTCTCCCTCTTCATACCAAGTTCCTGACTCTTTCCAAGCTTGCTTCACGGCAGTTCCCAAGATGTTACCTTGTTCATCTAACACCCGAATTTCGTAAGTTATCCAGCGGTTAGTTGGAACAATCGCTTTAGCGTTAATTCGCAATGCCCCGATTGTTCCTCGGTTGAGTTGCACGGATTGGAGTTGAACTGGATTTCCTTGTCTAACCTGAAGTCTTTGGGAGAGCAAAGTTCGCCCGAAAAACCAAGAAGCAATCCCGGCAAAAATTACCAACAAAATGGCAAACAGGGCAATGTATAATCCCGGTTCAATAAAGCGGCTAGTCGTTTGAGTTTTGGTAGTAACTGCCATGGGTTTAATGGGAATATTCCTAGTAAGCCAGTGTTATGATAACCTCACCCGGATTGCGATCACCTCTATTCAACTCGCCAGATAGCGCTGTACAAAACTCTCTAAAGATTCCATTTTTAGGTTGTAAATGGATTCGAGACGGCTAATCTCATCCGAGGTGCAGAAAAACTCATTTGCTAACAACACTCGCAGCGTACCAAAGGAGCGTTGCGCTTCTGAATCGACTAACCCTAACCCACTGCGGAAGCCATCAAATAACAACAGGGGTAAATTAATAATAATGGGGTCTTGGTTGAAAATGCGTGAAAAAATACCCGGAATATCTTCTCGTTTGAGAATGTGAGGTCCTCCCACTGGTAAAGTTTGGTTTTTTGCACCTTCCACGCTAGTTGAATCGACAGCAATTTGTGCCAGATCATCTGTACTCACGATTGATGTCCGATTCTTAGAATCGCCAATAATTAGGTAAATTCCCGTGTCACGGAATCGTTCCGCTAAGGGCAGGAGATTTGACGATAACCCAGCAGGTCGCAGGATAGTGTAATTTAAATCACTAGAGGTGAGATATTTTTCCACCTCTCGCTTTGCCTTAAAGGTGGCAGAATCTTCATATCCTCGTCCCGCACCTAATACCGAAATAAAGACAAAATGCTCAACCCCATTTTTCTTCGCTTGGTCAATTAGCTCGACGTTGGCGCGGTAATGCAGCGCCTCTTCACTGCCGCCATCAGAACTGTGGGCACTGATCACGTAGCGCACTCCCTGGCAGGCTTTCTGAATATCTTTGTCTTCGCGCAAATCGCCAATAAAAACCTCTGCTCCGCGCTGCTCAAGTTCTCCATAACGAGAGTTCAGGCGCACGAATGCCCGCACAGGCATATCCCTCTCCCGTAGCAGCCGCACGACTCTGCGTCCAATTTGTCCAGTTGCGCCAGTGACTAAAAACATTGACTCTTAACCTCCATCCTTCTGCTGCCTATAGTGTAGAATCCCAGCCTGGGATAAAAATCTCAGCCTAATCGTAGAATGAGGATGAGAAGCTAACTCTTTTCAAATGGTTTGACCGATAAACCAACCTCCAGGGCAGGACAATGTTAGATGGCTTACTCTAGTTTAGTATGGGTTTGGGCAATCTCTTCGCGTTGGCGACTATCTGGCAAGAAGGTTGAATTAATTGACATCTGTTGATAAATCCGCTGTCGCAAATACCACTTCCCGTTTTGACGAATCCAGCGATCAACCACAACACTGTGACCAATGACGCGAGGCAAAGCTGCATCCATTTCTTCAGTGAGCGACTCGTTCCGTGATGCGGCGGAAAAAAGCGGAATAAAGAGAAGATAGCTAACCGACTCAGCAGCATCGCTGCCTACTCCGCGAGTTATCGAGTTCAAACAATGATCAGGCTAACCATACACTACGCTGCACATTTTCCGAAACTAAAACTCAACAATAACAGGCGTATGATCGCTCGGTTTAGGGAGTTTTCGAGGCAGAATATCAATTTTACAATTAGTTGCCCGTTCGTAAAGGTCAGGAGTGAGATAGTGATGGTCAATTCGCCAGCCTCGGTTGCCCCTAAAAGCACGAGTGCGATAGTCCCACCAACTATAGTGTCCTCCCTCGGAGGTAAATTTGCGAAAGGTATCTGCCAAGCCGATTGCTAAGACTTCCTGCAATGCTTCGCGTTCGGCAGGAGAAGCCATGATGTGCGATTCCTTGTCGCTGGGATCGTGAATATCCCGGTTTTCTGGGGCAACGTTAAAATCGCCACAAACACACATTGCCCCCGGTGATTTCGCTTTAAGAATTTGCAAGTATTCCCGCAGCACTTTCAACCAGCGGAGTTTGTAATCATACTTGTCGCTGCCCACACTAGAACCATTGGGAACGTAAAGGTTAACTATGCAAACTTCCCCAACAGTGCCGCAGATGACTCGCTTTTGTTGGTCAAAATCTCGGGCTTGTGTATCCCCAACAATGGGAGAAAAGCCCGTGCTGACTTCCTCAACTGGCGTGCGGCTCAAGATGGCTACGCCGTTGTAAGCTTTCTGTCCCGAAACGTAGAGATGATAGCCCAGTTGCTCAAAAGGCGCTCTGGGAAAGTCTTGATCTACCACCTTAGTTTCTTGCAAGCAGAGAACATCCACAGGATTTTCCTGCAACCAATCTCTGACTTGCTGCTGACGAGCGCGAATGGAGTTGACATTCCAGGTTGCAATTTTCATGACTTACTTCTGTAGCCACTCTCGATAACGGTTATACAGATTGTGTGCAGCGGGATAGATGGAATTTGGACTCATAAAGTGCGAAAACTCGAAAGTGACAAGCTTATCTATCTCTGCCCAATGTCCCTGCTCTAGTTTGTAGCGCAGTTTGCGAAAATCAATAGGCGGAAATTTGATTGGGGTATCGCGATCAAATGACTCCACGTTGCTCCAGCAGCGAATTTCGTATTTATGGGCAAGCTTGCGGTTCGCTTCCAGGTAGTGTGGCAAGTCCTCAAAGGCAACATTCCCATCCTGGAAAGCAACGATATCGACGATTCCTTGCAGGCGGGCAAATACGGATTCCCATTTCTGGATGTGCCGCTCTAGGGACAGCGCTTCCTCACCAAACTGCTTCACTCCCTTGATATAGGGCGAAATTAGGATGGGTACGTTCTTTAAGCCACGCAGATGACACGAGAGATCCTCATACACCTGCATCATGCCCTCGTTATACGTGTTGATTTCATGGCTAATGTACCAGCCTGCAAACGCCTTGCGATGCCCATATCGTTCCATAAACTCTTCGCAGAATGCCTTGTTGATGTCGGTTTCCTGCTGATATTGTCCGCTGTGCCAGTACCTACCAGAGTCATACGTGCCGAAGAAAAACTGCATGCCGCAACGCTCTGCCTCGCTTAGAAAAAGATCCACTAAATCAATATAAGCAGGCAAAATGCCCACCTTTTCAGCAAGTACGCGAGAGTTAAATGTCGCCTGTTGCCGATAGCCAGCGCGAATCAGAATTACCGTATCGATGCCTACAGCTTTCATGGCATCGAAGTCTCGTCTCCAGTCTGCTGCTCCCCAGTTCTGCGAAGGAATATCGTGCGTGATCTCGTCTAAAAACGTGCCCGTAATTTGCATACTGCTGCCTGTGGCTATTCCAAAATTCCCACCAAAATCTTGACTAACTCTTCTAAGTCGTTAGGTAAAGTGTATGATCCCATATCTCTGGTAATTAGGAACGGGCTGCGCTCTAGTTTGCCGAATGCCCAAACATCTCCCATTGTTACTGCTCCATACAACACCTCTAGCTCTTCTCTGAGCATGGATAGGGCGATTAGTTCTACTGCTAGTTGCGTGAATCCCCGTGTCATATCATCTCGCTTCGCTTCCACCACAACTAATCCCCGTTCTGATTCGATGTAGTAGTCGAGATTCCCCTGAAGTTGCTGATTAATCTTCAAGGGATACTCTATCCGCAATAAACGGCGACAAGTCACTGCCACGCGAGTTAGCACTGGAGCGATCAAGACTTCTCGCTTGGCTGCCTCACTGCTGAGAGTGACGTAGGGAATTGTTTCTTCAAGCTGCTGCTGTAGTTGGGGAAGAGACGGAAGCTGACAAGCTGTTTTCGGGAGTTGGAGGCGTGATCGCGCAAACTCATAACTGAACTCGGCAAGCACTTCATCGGTGTCGTTGGGTAACTCGAAGTAGGAGCGAAAAGTATAGGTTGCTCCCTCTTGCAGAATTTTTAGCCTCGACATGAGCAGTGTACCTCTTCCTATCCTGGCTTTTGCAATCAGTCCATGCTAGGAGAATGCACTGATTAAAAAAAAACAATAGAGACTTAGTAGACGGTAAATTCTAGAGATGATCGCGTCGGGAATCAACCTCAAAAATGGCGCGATCGCCACGACCAAAAAGCAGACTTTCACTGCTTTCCTAAGATATTTTTTTCTCGTTGGGGTTTAATTGCTCTCATACGTAAAGCCATAGAAGAAGGATGAGCCGCCCATTGCTGGTAATGTTGTTCTCGCTGTCGTCTTAATCGCAACAAATAGGTATCAATTTCCGCCCGCTTGTGATGATAGTAGGTAAGAGTGGCGTAAATTTTTTCTATACTTAAACCGGGAAAGTTAGCAGCAATCTCTTCTGGGGAATATCCATCTAAGTAATACTCGATCACGTTATCGATACCGATGCGATGTCCTTGAATGCGAATGTCGTCGGGGGAAAGAAAATCAAAATAGTTTTCTAGTCGCACATTGATTATCTCTGCTCGGAATTTTGTTTTTATGATACCTACTGTTGTTTGTGCAAAGACGCTATGCGTGATCGCCTCACAACTTCAACCATCCCCATAAATTTCCCAGTGTCAGTGTTAACTGGAACTCTGCCACCAAATTAGGCACGGGTAGTTTTTCTGCTGATTCGGTGTACCATTCCGGTTGCTGCCGGGATGGATAGACGAATAGCGATCGCTGGTCTGGATCAATTAGCCAACCCAATCGACTCCCTTGGTTGAGGCAGTGTAAAATGTTACCGATGACTTTTGTTGGGGTTGAACTGGAGAAAGAATCTCAATTGTCCAGTCTGGATTAAGTTCTGAACACATTCGCCACATCACTACTCTCCTCTAAGGGAATCCTCTCCTAAGTAAATATCGCTACATCGGTCACAATTGAGCACCCACCAAAGTACACCGCAACCCTGGGAAGGCTAGGGCAATCTTCTGCCCCTCGACAACCTGATTAATGGCAGTAACTAGTTTACCCTGTAATTGACTATGCTTCCCTTGCGGCATGGGTTTTTGGACAACTTTACCGTTAATGTACTCACTGGCTGGCTTAGTTTCTGGCAGTTTCAGAAACTCCTCTAGGGTGAGTGTTTTTGTCGATGTCTGTGCCATGAGCGTTTGCGAAGTGTCTCGACAACTCAATCGTAGTCTCTGCTAGGGAAGCAGGGGGACAGGGGACAAGGAGACAAGGGGCAAGGGAAATTTGGCTCCTTGCCGGGTCAGAACTACGAATTACGAATTAGGATAGTCTGGATATGATGGGGGGCAAGCGTGATCGCGATGGTTTGCTCTTCCACAGCCTGCACAGCCTCCTCGTCCCAGGTTTCGCACAGGGTGGTGGGACACCAAGTGGATGCAGGGAAGCCAAAGCAAATCTGCGTCTTTTGCCACTCGCCTGTGGCGTTATAGAGGCGCAGCACACATGTCCCTTTATCCCTGGCTGGCTTGAGTGCTGATAGCAGCACGGCAGGATTGTCAATCTGTAGGAAGCTGCCTTGGCGAGGTAGTTGACCATTCCCTTTTACATAGGGCAAATGTGGCATTTCACGCGCCCAGGCAGGATGGGCAAAGGTGCGGCCATGGCGAATAATTGCCTCTTGCGAGAGCGTGCCGATACCATAGGCGAAATTAGCCTGCATGGAGCGCTTGCACTGCGCTCCCGGTGTGGGTACAGAGGGACCCGCCTGACAGCGACGGATGCGTCCATTTGCGACAGAGAGAAAGTCCACTGCTCGATGCAGTGTAACAGCAATGTGGGTGTTGCCTTCTGATTTCATTAATTCGTATTCCGGCAAACCCTGGTTAGCAACCCACACTCGATAGTTTTCCCCTTCCACCATGACAAAATCGCCTTGAGGATGCGTAGGATAATCGAGTTCGCCTGGGTAGGTTTGGTAGCGTTCTGGGTGGCTTTCTGGTGTCCGTAGAGAGGGCTTTTCGCGGGGCGCGAGCCGGAAATGCCCATCTGCGAGGGAGGTTCGCGTGGCAAACCCGACAGGCAGCACTGCGCGTAACCTGCCGTTTTCAGCAGTGTTGTCGTAGCATACTGAAAGCGAGAGGGAGCGATGCGAGTTAAGCCACACCTCAGTGGTTAGATGCAGGGTTGTCTCGCCATAGGAACCGTGGGCGCGATTGTAGCCAGCCGGCACTGCTAGTTGGTGTTTCAGACGCAGAGTTTTGGGTAACTCAGGATGCCACTGGGCACTCTCCAGCTTTGCCCATCGGGGTTCCTCCTCAGGCACAGGTCCGAAGGAATAGGTATCTCCTGCATCAAGCTGGTATTCAAAGCGAAGTGCGTCTGGAAAGGTAATCCCAGTTTCTTTTTCAGTTAGGGTCAATCCGCCGTTTTCTACTGCTACTCGGTAGTTTTCGTTTTCAAGAACGAGTGGTTGCTCCCCAATTCTTGTTACTGATTCTCCTCTGCTCCTCTGCCCCTCTGCTCCTCTGCTATATCCGTATTCGTAGATATGAACGAGCTGATAGCCCAACGGCGGCAATGTTACCTTGAAGGTAATGTCGTAGCGCCTTCCCCAAGTCGTTTCGAGAAACTGCGATCGCACTACATTTGCTTCGCTGCGAAGTGTCGTAATGGCAATCTCGGAACCGTCTGCATCACAACCTAGCAGTTGGCACTCAGGAAGCGGCTCACCCCATTCACCATCTGGATTGGCAAGATAGATGCTAGTCTCAACCTCATACTGCTGCTGCCAAGGATGGGGATTAAAGACCCAGACATCCGAACTATGCGAGCCAGTCTCGCTTGGGGCAGCAAATCCTTTTTGAAGGAGATGCTCTAGATGCTCCACCAGCAGTGCTTCTGCAATTTGGTCAACCTGCCGAAAGCGATACTCGTCATCATCATGCACTGAGTCAACACTACAGCCACAGATATCGTCGTGGGGATGGTTGCGTAGCAGCATCCGCCAGGCATACTCCAGAAATGGGCGTGCATCTTCACCGAGTCTGCAAGCTTCCATCCAGGCGCTTAGGGGTTCAGCGTACTGAGTCAGCCAGCCTTGGGCATGGTGATTCTGCTGCTTCAGGTACATGCGCGTTGAGTAGACACTTGATAGAATCGGGTGATCCACGTTCCCCAGAAGGTCGCCCCGGTGCGTGTGATGAGGGGCACTCTCTTGTTTCAAGGCGTTGAGGAATTCTGGCAGCGTACCTTGCTCTAACGTTATCGTTTCCAGTTCCTCGTTCAGCCTCTCAATTAAATCGGGAAGCTCCGGTTGCGCGGGCATGTGGTCTAACCCATTGTTGAGCAGCAGCGTGCGTTCTTTTTGTAGTGGAGTCATCGACTCTAGCGTTTCGCTAACACGCTCTTTTGCAAAAGAAACTTTAGGCTCGTTACCCTCGAATCGACCAAAAGGCTCTGGGTGTCCCAACGCAGCAACAGGAAAGTAGCCTTGAGATTGGTAGACAGCCAGCACGGTGGAGCCATCGGGTGCTTCCCAGTCAAAGACAGCACCATGCGTCTCTTTTGTCTCCGCATCCATCCCGCGCATAAAAATATATGTGTCGATTCCAAAGCCGTGCAGGATTTGGGGCAACTGGGCAAAATGTCCAAAAGGGTCAGGAACATAGCCGACAGCCATATAGCCGCCCAACTCTTCGCACAGTTTTTGACCCACCTGCAAGTTGCGAATGACTGCCTCACCACTGCTGAGAAACAAGTCGGGTAGGGTATACCAGGGACCAATTAACAAACGCCCAGATTGGATGAGGGAATGCAGCCGCTCTTTTTGCTTGGGGCGAATCTCTTGGTAATCCTCCAGCAGTACGGTTTGCCCATCGAGCGTAAAGGCGCGAAAGCGCGGATTTTGCTCTAGGAGGTTGAGTAAGTGATCGACCATGCGAACGAGCCGGAAGCGGAAAGCTTGGAAGGGGAGATACCAGGCTCGATCCCAGTGTGTATGCGAAATAATGATGCCTCGGTGTTGCGTTTGCATGGGGAATTAACGCCAGTGAGTATTACTTCCATTCAGGTTAAGGGAGGGTTTGACCAGTGGCAACTCTTATGATTAGGAAGTGTACTAAAAACCCTGGTTTTGGGTGGTTTTACATTTGCAACAAGGAATTTAACCACACAGGAGGGAAACTGCGTAAGTCCTGAAAAAGCTTGTTTCTGAAAAAAGGATAAAAAAAGGGAATCAAGGAAACTAGTAGATTTCATCATAGAGGTAGTTACCATCGCTGATGCGATCGCTTTATTTCTCATACCAAGTTGCTTTCATACAGGTAACTCTTTCTTCCCCTGCTTCCGCTGCCGCCTAAAGATTACACCTTTAACCGCAACTTAGTATCAGCCCAAACTTGAGAACCACCAACGAACGAAACACCAACCATGATTGACTTCAGCCTCACGCCAGAACAGCAGACGTTGCAGAAAAAAGCACGTGAGTTTGCCCAAAGCGAAATTGCACCCATTGCCAACAAAATCGACTCCTCTAACGATTCCAAGCTCGTCCCCTGGGAGTTCTGCAAAGACATGTTCGGTAAGGGAACCGAGTTAGGATTCACTTCGTTGCTACTTCCACAGGAGTATGGGGGATGGGGCAAAAAATGTATAGACCTCACCCTGGTTCTCGAAGAACTCGGCGTTGCCGATGTCAGCATCGCCGCTAGCTACTTCAATCTCACTGCTGCTATGTCCCTTCTCATTGCCAAAACAGGCACAGAGGAGCAGCGAAAGCGAATCTTATCGCACGTCAGTTCTGGGGAGCCTCATCTATTCAGCGCTGCCGAGAGTGAGCCAGGAGTGGCAAGTTCCGATTTTTTTTGTCCCAAACCCGATCCCAATATCGGTATGAAAACCTTTGCCAAGCGCGATGGCGATGCGTACCTCATCAATGGCAACAAGGCGGCGCTGATCACCAATTCTGGTGTTGCTGATGCCTATTTCATCATGGCACGCACGGCTCTAGATCAGCCCATGCAAGAGAGCACATCCATGTTCTATGTTCCAGCAGATACTCCGGGTTTGTCCTTCGGGGATAAGACAGAGATAATTGGTTGGAAAGCTTCCCATCACGCCGCACTCTACCTCGACAATGTGCGAGTTCCTGCTGAGAATCTCCTTGGGCAAGAAGGGCAAGCGGGAGAACTCCTAATGGTGCTGCCAGAGGTAGCAATTGGACTTGCTGCGTCCTTTGTTGGTTTGGCTCGTGCAGCGTATGAGTATGCCCTCGATTATGCCAAGCAGCGGGTGAGTTGGGGTAGTCCCCTCATCGAGCATCAGGCTGTTGCCTTGAAGCTGGCTGACATGATGGTAGATACGCAATCGGCACGATTGATGGTGTGGGATGCTGCTCATGCCGCAGAGGACAATCCCCAGTTCGCCGCAACAGTTAAAGCCCCGGCTGCCAAAACTTTTGCCGTGGATGTTGCTATCAAAAACGCACAAAAGGCAGTGGAGATTCTCGGTGGCTATGGTGTTACTAAGGAGTCTCAGGCAGGCAAGTTTCTCAACGATGCGTGGATTGGATATTCCTGTGACTTCGCCCGCGACATGCTACGGCTTGGTCTTGTCAACTCGATGTAGCGCTTAAACCTCGCTTCGCGAGGAGTTCGGAACTCTTAATCAAGTTCCATTGTACTTTTCTACTGGATAACTGGTCTTTTCTTCTACTCCTTAACTCGGAAAGTGACAGAAGAGGGATAAGTATTTCTGTAAGCAGCGCCTAGATAAAGTTCTCCCACCTTGGGGTCATTTAATAATTCTTTACCTGAGCCTTCTCGGGCATCGCGCCCACTTTCTAGCACGTAGCCTCGCTCAGCCATTTCCAAGGCTTTCCTGGCATTTTGTTCAACCAGAACAATTGCTTTTCCAGTTTGGTGGATCGCCTGAATCTGCTCGAATACGCTGCTGACTAGCATGGGCGATAACGCCGCCGAGGGTTCATCTAAAAGTAACAAATCGGGGTTGAGCATCAATGCCCGTCCCATTGCTAACATCTGGCGTTCCCCACCGGAGAGCGTTCCTGCTCGCTGGCGACGTCGATTAGCTAGCACTGGGAACATTGCATAAACTTGCTTAATCCTCGATTGCAAAGAACCACTCCCAATGAATGCGCCCATCTCCAGGTTCTCTTCTACCGATAGAGAAGGAAAAACATTCGAGAGCTGCGGCACATAGCACATACCTTGGCGCACAATTTGGTTAGATTTAAGACCTGCAATATTTTTTTCTTTGAAGATGATTTTGCCCTGATTCGGTGTCAATAACCCGAAGATGGCTTTCGCTAGAGTTGACTTCCCTGCCCCATTCGGACCAATCACCGCCACTAGTTCTCCAGGAGCTATTTTGAAGTTAATCCCTTGCAGAATATTGAAATCTCTAACATACCCAGCAAAAACATTTTCAACTTCTAACAAGTTCGTCATCTATCAAAGGGTTGAGGTTAGTGATCTAGTTGGGACTTGAAATGTTAGCAGAGTTAGAAAGTTGAAGGGCGCGAAGGTTGAAAGTTATTACGCGCCCTGCTCACTTGCAGCTATTGTGGCGTCTTCTGCAAATCGGGTCGCTCTTCGGGAACGATTGCCCCTTCCACCGGACAGACTTGCAGGCAAATGCCGCAATCTATGCAGGTATCAAAGTCAATCCAGTACCAATTGCTACCCTTGGCGTTTTTGTCCGAGCCAGGGTGAATGCAAGCAACAGGGCAAGCCTCGACGCAATCAGCAACTCCTTCGCAAGTATCGGTCACAATCGTGTATGGCACAGAGTTATATCTCCTCCGATTCTGTCGTCACAATTGAATTTCACTAGTTTCTTCCAGCCTAGCAACTATGGAATGGGAGAAGTAAGGGGTGGGGGGAAATCCTGTGCAGAGAGGCGGAGGGGCGGAGAGGCAAGTGAGGAGTGAGGAGGTTTCTGTGCAGAGGTGCGGGGGTCGGAGGGGAAATAGTTTCCGACTGCATTAGTTCCTCTCCTCTGCCCCCGAGAGCCCCTCTGCTTTTTCTCACGCACTCACGCACTCACTTTTTCTCCTGCCTCCTCCCCCTTACAGCGTCTCAATCCTGGGAGAACCATCTGCCTGTACCCAAGCAAGGCGAGTAATGCTGCAACTGCGGGCATATTCCCGAATTTGCTCAGGGGAGCGTCCTCCTAAGTCGATTTCCACTCGCACTAGATGCTGGGAATTTCTGAGTTTTTGGGCGTAAACAAAAGCAGCCGCCTCAGCTTGAGGCGATTGGGGAATTACAAGCCAATCACTTGCTGGTGTTTGTTCGGGAAGCTGATGGGTGGACAGGAGGCAAGTGTGTAAGTCTTCCAGATTGAGGACAAAACCAATGCCAGGGGCACTCTTACGGTGGGGGTGATAGACTCCTAGTAATTGGTCGTAACGTCCCCCTTGTCCAACACTTCGTGCTTCTGTGCCTGTGTGAGCGACTACCTCGAAGACAATGCCGGTATAGTAGTCGAAGGTTTGCACTAAGCTAAGGTCAAGAATTAGGGGTAGGGTACCTAAACCACTGCCCTCGAGTAGTTCTACTAAAGATTTGAGGTTATTAACTGTTTGTTGAGCCGATTCGTCTAAATCCAGACTGGCAACTTGCTGTAGGACATCTGCTGGGTGTCCTCGCAGATCGAATAGCAGTAGTGCTCGTTCCCGCAGTTGGGGGGAAAGGGGTAAGCTTTCTAGAGTCACGCGATCCAGATGGGCAATGCAATAGCGGAGTTGCTCTCGCTCCGATTCTGGGAAAGGAGCAAGCAGCGATCGCGTCAATCCTGCTTCTCCCAAAACGACGTGCCACTGCTGCAAACCGAGCTGATGGAGACAATCTGCCAGCAACAGGAGAATTTCGGCATCGGCTAATACTCCTCCCGTTCCGAGCAGTTCCACACCAGCTTGGTAAAACTCCATCTGACGCCCGCGATAGCCGGGAGAGCGGCGAAATACATTCGCATTGTAATAGAGGCGTTGTGGGTAGGAATTCCCTGCCATCCGCGTCACGGATGCCCGCGCAATGGAAGCAGTTAGCTCTGGGCGCAGTCCTAGGGTTCCTTCCTCAGCTTCCTGAAGCTGAATCACCGTAGAACGCTGAATTGCACCACCAGCCATCAGCGTATCGAGCCACTCCAGCGTCGAAGTAACAATTTGCTGATATCCCCAGCGATGAAACACCTGCTGCAAGCGATCAGCAATCCAGCCTTTTTGAGCAACTTCTAGGGGTAGCCAATCCCTGGCTCCTGCTGGCGGTTGGTGAACCATGAGTCGTTTTCATACCGTTTCTTCTATTTAGAAGTGTTACACATTGGTGATTAAACCTCACTTGTTCTTGCCGCCAAACAACCCCCCCCAAATGCCACCCTTACCTGATTTATGGGATGACTTTTCCTGGGAAGAGTGACTAGAAGTTGTTGTCTTGTCCTTTTGAGTGAGCTTGTCTAGTGCTTGCTTACCCTCCACTGCCATTGGCTCTTGGGGATTAATTTGCAAGGCTTTATTGACATGAACCTTTGCCATACCCATTTGGTTTTGCTTCAAATATGCTATTCCTAGCAACCCATGAGTATGGCTGCTTTTGGGATCGAGCTGGAGTGCATCCCGCAGTTCTAATATGGCTTGGGCAAAATTGTTTTTGTCCATGTACTCTCTAGCGCGACTAACACATGGATCAATCGGGGATGTTTTTTTTGATTTGCCTGAGTTTCGGGTGGGGGGCTTTTCCGATTTAACTGCCCCAGTTGGTGCCACTTTAGTATTCACTTGCGCGGGAGTTTTGGGCTGTAGCGACCCCGCTTTTCGCATCAAGTAGACGAGATTCAACTCGCTTATTTGAGCAATTTTATCTATAACTTGGTCAATCTGTTGATATTGCTCAGATGCCACAGTTTTCAGGGAATTTTGATACACTAAGTCTAAATTGGCACCGGCTTGGGATAACTCTCTAGCTGCTTGACTCTCAACCAGCGGGAATTTGCCTTCTTCAGCAAGGCGCTTGCCCATCTGCCCTAACAATAATTGATGTTCTGAGCGCCGCGATTGGTCTTTAAATAGCTCCTCATAGGCAGGATTGACCAGCTTGGCTAAAATTTCATCTGCTAGTTTTTCTTCGCTTTCATCCTTTAATTTGCGAATGTCGGGATGCAAAAGACGAGTAATTTTGAGGTACTGTTTGCGTACCTGTTGCATATCAGCACGAACAGAAATTCCCAGAACCGCGCTGTGGTCGGCAATTTCACACTGAAATAGTCCGCGTTTGATGTGAATCGGCATAGGGCGCTGTCGGAGTCTCAGTCCCAAAAGCGTAGCTTTTAGTATGCCTAATGACTAGGACACAACTTGTGATCGTTGTCTTCTCAAGTCCTTAGTAGTCCTTAGTGGCTAACATTTACAGAGTTTGACTGTTGGTTACTAATGACTAATGACTGATGACTAATGACGCTCAGCGAAGCGAATTAGGTGCATTCAGTAAGGCATTGCTGAGACTGGCATGAAGCTGACCATTGCTTGCCAAAATGCGACCTGCATCAAGGATGATGGGGCTGCCATCATAGGCGGTAACGTTGCCCCCAGCTTCCTCAACTAAAACGATTCCGGCTGCAATATCCCAAGGAGCAATCCCCCTTTCCCAGTAGCCATCGAGGCGTCCGCAGGCAACACTGGCTAAATCGAGTGCCGCAGCCCCACTTCGACGAACTCCCTGGGTCAAGTTCAATAAATGACACAACTCAGCATAGTTATTATCACTAGTTTCTCGGCGGTCATAGGCAAAGCCAGTGACTAGTAGGCTTTGACTGAGTTGGGCAGTCTTAGAAACCCGAATGGTACGACGATTACGAGTAGCTCCCAGACCCTTGCCTGCGCGAAACAACTCATCGAGAAAAGGATTATAGACCACACCCACCTGAGGAACTTTGCCAATAAGTAGCGCCACCGAAACTGCCGCAAAGGGATACTGATGAGCGTAATTGGTTGTACCGTCTAGGGGGTCAACTGCCCAGAGGTATTCGCTGTCGCTTTTTCCTAACTGACCGGATTCTTCTGCCAGAATGGAATGGTCTGGAACGTGACGTTGCAGTACCTCCAGGATTTCGGTTTCGGAGGCTTTATCGGCTGTGGTAACTAAGTCTCCGGGATGTCCTTTTTCTTCAATCGCTTCTAATTTGCCCCAGTGGTTTTGCAAAACTGCACCAGCGGATAGGGCTGCTTCGGTGGCAATATCTAGAAAAAACTGGAGCTGTTGGGAGGAAGGTTGCTGCATTATTGATTAACGCTGCTTGCTAGTCCGGTTTAAATTTAGTTCTGTCGGGGCGAAGAAACTTGGGACTCCACCAGTTCCACTTACCCAAAAGATGCATGCTAGCTGGGACAAGAATAACTCGGATGAGCGTGGCATCAATAAAGACAGCTAGGGCAACTCCCAAGCCCAACGCCTTAACGAAAATGATTTGTGTCAAGCCGAAACCCCCCGTCACAATAATCATCAGTACGGCAGCGCTAGTAATAATACGCCCGGTGCGCTCCAACCCTTCAATAAGACTACGGGTGTTGTTGCCAGAGTGGTCGTAGGCTTCCTTAATCCGAGTGAGCAGAAAAACTTCATAGTCCATACTCAAGCCGAAAAGGACGCAAAAGAGAATAACTGGCAGCAAGATGTGGAGATATCCCAGGGGAGTAAAGTTGAGCCAAGTATGGAAGTTTCCCTGCTGGAAGACGAATACTAAGGCTCCAAAAGAGGCTCCAATCGACATTAGGTTCAGAAAAATTGCCTTGAGGGGGATGATGAGGGAGTTGAAGTGAACAAACAGCACCACAAACGTAACGACGACAATGGCAGTGAGAACCCACCAAAAGCGTTGAGAAATCACCTGAATGGTATCGAGTTGGCTAGCTGGTTGACCGCCCACTTGCAAACTAAGATCCTCAAGGGAGAAACTGCGTATTTCCCCCACTAACTCGCGGGTGGTGCGGCTGTATACTCTGATGAGCGTGGTTGAGTTGCTACTCAACTGCTTGAGGGCATTTGCCAGATTGGGCGGGAGAGACTGGGGATTGCGATAGAGTTGCTGGTAGTCCTGAAGACTAAGATTGGGGTTGAGGTTAACAATGCTTTGGATTTGGGCAACGCGCGGGTTGTCTTGGAGGTTTGAGACTAAATTGTTGAGCGTGGTGAGGTGTTGCTCCGAGAGGATGGAGTCGTTGGGATTGTTAGTGCTGACAACTAGAAGAAGGGGGGAAACTGCTCCTGCTCCGAAGGACTGTTTTAAAACCTCAATCCCTTGTCGCGCCGGAACGTCTCTTGGCAAAACATCGGCATCGCCCAGACCAAAACGTGCCTGGGAGAAGGGGTAAACAAGCAAGGCAATAATGGCGATCACCAAGAGCGTCGCAGCCACGCTATGGCGGATAATTCGGCGGGCGATCGCTCTCCAGATTCCACTCTTTTGAGGCGCAATTCGCAGGACACGCCAGCGGTTCACCCCTCCTCTTAAAACGCCTAACAAGGCAGGTAGCAGGGTAAGCGCGGCTGCCACCGAGAGCAACACCACCAAAAATCCACCAACTCCCAACGATTGTAGAAGCACAATCGGAAAGAGCAGCAGACTAACTAAACCAATACAGGTAGTGAAACCGGAGAAAAAGACAGTTCGCCCAGCAGTGTCCACGGTGCGGACAACTGCCTGCTCTACTGAACCACAAGGCAGTTCTTCCCGAAACCGATTGACGATTAGCAGGGAGGAGTCAATGCCAATTCCTAACCCAAGCATGGTGGTGATATTGAGGGCGAACACAGACAAATCCATCCCCTGGGCGACAAGCCACATCAGACCAAAGGTGACTGAAACGGTTACAATCCCCATAACGAGAGGCATACCCGCTGCAAGGAGTGAACCGAACACAAATAGTAGCGCAATCAGCGTCAGGGGTAAGGTGATCGCCTCGGCTCGCCTCAAATCCGCTTTGCTAATGCGTTGTGCCTCCACATTGATTACGGGTTGACCAATGAGATAAGCATTTAAGTCTGGGGTATCGCTTTGGGCGATCACTTCCTGGATACGCTCGACTGCCTGTTTTTTCTGTTCACTGCTGCTTTCTTTTAGGTTGATGCTGCGATAGGAAACACTATCGTCGGTACTACCATAGTTCAGGCCCTCGGTAGCACTGGCTACGGAACCGACAGATGGAACGCTACGCACCTGGTTAAGGAGCCCCTCAAATTCACTCTGGCGTTGTGCAATGGGCTGGTTGCCAAGACTTTCTAAGACAAGCGTCAAAACATCATCAGGATCGCTGTTGAGTTCTTGCTTTAGTACCTGTTCGGCGCGTGCTGCCTCCCCTTCCTGATAGACCGTACCAATTCCAGTCAGGGCATTATCGAGCCGAGGAATGCTCATTAAACTGAGCAGCAGTAGCCCTCCCCAAACGGCAATGACTAGGGCACGGTAACGGTAGGACAAGCGCCCCAACTTCGCAAAAATCGACTCTCGGCTAGCAGGTTTAGAGGTAGATTCTTCCATCAAATACTCGCAGCAGGGGAGGTGAGAGTTGGGAATACCACTTCTCTAAGTAACTACAAAATTGGTGTGGTTGGCAAGTTCTGGATGAACCTCAAAAGTGATCGCCTTCCTAGTTGCGATGCCGAAATGCTTGTGGACTCAACCGCATGGGCTGCTTGGGATTCCAGATGCCATCTCCCATGATGCGGGCATATGCTTGGGCATGGGCAAGACTTTGATGATAGGGATGTTTCGGTTGTTGCTCCACGGCTAAGGCGTACCCTTCCTCTACAAGTCGTTCATTCACCAGCACTCCATTTTTCCACACATACGCCCATCGGCGACCATATTTGTCTGGCTCTCGTTCCTCCGATTTCAACCTCACCAATTGCTGACTCTTCCTTCCGCCAACTAGCTCCGCCAGCTTGCTTTTAGCTGCGGCTCCCCAAGGCTGCTGCCGCAAATCTGGGGCATTAATTCCCTTCAGTCGCACCCGCGTAATCTCGGGTTGATTGGCGGTGAGGATAACGTCGAGGGTTTGCCCGCTCACTACTCGCTGTACCCTCGCAGTAGTGCCATCTGCAAGGTCGGGAGACTGGCAACCGACAAGTAGGCAGCAGCAGATTAACGTCAAGATTTTCTTGCTTAGCCGTAAGGGTAGGAACATTGCATAGTTGCGGGATGATCTTTGAAGTTGCTGGTAATTCCAGTGAGGAGTAAAAGAGGTGCCCTGGTGCTGAGGGAAAATAGTTTTGGAGTGCGGCGCGCTTCTCCTCTGCCCCTCTGCTCCCCTGCCCGTGGAGCTTTTTCTTGCCCCGTCTCTAATCTTCATCTAGAGGAATTCCAGGGCGAACTTTTCCCTTGCCAAAATAGCGACCAAACTGAAGTTCGTAGACTTCATCTTCATCTTGTGTTTCTACCTCTAAATCGGAACGGGGATAACCGACGCACAGGAGAGAGTAACCCTTTTCGTGCAACTTGGGCGAGAGTCCCATCGCCTCGGGATGGTAAATTTCACCAGAAAGTACTCGCACGGCACAGGTTGTACAAGCCCCATGACGACAGGAAAAAGGGAGACGGACACCCTGATTTTCGACGTTTTCGAGAATATAGCGATCACTGGGCACTCGGAGGCTATGTTCTGTTCCGGCTTGGCGATTGTGAATCCGAATGGTGTAGAAATCTGTCATGGTTTGGTATATAATAATATATTTGGAGAGATGGCCGAGTGGTTTAAGGCGCAGCATTGGAAATGCTGTGTAGGGGTAACTCTACCGAGGGTTCGAATCCCTCTCTCTCCGCTCTCTCAAAGCCTATCTAGCGCGGCGGGTAATCGCCAAATGCTTCATCCGCAACGTCAGTATTGGGAATTATTGTGGTTGAAACTCAGGTGCTTAACTAAGTACGTGTTGCCGAATCGAAGCGTATCTTTGTAGCCTACTAATTAAAGGACATTTTTGGAGAAGTTGCTGTTATGACAGCGGAGAACATTTTGGGAGGAAAGCTGGAGACTTGCTGCACATCTCCCATGACCGGATTTTATCGGGACGGTCAGTGTAATACAGGAGCAGGCGATTTGGGCGCACACGTGGTCTGTGCGGAAGTGACAGAAGAGTTCCTGGAATTTACCAAGTCGAAGGGAAATGATTTGAGTGCGCCTGTCCCCAGGTTTAATTTTGCTGGTCTCAAACCAGGTGATCGCTGGTGTTTGTGTGCTTCCCGGTGGAAGGAAGCCCTGGATGCAGGCGTTGCACCGCCAGTCATCTTGTCAGCAACCCATGCGGCAGCTTTGGAATATGTTTCTATGAATGAACTGAAGCAATATGCCCTTAGTCATTAGTCATCGGTCATCAGTCATTAGTAACTAATAGTCAAACTCTATACACGTTAGCTACTAAGGACTGCTGACTACGGACTAAGGACCGCTCCGTGCTGAGTTTAACCAAGTTCGAGAAACTCATAAATTACCACGCCATTGACTGGGTGATTGTCTATACCGACATAACCCTTTTTGACCATTTCCTGAAGGGCAGATTCTACCGCCTCAAAGCTGGTTCCTGTATCAATAACCCCTTGGGTTACTGAAATTTTCCCCTCTCTTTGCTGTGCTGCTTTTGCTAGTCTGACCATTAACTGGTCTTGGGGGATAGATTCAGTACCATTGGGTAGGGTTTGAGAATCCCTTTCGGAATAATAAGGGGTTGCAAGCAGACTCGGGTTGACAACGTTCTGATTAAGAGGCACGCCCTCGGGAGATAAACCCAGTTGGCTTCTCAGCTTCAGATTGTGTTCGTTTACCATACTAGGGATAAAAACTACATCTAAAAACTGTCCCACGCCGAAAAAGCCCCAGGTACACATCCACAGCAACCCCGAGGCAAGTTTTTTGTTATATAAGCGGTGAAGTCCTCCCAGACCAAAAAACCAACCGAGCCAAAATAGGTAACTTGTGCTAGTGTCATTCATCTGACGTCACGGAAAACTAATTCATAAGATATTCTTCTACATTAGCTCGCTTGAGCGGCAGTGATACTAAGTCGGGTTGAAGATCCATGATTACGACAGACGCGAAAACACGGAGACGCGGGGAGGCAGGGGAATTGTTTTGCGGGTAATATCCTGGATCTAATCTGAAAACTGCTATAGCAATTGAGAATATATGAAATTTTTATGAGTGTGTTGTAAGTCTTAATGAAAACTGCCTTAACCAGCCCCTTCCAGCTTGGTAAACTGGAATCCAACCCGCTGAAGAAAGACAAAGCTTACAAGCAAGGGAGCAAAATGAATTGATGCCACAGCACCTCCAGAGGATAGAGGGTGAAAAGGAAAATCAATCAACATCTAACTTCCGCCTTCTGTTACCGAAGGGGCATTCTCGCCACTACTAGGTAAGAGAATTTGGTAAGCCTCCCTCCATTGCTACTGTTGGGAAACTCATCGCACCGAAAGCAAGCAAAATCATATGGTAGACACTGCTGATCAACCAGGGTTTGAACAAATGCGACCTGGGGTAAAATCCCCAGCCAAAGAAACACTCCTCTCGCCTAAGTTCTACACGACTGACTTCGATGAGATGGCACGGATGGACATCTCGCCGAATGAAGAAGAACTCAGAGCCATTTTGGAGGAGTTGCGCGCCGACTATAACCAGAAGCACTTTATCCGGGATGAGGAATTCAATCAATCCTGGGAAGACCTCGATGAGGAAACCCAGCGCATAATTGTGGGATTCTTGGAACGCTCTTGTACAGCGGAGTTCTCTGGGTTCTTGCTTTATAAAGAGCTGGGACGGCGCTTGAAGCACAGTAACCCCTTGCTGGCGGAGTGTTTCACGCTGATGTCGCGGGATGAGGCACGTCATTCGGGTTTTCTCAATAAGGCGATGTCAGATTTCAATATGTCGTTGGATTTGGGTTTTCTCACCCAAAATAAAAAGTACACCTTTTTTAAGCCCAAGTTTGTCTTCTACGCGACTTATTTATCGGAGAAGATTGGTTACTGGCGCTATATCACCATTTATCGGCACTTGCAGGAAAATCCAGAAAAGCGGATTTATCCCCTTTTCCGGTTCTTCAAAAATTGGTGTCAGGATGAGAATCGCCACGGTGATTTCTTTGACGCAATGATGAAGTCCCAGCCTCATCTGGTTAGTGGCTTGCGGGGAAGGCTGTGGTGCCGCTTCTTCTTGCTGGCGGTGTTTGGTGTCATGTATGTTCGGGATCTCCAAGAGCCAGGAATATACGAGGCGATTGGGCTGAATACCCGCAACTATGACAGGTACGTGATTAAGAAGACGAATGAAACGGCAGGACGAGTCTTCCCGGTAACGCTAGATGTGGAGAATCCACAGTTCTTTGAGCGGTTGGAAGTTTGCGTTAACAATAATAAGAAGTTGAGTGCGATCGCCAACTCCAACACTCCCAAGTTCCTCCAGTTATTCCGCAAGCTGCCCTTGCGTATTTCCAATGGCTGGCAGTTCCTCCGACTCTATTTGATGAAGCCGAATGAGGCAGCAGCTCAACAAGGCGTTGTACACTAGCTAGACTTTTCCGAGATTTTCCCCTACCCCCCCCTTTTTTTGGCATGGCATAGTTTCGGGATGATTTTTGGAGTTGTAGGTTACAGGTTTAAGGATGAGTAATGAGAGATGAGGGATGAAACGCTAGCTCGCATTAAGTTTTCATCCTTCCTCCCCCCTCCCGTAATTATGTAACCCTGCCGATTGGGGGGATTAATTATAGCGATAGATCACTCTGCAAGGTCAAATCTAGTTCCGTGTTAGGGTCAATAACGGTGACTTCGGCTTCTTCGGAACCTTGCAGAAGCACTTCTGTGATAGCACCTAGTCCCGCACCACCCAAGACTTCTAAGAAGTCGATTTCACCAAAGATTTCAGCAATAACAGTAGCCGCCACACTGCCGATAGCAGCTCCTTTGAGAATGTCTGGGTTGGTTTCTTTAGTAATGGTTCTGGTTTCGGTAATCACCTCGGAAGTAGCATCAACGGGGATAGAGCGATCGCGATCATCGAGAATTAGCTCTTGAGCCACGAACTGAGTCCCGTCCTCTGCTGGTTGTAGTTCGCCTTCGATTTTGCTTCCTGCGGGAATTAAGAGTTCTCTAGAAGAGGAGCGAATGTTGGCTGCCACAGTTAGGGTAGCGGGTGCGGTTTCCTCGGGCGTAACGATGATTCTCTCTGCCTCTTCGTATTGGACTGGAATGACAGCTCCCGCCGGAATAACAACCAGACTGTTCTCGATCTGGTCGTATCGCTCTTCTGATTGCGAAAAAACTTGTCCGATTGTGTAAGGCTCCGAGACTGCTCTAGCCGAAGCGGAAATCCCTAATATTGCCGTTGAGGTCATTCCTAGTGCTAAGAGTAAGGCAGTTTTGGGTTGCCAAGAATGAGAAATGGACATGGAAATTCTTCCTCCGAAAGGATGATTCTAAAAGTAATGAAACTAAAAAAGGGAGGAATGTTCCCAGAGGTAGAAGGTTTCGATTGAATCTCCATAACTAGGAATACACTGGGACACATCGAACGCGGAAACCCGTTTTAGTAGGTGATCCACAGTGGCGATTGCAATAGAACTCTTTTACGACACAAGTGCGATAAAAAAGTTCCTACAATTCTGTCTAAGGGCGTAGTAAACATCCCTTGCTGCTGTTTTATTATTAAAAGTAAAGAATCGGATTTAACAGAGTTTGTTTTTAAATTCTGTAAACAGATATTTCTGACGAGTTAAAATTTTGGAGATTTTCCATGTGCATTTACATAAGTAATTTACCCAACGGAGTCACTCAAGAGCACATCAACGAAGTATTTGCAAAGTACGGCACTGTTAAGCAGATTACTATCCCCGTAAATCGAAAAACAGGTTGCATCCGTGGCTTCGGTTTTATAGAAATGCAAGAACAAAAAGAAGAAATTTCTGCCCTGGAAGCGCTTAATGGTGCTAAGTGGAGGGATTGCAAACTGAAATTGAACCAGGCTAAAACTGGCTTAGGAGCAGCAATCACGCCGCTAAATTCAGGGATGGAAGAACCACCACAAACACTCAGTATGTGCTGGTTACCCTGGAGTTAGAACAACCGTGGGCATATGTGGTTGACGCAGGTGGTTAATTTTTACTAAACAACTCAACTAACTAAACGGTTCGCACCCTTGTTAGTGCTGATTAGCAAGGGAGAAAATCTGGTAAGGTTGTAGCATCTAGTACGAGGAAGAATCATTCTAGAGCTACAATCACTAAACTCTAGCTGTAAACAAGGTGGAGTTTCTTTCAAGCAAGAGTTCCTAAAGTTCGGTGAGAATACCACCTTCTCGGTTCCTAACTGGAGTTAGCGGAACGAGATAGCCACACCTCGCGTAAGCGGATGTTGGTAGCCAGAGAGTAATAAAATTTGTTACATTTTTAGGTAGAGAAGACTAGAGTGATCTAGTTTCTAGACTCTCATAGGCATCTATCGAAAGCCTGTTGATGTAACTTTTCGCTGAGTCTAGTTAAGATATTAGGGAATTTAAGCGTTAGGAGAAGATAGTATGACCCAAGTGGTAGTTGGTCAGAACGAAAACATCGAATCAGCTCTGCGCCGATTTAAGCGCCAAGTCTCCAAAGCCGGAGTATTCGCTGATATTAAGCGTCGTCGTTTCCATGAGACTCCCATTGAAAAGCGCAAGCGCAAAGCAGTGGCGCGGCGTAAAAAGCGGTTCCGCTAAGTCTAGCTATACCAGACGCGTAAAACTACTTTGTCTGGATACTTCCGTAACTGGATACTTCCGTAAATAGATTCCCTCTGTGCTTGACTGCCAGGGGGAAATTTTTTGGAATGGGGAGAAATATTTCAGGAAAACCAGGCAACCACCGGAAAGTGATCCGATAGCAAAACTCCCTGCCAGTGAGCAGCGTCTACCTTCGCTTCACGCAGACTCACTCGGCTATCGCAATAAATGGTGTCTACGGCATCAAATCCCGTGCTTGTAAAGTCGTGGAAAGTCATTTGCTCATCGAGTTCCATCCCAGCTAAAGCGTCGTGAAGTTGCACGCCTTGGGATAAGGAAGACGCCAATGTCTGACGGGGAACTGTGTCGGGGGCAGCATTAAAATCACCTGTGAGAAAGAAAAGAGAGTCAATGGAGGGGAAGATGCGATCGCGAATTAATTTCGCTCCCAGTTCTCGCGCTCGCGCACTGTCATAATCGAGGTGAGTGTTAAGCAGAGTAATTTTTTTGGCTTCATTGGCAACAGCAAAGGTTGCCCAGGTTGTCATCCGGGGTTGATAATTGCCCCAATCTGGGCTGATACTGCCGGGAATTTCAGGCGTATCGCTAAGGTAAAAGTCTCCGGTTTCGAGGCACTGCAAGCGCTGAGTGCGATAAAAAATGGCGCAGTGTTCCCCTGTACCTGTGCCTGCGCGATCGCCACCCACACTTTGATAATCCGGTAGCAGACGATGTAAGTCCAGTAATTGGTGTGCTTCCCCTTCCTGAGTGCCGATGACATCGGGGGCGTAGTGAGTAAAAAAAGACGCGATCGCTGCTCGCCGTACCTGCCAGTTGCGATCACCGGAATCTGGTTTATCGTAACGCAGGTTGAGTGTGGCAACAGTAAGCTGCATGGAGTCTATTTAGGTAAAGAAACAAAAAACTATATTTGAATAACCGCAAAGAAGAAAAGTGAGCAGGAAGGAGCAACACTAACAATGAGGCAACGCCACTGCACACAAGGAATCCACAGGGGCGATTTTCTTATCGAGCGGAGGATTATGCGAAATATCTACCTAGCTACCCTACCGAGCGATTGACAGTATTTTGGAGGGACTAGCGCATCCATCGCAAATGGGAGCAGCGGATATGGGTACGGGAACGGGGATTTCCTCGCGTCTGTTGGCAGAATAGACATCTTGCACAAATCAA
>PXPT01000116.1 GCA_003021505.1 Cyanobacteria bacterium QS_4_48_99 | reverse complement strand
CTCTATCGAGATGCAGTATTTACCAAGATGGCTCAGGCACAGGGAAAATGTGGATTGGGCCTGGAGCAGGTTTGATCTCTTTTTAGAATGAAATAGCCCAGGCTTGTTCGAGAGATTTTCTCACCATTTCTCCTTGGTGAAACTTAGCATTGTCCATCACCACACATGCACCCTTCCAGAGCTTTCTTGTCTTGGGAGCCTCGACCTTCTTTTTATCTCTATTTTGCTGTTCACGCTCTTGTCGGTTAAGTCTCTCACATGAAAAGCAAAATGGTATTAGATAGTGCGGACTCGAATTCCGCGATTTGCTGGGAAGGAGTGCGGCGATCGCAGATGTGCAAAAATCTTCTTGAAGCCTGATGCGTGTCTGCAAAAAGTTGAGCAAAGCGCACCATCCTTACTGCCGAAGGCGCTAAGTTTTTAACCGGAACTAAAATCTGATCGAGGTTGATAGGTTCATCCAGCAATCGGGTAACAGCTACTGGACAGTGAGAAGCCCAGAAGACACTATCGATAATATTCTCAAACAAACGTGCCCGTAAGCCCGTGGTTTCGCTCCAGCCCATCACCACTAAATTGGCATTCTGTTCTCTGGCGGCGCGGCTAATTCCTTCCGCCACATTATCATCAATGCGGATGACGGGTTCTGCCTCAACCTGAAACTCTTTGCTCATTTCTTGCGCTCGCGCCAGCAGTTGCTCACTTCGCTAAAAAGCACTGCTCAACTGAGGGTCATCCATGTGGAGGTGTGCCTGGGTGATCGCTAATGGTTTAATTACCCCTGACTCGTGGTAAGCTAACAGCGCCGCTATCTCAATTAGGTTTCGCTCTGTCGAAGGATTGTAAACGGGCACAACCACCGTGAAGGGTTGATGCTGAGTGTCTTTAACCCCTCATATTTTTCTGTAATTTCCCACCAAGTTGAGCTTTCAGCCGTCTCCAGACTTGTTGTTGGCAAGGGCAGCCGACTCGCAAATCGTTCCGTTAGTAACGGTCCTAGTAGAGAAGTTACCAGCATTAACACAATCATAGTGTTAAACACTTGCTCTGCGATTAGTCCTGCTTGAACCGCTGCAAGCGCCGCTGCCAGAGTTGCAGCCACCTGGTGCAAAGACAGCAACCACATCGTTAGCATCTCATCCCAGTTATAACGATAGAGTAGCTTGACAACCAGTGCTACCAAAAATTTACTTGCCATCAATCCCACCACAATTGCTAGGACTAACCCCAAGGTTGTAGAAAGGGTGTTGACAAAAGCAGGAATATATATATAGTGAAAGCCCCATGTCTACAAAGAAGAAAGGGATAAATAGGGCACTGCCTACAAATTTCACCTTCTCTTCTACAGGACCACGCCCCACCACGTCATTTACCGCTAAACCCGCTAGGAAAGCACCGACAATCTTATCCACCTGGATAACCTGTGCGCCCACCGAGGCTATAAAAACGGCGAGGAGGACAAATAAAAACTGGTTGCTTTGCTCGTCCCTAGTGCGATGGAAATAGTTTTTTTCCTGCCCAGTCAAAGCCAAACAGGACGACAGCGGCGTAGAGCGCCAACGCTACCAACCGCAAAACCAAACTGACAAACGTGAATTCCCCAATTGAGACGCAAATGGCTAATACCAGAAGTGCGGCGATGTCGGTAAAAATCGTTGTACCAATTGTCACTGTTACTGCTTCATTCCCCACAACTCCCAACCGATTGACAATGGGAAACCCCAAAAGGGTATAGGAGGCGAGTAGGGAACCCACGACAATGGAAGTATTCCACCCCATACCGAACATCTGCCCAATGAAAGCACCAAACAGCAGTGGCAGCAAGAAAGTTGCTATCCCGAAACCCAAGGAGCGATTTTTCTTTTTGCGAAACTCTTCCAGGTCAATTTCTAGTCCAGCAACGAACATGAGATAGATTTTGCCAATATCAGACAGCAGCCTCATGGTCTCTGTTTCGGCATCGAGAAGCTGCAAACCGTTTTGACCCAGCACAATCCCCGCCACAAGCAGCCCTACTAATCCAGGCAACCGCAGCCGCTCGAACAGGGGAGGAATGGTTAAGCTTACCAGCAGAAGGATGGTGAAATCGACAAGCGGGTTGTGTAGTAGGAATTGGGAGACGGGTTCCATAGTGACTCTTCCTATTGACTCTCCCATCCCCCTTTAAGGGGAGGGGTTCCGCAAGCGGGAAGTTAAGTGTCGTAGCACCGCTGAGGGGAAATTTGTTGTAATTATTATTATTTCCACAAGCAACTAAATATAATTGTTAAAGGGCAAATGAAAGAATTCGCAGTTTTTCTGTAGCCTTCTTACAAGTGTGGCAATCAACTAGGTAGAAAAATTGTGCAGGTAGCCGAAACACTAAGGTGATGCGTCTTTCTGAAGGTGGCTGCGACTGGAAGAAATCACATCCGGTGATCTCGTACAAAGTTAGAAGCTAAAAAAGTATAGGTGCCCTGTGTAGCTCAATCAGTTCGTGATGCCCATTCTCGATTTCATTTTTTTAGCGATCGCGCTAGCACTTCTGATTCCTAGCACGACTCTTTGGCTGGAGTGTAGTGCGGCTTTAATGCCGAAGCGAGCCAAGCAAGACAAAGCCCGAGTCCCTCGCCCCAGTGTAGCGGTGTTGATTCCGGCTCATAATGAGGCGGCGGGAATTAAAGTGATCCTAGAGAACTTACTGCCTCAGTTAACAGCTCTAGATCGCCTGTTAGTCATTGCCGATAATTGTAGTGATGATACAGCAGCGATCGGTGATGCCTCTGGTGCCACCGTGATCGAACGACAAGATCTCGAACGCCGAGGTAAGGGATACGCGCTAGATTACGGTTTGCAGTTTCTCAGCGAAGATCCGCCCTCGGTGGTGGTGGTGGTAGATGCCGACTGTCTCGTTCATCATGGAAGCATTGACCGGATTACCCGCCTCGCAGTCGCTAAAATGCGACCTGTCCAGGCAACTTACCTAATGGAGAAACCCGCTGGTTCCCTCACACCGAAGGATTCAGTCTCAGCGCTAGCATTTCGCGTAAAAAACTTAGTCCGTCCCACTGGATTAGCCCGACTGGGGTTGCCCTGCTTATTAGCTGGTACAGGCATGGCTTTCCCTTGGTCAGTGATTCGCCAAGTCTCCCTAGAGAGTGGTCACCTTGTTGAGGATATGCAGCTCAGTTTAGAGGTTGCTTGCTTGGGACGCGGTACTTTATTTTGCTCCGATGCAAGCGTGACGGGGCGTCTCCCGCAGCAGGAGCAAGCATCCAAAAGTCAAAGAACGCGCTGGGAACATGGTCATTTACAAACGCTACTTACCCAAGTTCCTACACTGCTCAAAGCATCTGTGCGTCAAAGGCATTTCGATCTTTTGGCAGTCGCCTTAGACATATCCGTCCCGCCACTCTCGCTGTTAGTAATGGTGTGGATAGCTGCCACAGCGGGGGCAATACTCGCAGCAGCTTTGGGCAGTTCCTGGATTCCTACTATCTTGTTAGCGATCGCAGGACTCCTAATTCTAACTTCGATTATGGGAGCTTGGGCAAAGTTTTGCCGCGACGAAATCCCGGCACAAACGCTTCTGGCTGTACCTTTGTATATCCTTTGGAAGATTCCACTTTACCTCGCATTTCTAGTGCGACCTCAGAAAAAGTGGATTCGGACGGAACGGGATCTAGAATTATGAATTCTTAACTAGCCTTTATATTCAATCAGACGGTTTCGCGTCCCAAGGTAGTTATTAAAATAAAACTTCACTTGTCCAACAAGGTTGGGAAATTTGCCTAGCATGCAAAAGAAAGCATAAAGTAATGCGTCCCTCGACTTTAATCCTCGCTGCTGGATGCGACGATAGATACGATAAGTCTGAACTGGGTAGCCACTCCACAGCAATAAACTCCAGCCTTGGGTGAACCACGCCATCCCTATTGCTAGTAGGGGTAAGAGTAATCCCCAAAACCAGATGCTCCAGCTTTCTTTGACCCAGTGATGCTCTGCGCTACTGCCGTGCAACCAAACCCCCTCAGCGAAGGCATGACCTGCTCGCAAAGTCCGCTTCCACCACTGAGCGAAGCGTGTCATTTCCGCATCGTGCAAAGTCATTTCCGCATCGAGGCGAACAATTTTCCAATTTTTTTGACGCAGTCGCAAGCATAGTTCTGGTTCCTCACCAGCAATGAGGGTAGGGTTGAATCCCCCAACTTGCTGAAGTGCCTGCACGCGCATCATGGAGTCCCCACCGCAGGCTTTTGCTTCACCCACGGGGGTATCCCACTCCTGGTCGCATAAGCGATTGTAGACTGAGTGTTCGGGGAAGCGCTCGCGTCTTCTACCACAGACGACGGCAACATCAGGTTTAGTATCAAGTTCGTTGTGGGCACTGGCAAGCCATCCTGCTACCACCTCGCAGTCACCATCAACAAACTGGACGAATTCTATCTGGGGATGGGTTTGCAGCAGATGAGCCAAGCCTACATTCCTAGCACGAGCAGCAGTAAAAGGGGTGGCTTGGTCAAGTTCTACCACATCTACGCCAAGCGATCGCGCCATCTCCACGCTACCGTCATTCGAGCCGGAATCGACATAGACAACCTGCGCGACCTTCCCCATCACCGAGCGCAAACACTGGCGTAGGCGATTACCTTCATTTCGTCCAATCGCAACTAATCCAACTTGCCGCACACTTTACCTCTTGAATCCAACTGACAGACTGTTTAGCCTGTTTTCTCAAAAACGAATTTTCTCAAAAACGAATAGGTTAGCAACCGCATGACCAGGGGCAGCTTCAAACGGTAGTAGAGGTTGTTAAACCGTAGCAGTAATCTCCTTGGTACTCCACCAACCCGCCGCTGGATTTCCGTAAATTCCCCGACTACATGGTGTATTCGAAGGAAACCACGTGTCTCGAGATTTTTTGTCAGTGCAGCTTCGTCAATCTGCCAAACCCAGAGCTTTTCGCCGTGCATATCATATAAGACACCGTTCCCCATGGGCAGGCTTTTTTGTCCCGACAGTGGTTTGCGAAAAAGAAACCGTGCAAATGACTCAACCTTGTGATCCCAAGCCGTCTTGTTTGTTACATACAGCGCAAGCTTACCGCCGGGTGCCACAACTCGTATCAGTTCATCAAGTGCTTTTTCTATATCTGGTACATGGATAATTACACCCCAGGAGAATACGTATGGGAACGAACTGTCTTCAAAACTCAGGTTGGTCAAGTCTTCTTTTTGAAACTCAACTGCATAGTTCATACCAGCATGTTCCACGCGCGTCTCCGCCTCCTGAAGCATTGTCTGCTACACATCAACAGCACAAACCCGACAGTTTTCCCGAACTACTCGGATGCTATGCACTCCGGGACCGCATCCTGCATCGAGTACCGTCGCCCCCGGTTCTACTTCCATCAGCCGCAGCATCGTTGGAATAGCTCGATCATAATAGTACTGAGCAATGGGGTGGTAGTAGTCCCAGTCCCACGATTTCACCTTCTCTTCCAGGTTGAAAACGCTGTCGTTCATTTGTTTCGCTGCTAACCCCTACTAAATAAATTGGCTTTCACGCTCCATACTCCCTCAAGCACGTCCGAACCTACGCTGGAAAATTGCGATCAATAAAGTCGATCAGGGCATCATATCGGGGCGAACTATCTTGGTCTACATATTCCAAGGCTCCCCAGCTTCCCCATTTACTATGCTTAGTTATGTCGGTAAAGTGCATGAATAAGCCACGCCTTCCTTGCGAATCTTTCCAAGCCTCTAGCATTTCCATGTAGCGATCATAAAATTCTGGTTGTGTATGCAGCTCGACAAAAAATTCTGTAATTTTCTCATTATGTATTACTTTTCCGTTTCCCACCACATGACTACCAGCTTCGTAAGCAACTAACTCTAAGCCTTTGTCTTTAGCCATTTTTGAGTATTCGTTAAAGTAATTCACCATATCTTCTGTATTATTACCTTCGGTATCTAAAACACTGCCATCTTCTAATTGGGTTAGAGCTTTTTCAAATTCGTCTATGTTGGGATTGTCTATCCAGGATTCTATAGTAGTTTCGTATCTCGGTTTCCCTAATTTGCCGCTAAAATAGCCAGTAATCGTTAGCGCATCAATACCGTGCTTGTAGCAAGGAGATTTTTCCCATCTTTCACAATTTAAAACTTGTTTTGCAACCCAAGAGTTGGCTGTTTGAGTACCCATAATGCACTTTACGCGGTTACTTTCCTCCCCAAACACACCTTTCCAAATATCGCACATTTGAGCGGCTCTAACACCATACGGCTGGTAGGGAGTATTGCCACCTGAAACCGGACCATTATCTTTAACCCAGCTAAATTGTTCAAACTGAGCATTCCAAACTTCATTGGAATATTCTAAGTGGATGGTTAGGTTCGAGTCTAAACTATTTTTCACCAACTGAGCAAAGTTAGTCAAATATTTATCTGTAGCCTTGTGCGGCATGGTAAACCAGGGATCAACCTCTAGCCGATTGGCGAGTTCTACCATTAGTTCTATGGGGACACCCCCGCCGTAAGCATAGGAAGCTTGTTCTATTTTTGGTCGATTTGCCCATTTACTTTGCTTAGAATCATTGGTTCCCATCCAGTCCATAAAGCGTAGGGCTTTGAATTTTTTGATTTTATCTATAAATTTGGGATTAAATATTTGGGACTGGTAAGTTTTTTCATACTCGGCTGGAACGACGCGAATGTTGCGAATATAATTCCCCGTTTTATTGGGGTCAGTAGATGTAATTTTTAAGTGAATGCCAGCATTAGAAGGAGTGACCTCAATAACGTCCCTTCCGGGAGTAGATTGGGCTCCATTTTTGTTGGCATCAAAACCGTATTCTAGGTCACCTTTCCCGTCATAGAGAACTACATACTTTCCTCCCGGATAATGACCGCCAATCTCTCTGCGTAATAACGTGCCAACATAAGTATACTCAGCGGAGTCTTCCGACGAAGGTAAGGACTTTACCCAGCCGTTTTCGTCTAAGTTGAGTTTGTTACCTTCATTAGTTCCCCAAGAGCCTTTAGCCTGGGTCATCCATTTTCGAGAAGATTTAAAGGCATTCAGAAAAGGCATTTCAGTTGACCAGTCATATATGCCACTAAGATTAGTGCCTAAGAAGAAATCGGACTTAAATGAACTATTTGCTTCCCTGGATGGTTCTACTACTGTTGAGGAAGAGGAATTATTTGAACTGATAATTTTTTTTATTACGGGAGTAATTGTCACCAAAGCCAAACTTAATCCAAACAGAGCAACCGTAGCAGCGAAATTATTTTTCATGACTATTTTTTATTAACAACAACCGTTGTATTACAACTAACTCTGTGAAAATTGATTATTTATGGGCAATAATTTCTCTATAAACTTCCATTATTTGTGTCGCTTTTCTTTCCCAAGTAAACTCTTGGACTCTTTTGAAGGAGTTTTCCGACATTTTTGTTCGTAAACTTTCATCTTTAACTAGGATTTTTATTTTTTTTGTTAACTCTTGAGTTACATACTCTTTTGAAACGGGTTCTATTTTAAAACCTGTCTCTTCAGTTACATATTCGCCAATCCCGCCATTGTTGACAACAATACAGGGAAGTCCGCAAGCCATGGCTTCCAGAACCACCGCTCCGCCAAACTCTCTGACGGAAGGGAAGCAAAAAATATCTGCTTGGCTGTAATAATTGAGTGTTTCCTGCTGACTAATCCAGCCTACGAAATTCACAATAGCATCTAAATTAAGCTCTTTAACCCGCTTCTCTAAATAATTTCTTTGTGAACCATCACCCACAATTTTGAGGGAGATATGGTCTTTAGTTATGGCATCCAAGCGACTTAACGAATCAATCAGAATATCTGCACATTTGTAAGGAACTAGTCTTCCCACGAACAGGAGCTTAACTATTTCACTAGTTTCCCCTCTTTGTTTCGTGTTTTCTAAAAAGTTTTTAGATATTCCATTCTCGTACAACAGACTAATTCTACTGTCTGAAATCGAAAACAACTCTTTTAACATGTTAAAAGTAAAGGTGGAGCCAGCTAGTATCCTGTCTGCTTTCTTGTAAGTTTCCACATAACCTGGTATTAAGAATCGACCAAGGGCTCTCAGGAAATTAAACTGAGCAGATTCTTGTCTCGCTTTTTCTTGAAAGCCTTCTGGAAAGGGAACGCCTCCGTTAACAGGCCCCAGCAGAAAGGGAGTTCTTTTACAGGCTTTCAATATCTTCGCAGGATATCTAGGTAGCATAGGGGTAATTACATGTACTACGTCATAATCTCCTCTAAGTACCTGCTTCCTGAATTGTTTATATACTTTGTGATTAAATTCTGCATAAATTGGGTAAGTTAAAGCCTGGCGTACAGGCCAGTTTATTTTCCCTTTCGAGTTCGACGTTATGCTGGCTGCTAATTTATAGTAGCTTTTAGTGAAATTGCTCTCTTCTATATAAGTAGTGTTTTTGATGTTATGTTTTTGGGTAAGGGCATATTTGTTTCTCTCGTGAGTGACTAATTGAGTATCAGCTATTTTGCTAATTTCTTGGTAAAAATTATACCCCTCTAGAGGCACAGACGACATACTAGGGTTACATTGTTCTATGATCAGTAAAATTTTCAATTCTTTTTTATTCATTTTGTTAGTTTACCAAGTAACTCTATAGACTAGACTTAGGCAAGAGCCTCCGATAATTTTTAAGTTTCATACTCTGAGTTGGGTGGCTAATAGCATAGATTCTGTAATGTTTTTCAAAGCATGGGACTATCCTTGTTTTCGTGCAAGTGCGACTAACTTATCGCGCCAAAGAGGACGAAGTAAAAATGGACTAGCTGTTATCCTGCCTAGCTGTGTCCATAGGCTCGAACCAGCATTATCAAGTTGCCGCAACTGAATATTGACAGACTCGAAACCTGCGGTTTCAAGCTGCCACTTCAAATGTGTTTGGCTGTATTCGAAAGGGTGCCCAATTCCTCGACCACGCTCAGGAATGAAGAAGGTATCAAATACGCGCAGGCCGAGTGCAAGTCTAACTAGATTTCTAAACCTATACAGGTTTGGAGTAGTTATGAAAATTAAGCCACCCGGCTTGAGCCATGCTCTAATTTTTTCTAATATAGTATGGGGCGGCACGGGGAAATGTTCAATCACCTCGCACATCACCACTAGATCGTAGGCATTCCGTTCTTTTAGATCGTCGCGTAGCAGGTCGCAGCGTTGGAATTGTACGTCATGGTTTAAGATGCCCTGTTTGTAAGTTTCGTTCAAGTCTACCACTGTACACTCGTCGCCAAAAAGTTCTTTTGCTAGCAAGGCTATCTGTCCTCCGCCAATCTCAAGAACACTAGACTGTTTCGAGGGCAAATATTTACCGAGCTCTCGGATTACATAAAAGTACCTAGGCTTTTGTTTAACGTAATATGAGTCTTTTTCAAAGAAATTATTGCTTATGATGGTCTTTTGGTACGCTTTTTCGAAATCAGACTTAGCTATATATCTCGGCAAATGCGCTGATTTACTACTCATGATTTAAAACTATCATAGGGATTTAACAATCTATAGCAGTTCTTACTTAAGTGGAGTACACCTGAACTCCACTCTGACTAGTGATCGCATTCTGAATTTGTACCTTATGAGTCTAAGAACCGCTATATATAGTTCTTACTATCAAAGCTTTTTTGGATCAAAAAGTGTCATGGTTTTTAGCCTATTACACTAGCTCAATTTGAGAATCGTCGCCAATGAGAAACCGCATTGCTTTCGGACGTTGGGGGGCAACTTTAAGCTGGGCACGCTGTCCAATTAAACTATCAACAATCCGCTGATGAATACCCACAACTTTAGCACCTTCGAGGAACACGCTATGCTCTAGGTCAGCATCTATCAAGGTAACTTGGTTGGCAATGCTGCTGTAGGGACCAATGAAGCAGTTTTCCAGGTGGCAGTCACTGCCAATGATGACAGGACCGCGAATGGTGCAATTAATCACCTGAGACCTAGAACCTATCTCTACCCGTCCAATTACCTGCGAGGAAGAGTCAACTTCGCCCAGAACCGTAGAGTCGAGACAGGTATCGAGGATAATGCGGTTGGCTTCGAGGAGGTCGTCTTTTTTCCCGGTATCGAGCCACCAGCCTTCTAGTTGACGCGCTGCCACCTTTTTGGGCTGGTTAATCAGAAATTGAATCGCGTCTGTAATCTCCAGCTCACCCCTGGCAGAGGGCTGGATTGCCGAGATTGCACTGTGAATGGCATGGTTAAAAAAGTAAATGCCTACCAGTGCCAGATTAGAAGGAGGGACTGGGGGCTTTTCTAGCAGTTGCAGCACTCGCCCTTCACCATCAATTTCGGCAACGCCAAATGCGCTGGGATTTGCAACGGGGCAGAGAAGTGTCAAGGCATCCAAGTCTTGTTTTTGAAAGTATTCCAAGAAAAGGCGCAAATCGCCTTGAATGAGATTATCGCCCAGATACATCACAAAAGGGGAATCCCCCAGGAAAGGTTGAGCTATTTTCACGGCATGAGCCAACCCCTTGGGTTGCTCTTGGAGGATATAGGTAATTTGAACTCCGAAGCGATCGCCATTTCCGGTTTTGGCTTTCACTTCCTCTCCCGTTTCAGGACTGATGATAATACCAATTTCGGTAATGCCAGCGGCAGCGATCGCCTCAATTCCATACCACAAAATGGGCTTGTTTGCAACAGGAACCAGTTGTTTAGCTCCGGTATAGGTGAGAGGACGCAGTCGCGTTCCTTTACCGCCTGAGAGAATGAGTGCTTTCATCGATATGAGGGTAAAGTTCTTTTACTTCCCAAAACTGCTGAGATTTTCGAGATTCTAGCTCAAAGGGGAATATCAGACCAGAAATCCTGAAGCGGAGACTCACGAATTACCGAGGCAATGTCTGCCTTTTGTTCGGCGGTGAGCTGCGTTTTCCACTTCGAGAGACTCTCTTGCGGGTCACGGTAGACGCTGTAGTAAGCTTTGGATGTCTTAGGAAGGCTACGCTCGCCAGAAATTGATTGGTTGATGAAGTTGCTAGTTACTGGAGTGAGTTCCCAGCCTAGAAATTCAAAGATTTCAGCCGTTTTGCCATGTGGATCGGCGCAGAGGTCTTCGTACAATACTACCAAACTCGGCTCGTAAGTACGTGCATACTCCACCAGTGGCTCCACTTGAACACGCCAGCGCACTGCTTCTAACTGAGCGAGCGACATCTGCTCAAGTTGCTCACGATACTTCCAGAGGTGCTGACCGCTGGGAGAGTCGATATCCTTGCGAAGGCTCGCTATTTTCCTCGGTCGAGCTTGCCCGAAAAGACTGAGTTCTACCCCTTTAAAGTAGGAGGCAATGTTGGCGAAAGGATTACGAATTATCGCAATTAGGTGGGGTTGTAGTACCTCACAGAGGCGAGGTAGCAGCTCGTTCGGGAAATTTACTTCCTTGATCAGCACAGGAGTCTGTTCGCTCAGGTTCGCCCGCCCGTACCACTCGTACAGGTTTTTGATGGGATCAATCCATTTGCCTAGACCATAAAGTAAGCGAAGCAGTTTTGGGTTCTGTCGCCGAAAGCTCTTTGCCGGAGGCGGTTGATCAACTTCAAAGTAACAGTCACGACATAGGGACTGGAAGCGGCTGCGTAGCTCCTCGATATCGCCGGAATTCAAATCATTGCGCCACTGATTGTATGGTGTCGATTTCGACGGGAGAAACGGTTCGTGTTTGTAGCTACAATGCTGGTAGGTGTTGAGGATCTGACCTAGCCACGTTGTGCCTGATCGACCAGGACCAGCAATTAAAACGTAATCTAACCGCGAACTCTCCTGCGACTGAGCGCTACTGCTGGTTTGGTTGAAGTTGAGGTTAACCGACATTCTCTTGTTGTTGAGCGTAGAGTTCTTTCAGCATTTTCCTAAGTCCTTGTCGCCAATGGGACGGACGAGTTCCCAACGCGGATGATATTTTCTGAGTCGAGAGGACAGAATAGGGAGGACGCTGGGCTGGGGTAGGGTATTCTGGGGTAGTGAGGGGAACAACCCGCTGCACTTTCAGAGGAAAGCCCAGTTGTTGAGCCTCCTCAAAGATAGCAATGGCGAAATCGTACCAACTGGCAACGCCGCTATTAGTAAAGTGATAAGTGCCTGTGAGATTAGGGTTTGGGGGAAGCAGTTGGGTGATCGCGCTGGCAATTTCTCCCGTCCAGCTAGGCGTTCCTACTTGATCGGCAACGACTCGCAGCTCTTCGCGCTCTGCTCCCACGCGGAGCATGGTTTTCACAAAGTTCTTCTTGCCACAAGCGCCATAAACCCAGGCAGTCCGCAAAATCAGGTGGCGATCGCAATTTGCCCTCACTGCTTGCTCCCCTGCAAGCTTGGATTGACCATAAACACTCACTGGGTTAGGAGTATCTTCTTCGGTGTAAGGCGTATTTTTACTGCCATCGAAAACATAATCGGTGGAGAGGTGAACTAAGGCTGCTCCCTGCTGCTGTGCCAACTCAGCGATCACAGAAGGAGCGATCGCATTAAGCGCTTTTGCCTTTTCTGTTTCGGTTTCAGCTTGGTCTACCGCTGTGTAGGCTGCTGTATTAATAATCACCTCAGGCTTGAGTTCCTCAATTACATGACGAATTTGGGCAGGCTGTGCCAAATCCATTTGCTCTCGCCCCGTTCCCGTTACCTCTCCCCAACCAGCAAGCGTGCCTTGCAAATCTTGACCAAGTTGTCCGTTCACACCAGTTAGTAGGATACGCTTCATGAGAAGACCTCAGCTTGCTGAAAAGGCTGACCTGCTTGGTCTTTGGCAGATAAAGTGGGAGTGGTGTCACTAGGCCAAGCGATCGCTATATCGGGGTCATTCCACAAAATACACCGCTCATGCTCTGGGGCATAGTAATTGGTTGTTTTATATAATACTTCCGCTACCTCCGAAATTACCAAAAAGCCGTGAGCAAATCCTTCTGGCATCCAGAGTTGACGCTTATTTGCACCACTGAGTTCCGCGCCCACCCACTGACCAAACGTGGGAGAGTTTTTTCTAAGATCAACTGCAACATCGAACACCGTCCCGACAACCGCCCGCACTAACTTTCCCTGAGCCTGTTGAATTTGATAGTGCAAGCCCCGGAGAACACTTTGGGAAGAACGGGAATGATTATCTTGGACAAAATCAATGTCGAGTCCAGTTTGTTCTCGGAAGGCTCGCTTGTTGTAACTTTCAAAGAAAAAACCACGGTCATCTCCAAAAACTCGCGGTTCAATAATCACCACATCAGGGATTTCTGTCGGGATAGCCTTCATTTACTGCCTCTCCCATTGCTTCAAGTTCTTACCTTAGCGGGGATGCCAATATAGAGGCGATCTCCTATGCTGTTACTTATAGAATACTGCTTTTGGTCAACATTTCTGTCTGGGAGAAAGTGGTGAGGGAGTTAGGAGTGAGGGATGAGGAGGAAGCCGGTACGGAGGTGCGGAGGTGCCCAGCAGAGAGATTGATATGTTTTCTCCTCTGCTCCCCTGCCCCTGGAGCTCCTGGAGCTTTTTCTTTCTTTTCTGCTTCCCCTGCTTCACCTGCTCCTCTGCTTTCCAGGCAGATCACAGAGCTATCCCACCGGAAGTCGCTAACTTTTCACCTGTTCTTTCAAAGCTGCTAGTACGGTGTCGTGGATGCTGCCATTGCTCACGATTACGCCTTGGTTATTAATGAGCTTTGATCCCAGGGAGAAATCCAGGGGTTGACCGTACATATCGGTAACGCGCCCTCCTGCTTCCTCGACGATGATCGCTCCGGCGGCGTGATCCCAAATGTTTTCCTGATATTCAGGGGTTTTGGGGGAGGGAAGGCGAAGGTAGAGCGCTGCCTGACCGCTGGCAACTGCCCCATATTTTGCCTGACTGTCAATCCGTAGCGAAGGATTAGTGATACCGACTTGTTTGGCGATCGCGGCTTGTCTGGCTTGGTTACTATGACCCGATTCCACGCTCTCGACAAAGCGAAGATTGGCTTGATCGTCTGGACTCACAACTTGAATAGAATGAGGATTGTCCCCCTTTAAGGGGACTACGGTTGCTCCTTCACCCCGCACCGCGACAAACAATAGCCCTTTTGCTTGGGGAAATTGGGGAAGATCGACTGATAGGGATGGACAGGCAAGCACGCCTACTTTTACTTCCCCGGCTTCGACTAATGCGAGGGCGATCGCGTACTGATCGCCGCGTAAAAATCCTTTTGTCCCGTCGATGGGGTCTAGTGTCCAGTAGCGTTGTCTAACTTCTCCGTTTCCGTGGTCAATCCAGCTTGTTACCTCCTCCGGTGTGACCCCTGGAGCTACCGCTTGCACGTATTGGGTGACTTGTGCCAAAGCGTCTGCCATTTCGGGTTGGCGCAGCGTGGTAGCGTCTTCCTCGCCTACTACTGAATCTTGAGGAAATGCCGTAGCCAATGCCCGACAGATCACAGCTTGAGAGCCAAAATCGGCGATGGTAACTGGAGAGCGGTCTTGTTTTTCCATCGCTTCTGGAACAATCTGAGCGCGAACTTGCTCGCACAGTTGCGCTGCTGCTAAGGAGGCTTCAACCGCGACTTGTTTCGCTTGCTCGTAAGACATATTGAGTTTTTATTTCTAATTATTTTTTATTCATGATGTCGCGATTGAATTATAAATTAATGAGTGGCAAATCATGAACAATTTGAATCTACAATTTGGGGGGTCACCTCCACTTGGTAGACCCTATTTCCAAATTTTTAGGAACCCGATTCTAAACGCCGCCGCCATTCTTCATCAATTTTGTCGGCGCGATCACTCTCTTGCTCGGTTAAATCAGTTTCAGTGGAGTAGGCAACCTCTTCATCACTGAGAACTTTCTGGGCAGCAAACTGATGGGCATAGGCAATCTTCTCACGCAGATTCTCACCAGCCCGATTCAGCCTTTCGGCACGTTCGGCGCGGCGTTGATTGTTCACTTCTACTTGGCGATTTTTCCGCTGAATCCAGAAGTAACGTAGCAGTGGAATGACCAGAAAAGCAGTTGCATATCCTGCTAAGAGCCAGTAAATCGACTGTACAAAGGCAACTAGTCCGCCAATTTGGGCGGCTAATTCTCCTCCCTGCAACAGCGAACCGAGCACTAAAACGAGGATCAGGTTGAGTCCTCCCAGCCCAGTCGCAAACATAATCTGCCTACTTCCTGCTTCACTGAAGCGCCACGGGTGTTCCTTGAGGTAGGCAGGCACCGATTGCCTGCGCTGCCGGGTGGCACTCACTTGTAAGTCTGGAAAGTAATAGATGATCTCCCCGTTTTCCGAAACTTCCGGGTAGCCATTAAACCGGGTTAGCACTGGCAGCATGTAATCTTCATACTCGCTCTCACCCGCTTCTATATTATCCAGATAGGGGGCAACCTGTTCGGCAACTACAGCACCGTCGTGATTGCGAATCACCGCACCAATTTGTTGCCAGCGACGCTCTTCTAAATCAGAATTGGGATTGCCATCGCCAAACAGGAAGGAGAAGACAGCTTCAAGAAAGTTCATCTCGCTTTGGCGCTGCGAGCCTCTAATCCTTTCGCGTTGTCTGCGAGAGCGCCGTTCTTGCTCATAGCCTGGGTCAAAGAACCAGAAAGGATTGGGACCAAACCAAAAGAAAGCGGGAAAGAAGAATGACCCCCCACCGCCGGGACGCATGTCGCCACCGCCAGAATCTTCGTCGCTACTGGATTGTACTGCGATGAGAATGACGGCAATTGTTATCGTAATCAGGACAATCGAAAGAATCAGGACAATCCCGAAAGAAATGCGAATTAGGTAGAACAAGACATTCCCAACCTTATCCCACCATTCCTTCAGTCGCAGCCGTAAGAACTTATTACGCAGGATGGTGCGAAAATTTTTGGGAAACAGGTAGGTAATATCCCCCGATTCTGCCACTTGCAAGTGACCTCCAGCATCAGATGCTAGAGCCAGCAACCCTTGCTGTGCCTGATTAACGTTTAATCCAGCTTGGGCAGCAACGTCACCCACAGTCACGCGGTAGTTGAGTTGTTCCACAGTTTTGATAATGGCGGGATTAGGAGCCATGTCCACCCCTTGATAAAATGCACTCTCAACTCCAGTATAGAATGCTGAATTTGTCCCTTTATACTACAAAAGCGGCTCAAAATCAACTTCTCTGCGTCGTTTGCCCATTTGCGGTTTTTAAATCTTTTTGAGTCGTCTAGTAAGCCAAAGTTTCGAGAGTTTCTCGTAGATAGCAACGCACCTGCTCATCTAGGCTTTCTCGCGCAGGCGGCTCACTCGTTCTTTGTTCTAACTGCCAGCGGGCAAAACCAGAACTCGAAGCGATCGCTTCTTTCAAACTCTCCCAAACTTCGGGCTCTTCTCGGGAAAACTGGTGGTTATCTAAAGTGGTTGAACTTGGCATCTGCACCTTCTTTTGCTCAACAATGGGCTTTTACTTTTAGACTAGCCCAATTGCGTCCCTCAGTGATGCTGCCCATGATACAAACCTGACTCCGAGTTTCAGAAATCTTACTCTGCTTGTGAGGAAGATTCCGTTGCTTCGGTTGCCGGAGTGGGCAAAATTCTCCCCACGCGGAAACCAGGAACCACAAAATCCTGCGGAATTTTCTCCGCTGCCCAAGGCTCTAGCGTTTCCAATTGTTTCTCACTAGTGGAGAGTACGCCCAAAACGCTCACTGGCACTTGCAAAAATAGATTGCTAGCACCAAAAGCCAATCCTCCCAACAGTAGTCCAGCAATTCGCCATTGTGGGAAAAAGGAAGCCACCATTGCCACTGCGGGAGCCACCCGATAGAGTTGCCACAATCCCCAAAGCAGAACCACCGCTGCGACTACCGTCAAAAAACGGTGCTTGCGAGTTTTAAAAACACTCAAAATCTGCCGTTGCTGCTGCGTCAACTGCTCTGGCTTCATCGCCACCAGCAGCAGGCTAAAAATATTGAAAGGACGACTCCACTGCATCCAAAATACTGGCACACTCCCGAAAGCAGCTACCAAAAATAGTTCTAGCCATATTGGCAACCGGGGATCACCCACTGCCAGCCCCAGCCAGACGATTTGCAGCCACAGCGGTAGCACTGCTAAACCAGCGACATGAATCCACAAGAACGGTTCCGACCGAAAAGAGCGCATTTGTCCCCCGATTTTGCGATGCTCGACATCAAAGATGTCTGCGCGTCGGTTTACGATTTTGGATTTTGGATTTTCCCCTCCTTAGAAGAAGGGGAACCTGGCATTTTAGATTACTGAACTCAAAGACACAATGAACTACTAACAAATGACCACCAACCTAACTTGGTGAGAGACTCCGGCGTTTAGTTACCATCTGGTAAGCCTCGATGATGTCACCTTCTTTCCAGTCGCTGAATTTTGGAGCGCCGATGCCGCACTCAAAGCCGGCATTGACCTCTCTCACGTCATCTTTCACGCGCTTAAGAGAGTCAAGCGCACCTTCGTAGACCACCTCATCTCCACGGCGAACGCGGACGCGACGGTTGCGTACCACTTTACCAGAGAGGATATAGCAACCTGCCACGGCTCCGCGACCCACGGGAAATACAGCCCGCACTTCTGCTTTACCAAGCGATTCTTCTACCTCCTCGGGTTCAAGCATACCTTCCATTGCGGCTCTAATGTCGTCCAGAACCCGATAGATGACGTTATATTCGCGAACATCAATCCCTTCTTGGTCGGCTGCTGTTGTTGCGCCACTTGCCAGGGTAGTATTGAACCCAACAATCACCGCGCCGCTAGCTGCGGCAAGGTCAACGTCGGTTTCGGTAATTTCACCGGGAGCCGCCAACAGAACGCGAACTTGCACTTCATTTTGGGGAAGCTGCTCCAGAGCACCCAGAATCGCTTCAACCGATCCTTGGACATCCGCCTTCACAATTAAGTTTAGTTCCTTGAGTTCCCCTTCTTGAGCCTGAGCCGAGAGACCACTGAGGCTCACGCGGCGTGAGGCCATCGCCTGTTGCAACCGAGACTGGCGTTGTTGCTCACTTCGTTGGGCAGCAACTGCACGGGCTTCCTTTTCCTGTTCAAAAACATCAAACTCATCCCCCGCAGACGGAACGTTGCCTAAGCCTAGAACCTCCACTGCAAAGGAAGGAGAAGCTGCCTCTACTCTTTCGCCACGGTCATCGATCATTGCCCGGATGCGACCGAAGACTGAGCCAGCGACGATAGTGTCTCCGACCCGCAAAGTGCCATTTTGCACTAGCAGCGTTGCTACCGGACCTCGGGCGCGGTCTAGATTCGCTTCTACCACTGTTCCCTTTGCCAAACGGTTAGGATTGGCAGAGAGTTCTTCAATTTCTGTCACCAGCAAGATCATCTCTAGGAGAGTGTCCAGGTTTTCTCCTTGAGTAGCACTGACTGGCACCATAATCGTGTCGCCGCCCCACTCTTCGGGAACCAAATCTTGTTGGGTCAGTTCTTGCTTTACTCGCTCTGGGTCGGCTCCTGGTTTATCAACTTTGTTGATAGCAACCACAATGGAAATCCCGGCGGCTTTGGCGTGACTTACCGCTTCCTTGGTTTGAGGTTGCACGCCATCATCGGCAGCAATCACCAAAATCCCCACGTCGGTCACCCTTGCACCACGAGCCCGCATGGCGGTAAACGCTTCGTGACCAGGTGTGTCTAGAAATACGACTTGCTTCTGTTGTCCGTGGAGTTCCACATCGACGTGGTAAGCACCGATGTGCTGGGTGATGCCCCCTGCTTCTCCTTGTGCTACCTTGGTTTTGCGGATGGAATCGAGCAGACTGGTTTTGCCGTGATCGACATGCCCCATAATTGTCACCACGGGGGGACGAGGCTGGAGATTTTCCAGGTCCTCTGTATCGAGCATTTCGGTCACTTTTTCAGCGCTCGATTTTTCTTCGGGGGTTTCCACGCTTACCCCAATTTCCTCGGCTACCATGCGAGCGGTAGGAACATCGAGCGTTTGAGTAACGTTAACCGGAACCCCTTTGAAAAACAGCTTCTTAATAATTTCAGTTTCGGAGACATTCAGGCGCTCTGCCAAGTCTCTGACAGTTACCTCACCGGACAAAACAACTTTTTCAGGGAGTTTGGGGGTCTTGACTTTTTCACGACGTTTCTCCCGAGTTTCTTGTTTTGAGGGAACTCCTCCAGTTTTCGGAGCTTGTTTTTTCGGTTTACTCGTGCTAGTTGGCGTTGCTTTCGGTGCCGAGGAACCAGAACGCGATTCCGGTTTCGCTGGTCGCTCTAGAGACAACATACTCGCGGGTGAGGGAGCCGAGATTTCTTGCTCAGAGGATTCTAGCTCCTCCTCTTCGTCGTCTTCAATTACAGGCTTCGGTCGCCGCTTCTTGGATTTTGTACTCGCCTTTTCTTCGGTTTCTTGCGTACTTTCTTCCTCGCTGTCCCGGGCTTTACGCTTGGCAGGACGGGGAATTGGTCGCTTTAGTTGAGGCTGTCTTTCTGGTGGCTCTGAAAGTGTCTGAGCTTGCGTATTCTCCTCTACAGTTTCAGTTTCTGGTTCAGTGCTAGTTGTGATCTCTTCCTGCTTAGAGACCTGAGAAGATTTTGGTTTGGGAGGTTGCTTGAGTTTGGGTGGTGCTTTAGCAGGTTGGCGCGATTCTTTGGAGCCAGGAGCATCGCCTACGGGTGTGGCCTCAGAACCTGATGAAGACTCTGCCACAGAAGGTTTACTCTGATTTTTAGCGCCTCGATTGGGAGCTGGAGTGGGCTCACTTCGTGAAGTTGAAGGTTCAGTTTTTTTGGGTCGTTTGAGAGTCGGGCGCTCTGGTTGGGTCTCCCTAGAACCTTTCTGCTTTGGTATGGAGGGAGGTTCCATGAGTTGGGGAGGGTCTGACTCAGCCGCTGCATGGGTGGGCTGCTCTGATTCGTTGTCTGCGGTGGGGTTTTCTGCCTCTTCGGATGATTGAGTGGGAGGTTCTGGCTGATTCGGTTTTGAAGGAGGCTGAGGTTTCGTGGGGTGTTTAGGCGGAGTCGCTAGCTCCGGTGTTTGAGATTGTTCTGATTTTTCTGACGGTGGGGAGCTGGGCTCTGGGTCAGACCGCTTATGCTTACGAACTGCTAGGATATGCTGCTGGCGTTCCTTATGGGGCTGTCCATTCGGTTTGACAGAGGGCGAACTCGTTTCTTTTTCGCTCGTGGTATTTCTGCTGCCTTTAGCGGATGCATTACTTGCCACGAAGCGTTCTGCGGCTGCCCGAATGCGTTCTGCCTGCGATTCGGTAATCGTGCTACTGTGACTTTTAACTGGAATATTAAGCTGCTGACAAATTCCTAGAACTTCCTTGTTTTCTAGGCTTAATTCCCTTGAAATTTCGTAAATTCTCACTTTGCCTTTGTTCATCCACTATGCCCCGTGATCGCTACGATTTGTTAATTCATGACTGATTGCGTGAATCTATAGTTTTTAATGTTTGGGATACTGCTTAGTAAAGCTTGGGCTTACAGTACCACCTCAGATAGAGAGTTTGACAATTAATTTCAGCTTTGACTAGCTAAAAAAATTGATAAATTAATCAATTTTTCTTTACAAGCGCTGCTATTAGTAGAGTCGAGCTACTGTTTCCCCAAGTTGGTTGTTTACGCTGACTACGCTAGTGTGGCAATTCTCAACTTGTTGAACTTTTCCAGTTTCTAAGACCTCTGCTATTAATCAGTCCTTTTCATGCTAACGATTGCTCCAATGATTCGACATCCCTTTTTTCATAAGCAGTCAATTTCTCACTGCTGTCGTTCTGTGGAAGTTCGGGTTGCTAGACGCTCCTCCAGAGTCTGATAAATCTGTTCGGGAACCCGGGCTTTTACCGATCTCCCCAACCGATTTTTCCGGCGAGCCGCCTTCACACAACTGGAGTTAGGGCAGAGATAAGCAGAACGTCCTACCCCACTATCTAATTGTACCTGCCCTGAGGGATGAACTCGAACAATCCGCCAGAATGACTCTTTTTTTGCCACTTGACGGCAACTCACACAGCGTCGGTAGTTGGGTTTCATCAGGCATTTGTTGCTAGGGACTCCAGAAGTCGCATCAACGACCAAGAAGGGAAAAGGCACTCTTGCTAGAGGCAAAAGTTAAGTGCAGTAAACGCTACTTTATAGCCTTTAGCCGTTCGCCTTCTGCCTTCTTTATTGACCGACAGTAGGCTGAGATTCCGCCTCTGTATCTACTTCGCTTACTTGCCAATCAGTTATGCTTTCTTCTCGAGTATCGGGTTCAGCAGACTCTTCTGCTACAGGTTCACTCTCAGCCTGAGGTCGGTCGGTTTCTGGATCGTAGTTGGCGGCACTTTTGATATCTATTTTCCATCCAGTCAGGCGAGCAGCGAGACGGACATTTTGTCCTTCCTTACCAATTGCCAGACTGAGTTGGTTATCTGGCACTATAACCAGTGCATGACGCTCTTCTGGGTGAATTAGAATGACCTGAGAGATGCGAGCGGGACTAAGGGAGTTAGTGATGTATGTTGCTGGGTCAGGAGACCAGCGAATCACGTCGATTTTTTCTCCTCGCAGTTCATTGACCACTGCTTGAATGCGGGAACCTCTGGCACCAATGCAAGCGCCCACGGGGTCAACATCTCGCTCTAGGGTATCGACTGCAATTTTAGTGCGCGCACCGACATGGCGTGAGGAAGGATTGGCTTCGCGCGATACAGCAACCAAGCGTACAACTTCATCCTCAATTTCAGGCACTTCATTGGCAAATAAATAAACTACCAATCCGGCTGCTGCTCGGGAAATGATCAGTTGAGGACCACGATGGGAACCTTGACGCACATTTTTCAAAAATACCCGAAATGAGGCATTGGCGCGATAGTTGTCGTTGGGTAACTGTTCCCGTCGGGGTAGTTCCGCTTCTACTTCAGGCTGACCAAAACCGCTACTGACTGACATGACCACAGACTGCCTCTCAAACCGTAGCACCCTGGCTTGTAGGACGGTTTCTTCTAGGTCTTCAAACTCTTCCTGAATGAATTGGCGCTGCTGATCGCGAAGTTTTTGGAGTAGCACTTGCTTGGTTTGAGTTGCCGCCATGCGACCAAACTCTTTTTGCTCGGGCGTGACATCCAAAACGACTGAGTCCCCAAGCTGTGCTTCTGTGGTAGCTTCCTGCACTTCTTGGAGTCCAATTTGATGATCAGAATCGGTAACATCTTCGACAATTTCTTTAGTAGCGAGGATGCGAAAGCCTTCCTCTTCAGGATCGAGTTCGACTTCAAAGTTGTCGAAGTAGTCTTCACTAAATTGATTCTTATCGAGGTATTGAGAGCGGCGATAGCGCTCGTATCCTTTCAGCAGTGCTTCTTGCAATGCCTCTTCGACAGCAGATTTGGGTAGGTTGTGGCTTTCACTGATCTGGTCAACCATGCCTTGCAGACCAGGCAAATTAACAATCGGCATTAGGCTGATCTCCTTGATGGTTAGAAAGTGGAAAGTTAGAGTTCTAAAACCTGCTAACCTTACAAACTCCTAGTTCAACTTTGCTCCTCCAGTTGCACTTTGGCGACTAAAGAGCGAGGGATAGCGATCGCGCGTCCTTTTTGATTAAGATATATTGCTTCCTCATCCCGCCCTTGAAGTTGCCCGTGCCACTCTTTTTGACCTTCATAAGGGGCATAAGTTTTGAGTTGCACCGAAAATCCCTTAAAGCTAACAAACTCTCTGTCTGTAGTAAGCTCCCGCCCAATGCCAGGACTGGAGACTTCTAAAACGTAGGACTCGGCAATAAGTTCTGTGGCATCGAGTTGTTCTTCTAAGGCTCGGCTCATGCGTTCGCAGTCATCGAGACTTGTATCGGCGGCAAGATTGCGAATGTCCACCCGCAAAACTGGAGGTTGTTTATTTGTCTGGAAAACTACCCCAACCACTTCTAAGCCGAGTTCTTCTGCAATTGGCGTTGCCAAATCGGTAACTTGGGGAATTAGAGGATGAGTCATCACATCGATCCCATTAAAAAAAGCGGGTAGAACCCACTTCCTTCACGACAACATAACACTTGGCAGTCGGCAACGAATCGCGCTTGTGATTCGCTCTGGCTTTTAGTCTAGCAAGAAATCTGGAAAGCTGTGAGTGTTCCACAGTGATCTGTGAGGAGGAGCAGAGGGGCTCCAGGAGCAGAGGAGAGGAACTAAAGCACTCGGAAAGTATTTCCCCTCCGCACCTGTGCACAGGTGCACCTCGGCAACCTTCAACGCCCAGACTGAAGCTGGGAGGAAGAAATTTGAGCCTCTTGGCGCAGTGCCCTAGTTTGTTCGACGATGTCCTCAACATCTTCCTGAGATAACTGCTCAACGTAGTTGACTTTGACTTCTTCTAGCAGCGCCGTGAGTAAATACTGCATTCTCTCCAGTGTTTTCTCTGCTTGCATTTCTGAGCTAAAAGCTTTAGTGAAATTTGTTCCTAGGCGTTCCATGAGTTCTTCCGCCTTGGGATCGTTTTCTAGGGCTGCGCTGACTGCATCATAGACAAGTTGGTAGATTTGGGTGACTAGTTGTTCGCTTAATTGAGTTTTGAAGTTTTCTATCCCTGGCAATTGTCGCAATCCCTGGTAGGCTGGGGAACCGTCGATAACTTTGTCGAGATTATGTCGTAGTAAGGCTTCCACGTCTGGTCTCACTTCGGGCATGACTCGAAAAACTGTCGTTTGGAGGAGTAATTTGGTGAGTTCTGTGGTTTCGTTGACGTCGTTGAGGTCAATGTAGGAGTCAGGATTAGCTGGGGAGAGCATCTTGGCGAAGCTACCCTGGTTAATGATGTCTTGAGCTTGATTAATTACTCGAATAAACACTACTTCGGTTAAATCTTGGGCAATTCCAGAAACCAAGCCTTGAGAGATTTGCCGCTGCACAGGTTCGAGTTCAATTAAGTCTGACTGGTGAGAGCGAATTGCGACTGGGAGAATCCGCAGCCAGCGCCAAAACGGCAGCAGGAGAAAGATGTCATACCAACGCCACATCATTGCCTCAATCCAGCGTAAGCCCTTGCGACGCCGATAGATATAGTAGGTTCGCAGGAAAAACTCTAGAGCAAAGATACTAATAAAGGGAAGGTCAATAATCCAGAAGCGATCAACGAATTCTCCATTTTCGCCCACCTCGCGGACATAGTTGGTTGCTATCAGTGGTTGGATCTCTTGGTTGTAGAACTGGATTTCTTCTTGCCAGCCTTGTTGGGTTAAATAAGTTTGACTCCAGAAGGTTTGGAAAGCTTGCTTGGCAGCTTCATTGCCCATGTTTGCTCCGCTCTGATTTTGGTTAGAGGGATTGGCAATGTGAGTTTGCATTTCACTTTCAATTCTTTCTAGCGTTTCGCTCTCATTAACGAGATCGAATGGATTATTTTCAATCATCTGGGCGCTGAGAGATTGCAGTTCTAACAGTAGTTGTTCTGCTTGAGGCGATCGCAATCCGGTTTGATTAACTTGATTTTTGAGTTGCTCTACCGTGATGAGGTATCTCTCAGTTTCCGGGTTCGGTGCAATTCCCTTGATGGGGTCATATAGCTTGGTGAGTGTCACAAAGTTACGCAGGTAGAAATCGCGCAAAGGGATATAGGTTAAATCAAAAATTACTAAGCACAAGTTGGCTATAGCCAAAAGCGCCATGACTTTCTCAAACCAGATATTTCGCTTGCGGGCTTTCTTTGCCTTTTGTCTAGATCTTCTGGTTGCCGTCATTATTTTTTAGCAACTTTGGTTACTAGTTAATTAGAAAATTTTATCGGAAAATACGCAATTTTCAGGATTCCGAATTCTTTATTCTCTGGCAACGCCATCTTGACGGGCTGCTTGTTGCACAGCAGCAGCAACAGCAGTAACTACCCGTTCATCAAATACGGAGGGGATAATATTTTCTCGCTCCAGGTGGGTGGGATTAACTAAGGAAGCGATCACACTAGCTGCTTCGAGATACATATTGGTTGTGATTGCCGAGGCGCGGCAGTCGAGCGCTCCCCGAAACACTCCTGGAAAAGCAAGGACGTTATTAATTTGATTGGGATAGTCACTGCGTCCAGTTGCCATCACCGCAACATCTTCGTCCACTAATTCCGGTTGAATTTCGGGGATGGGATTAGCCATCGCCAACACGATAGGTTCTTTTGCCATTGAGCGCACCATTTCGGGGGATACGACTCCGGGAACACTGACACCTAGGAAAATGTCTGCCCCTTGGAAGGCATCGGCGAGGGAACCGCTGGCTTGCACGGCAAATTCTTGTTTTTGCTCGCTGAGGTGAGCGCGACTGGTGGAGATAATTCCTTGGGAGTCGCACATCAAGATAGCACCTGCCCCAGCTTGGCGCAGCAAACGAGCGATCGCTACCCCGGCAGCCCCCGCCCCGTTAATGATAATTCGCACCTCTTCTAGAGACTTTTTCACCAGCTTCAGCGCATTATACAACGCCGCCAGTGTAACAATGGCAGTGCCGTGTTGGTCATCGTGAAAGACGGGAATGTTTGTTTCCTCGCGCAACCGCCGTTCTACTTCAAAGCAGCGGGGAGCACTGATGTCTTCGAGGTTAACGCCGCCGAAAACAGGGGCAATATTTTTGACGGCTTCCACAATCGAGTCGCTATCTTGACTCGCCAAACAAATCGGAAAGGCATCAATGCCAGCAAACTCGTGAAATAGCATCGCTTTGCCTTCCATAACAGGGAGGGAAGCTTCTGCCCCCAGGTTTCCTAGCCCCAGCACGGCACTACCATCTGTGACAATGGCAACGGTGTTACTTTTAATCGTGAGCGAAAAAACTTCTTCTGGATTTTCCGCGATCACCTTACAAATTCGCCCCACACCAGGGGTGTAAGCCATTGCCAGCTCTGACTGAGAGTGGAGAGGAAGCCGACTGCGAATGTGGATTTTGCCGCCACGATGGAGGTCGAATGTGCGGTCAGAAATTCTGATAATTTTCGCTTCTGGTAGTGCCTTGAGTGCCTCGACAACCCGTTCAGCTTGCTCGCTGCTAGAAGCATCCACAGTGATTTCTCGCAGGGAAATCTTGCGAGTCTGTTCGATGAGGGAAATTTGGCCCAAGTTGCCACCGCAATTAGCAATGGTACTGGTAACGCTGGCTAGCATCCCGGCACGATTGGGGAGCTGTAACCGAATCGTTAAACTAAAGCTAGAGTTGGGGGTTAGCTCTACCATACTGAATAAATTGTCGGTTCACGCCTGGAGCCGTCTCACGCTGACTCCTCAATCAATTATCCACTAGCAACGCAGTTTTAGTTGCTACCGTGCAGTAACGATAACTCTGAAATTGTCCCGCTTTCAGCCTTGACGGTTACAAACAAATGACAGAAATTTTGGTATTCCCTGCTCAATTCAAGCTGACACCTGAGCGCCGACAGCTATGAGAACTCTGTATGCTGAAATTGAGATTAACGCACCGAAACGGCTCGTGTGGCAAATCCTCACTGCCAAGGAGTGGTGGAAATACTGGAATACTTTTCTCTTCGACTTTGACCCCTCTGTAGCTTTACAACAGGGACAGCAAGTCCAGCTCTTAATGCGGCGTATTCCCGAAGAAGAAGACACAGAAATTCGTCCGCTTGTAACACTGATGCAGCCAGAAGTCTGCCTTAAGTGGGTTTATTCTTCTATCCCTGGCTTCAAAAGCGAGTTTGTCTTTGAGCTGCAAGAAATAGGATTAAGTCGCACCAAGTATGTCCACAAGGATAATTTCTCTGGAATGCTCACTCGCGCGTTTGTTCCTTTCATTCGAGAAGATGAGCGGCGAGGCATGAGGCGGATGGCACGAGAGTTAAAACGCTACGTCGAGCGCTATTAATTTGGGAAGGCAGGGGAGAAACAGGACACGGGGATACCGAAGACAAGGGGATAACCTGCAACCTGCAATCTCTCCTTGTCTCCCCATCTCCCACTCCCCACTCCTTTTTTTCGCACCTCTACTCAAATTTGAGCTGGTGCTGGCTCCCAGATTTCGCCGTATTTATCTTTTAGGGCTTGCCATGCTTCCACTTGCCCTGGTTCGTATTCTCCTGGTTTTCCCCACTGGAGAAAAGCACTTAATGCTGGCTCTCCTTTCTCGTCTAAAAAGCGAATCGCGTAGGTAGTAAAATTACCCCGTTTCGATTCACCTGCTTCAAACTTGACTTCCTCAATTGCGTCCATATTCAGGTGAAACTCAAAGAAGTCTTTGTGCATATTGGCGTATTTACCCTTGCCTAGTTCTGCGTAAAACAGTTTTTCGATTGTTCCCTTGGTTTCCAGCACAGCGGCGCTGCTTGTGACGATGAGACGCAGGGTTCCTAGGGTATGGCAAGATTCTAAAAATTCTTTGAGAGTTGCACTCATAATATTGGTTGCGCTAAAGAGTCAGTATCATCAGAATATCTTAATCTCTAGTTCAAACTAGCAATTCTTTGACTGGTGTACTAAAGCCCGTTAGGACAGTTTGAGTGCTAACTACTTCCTCGAAATTACGTAAGATCCAACCTTGTTGCGTATTAATCAAGATTATTCCAGCTTCAGGAAACAGTAGCCAGACTTCCAAGCAGCCTGATTCCATGTATTCCCCAGCTTTGGCAAATAACGCTTCCGCACTGTCCTCGGGAGAAGCGACTTCAACAATCAGCGGAAAACTTTGGGGGAATCCCCTGAACTCGCCTACTTCCTCTAAGAGTTCAGCAGTGACGTAAGCTACATCAGGACGACGTGCCTGCCTCTCCGTGCAACAAAGCGTTTCTGTGCAAACTTCTCCTCCCTGTCCACTGGAATTCATGGGGATTCTCGCTTCTACGGGAGAGTCTAGAAAGCACGGAACTAAATCCAGATACTTTCCCCGATCTCAAAACCGCTCAGCGAGCTTTTTTGGGGATACCCCATCCCTACTTAGAACTAATTTTATATATCACAGGGCTTCCTAAAGGAAGGGGTTGAGACCCATGATTTTTGGGTCATTCCTTTTTTTTATTAGCTTGCCGTCCACCCACTCCGTGTACTCAGGCGGATGAAGTAGAAAGTCTTCCAGGGATGTTAATTCAGCTTTTTGTGATTCTTTTGGTGTTTCCGAAAAAACTGGATTGGCTACCATAGCAAATCTCACTTTGACAGCAGTCGCTTAGATCATTCTCTCATTGATTGTTGTAGTATTTTTAAGCTTCAGCGAGCGATTTTACCCGAAACGAGCCATTTACCAATTATTATCTATTTAATAGCCGAACTCGATCATGTATTTTTGTGCTTTTTGTTTTAACAATTGTTTTTCCTCCTCATTTATTTTCCTTTTCCACTTATTTCTGCCATCGAACAGTGGCTGATTGATATGCCAATTCCTATATTTTTTAGATCCTAGCATTATTATTAGATGCATACCAATATCTAGTTTTTTTGGTATTTAAGTATTTCCTGTGTGTATTCCTCTCCTATAAAATCACCACTTCTTGTAGTTTTTTTTGAGGCTTTTTAACGAGATTTTTATATTTAATCACTTTAACACGAGTATCATCCCAATAAGGAAATCCAGCCAAGTTATCGTTTACCCATCGGCTGATGCCTTGCTCAACATTCCCTGTTCGATCTTTGATTGAAAAAGCTACGTCTCTCCCATCCCTAAGCATAATAATAACCCGGCAGTTTGGATAACAAAAAAAGATTTTAGGAAGATGTAAAATATGCCTTGGTGTTTTCTCAGCCCAACGCTTTTTGTTTGCTTCCAGGCATGACCTTCTCCATTTTTTAAAACTTTTAATAATTCCAAGGGGAGGAGCAAGGGTTTTACTTCAAGAAAGATGTTACTTTCATGGTCAATACCATAAATGGAAAAATAATGATCAAGAATTGCGAGCATTAGCGAAGTTACACTATGACCGCATCCAACAATAAAAATGGGATAATCAACCAGTTTAATTTCCTTGTTTCCAGTTAACTCCAATGTGTTTTTGAATGCAAGCAATAGGGGTTGATTATTTTTAAAATAACCAGAAAATCTAAAAAAATTGGTGGCAGAGTTGATTTTATTGCAGCTTTAATAAACAAAATTATTTCTTTTTCCTATAATTAAAATTTAGCCTCTTGAGAGGGCGTTTAAAAAGTTTTAATCGCTACGCGAGTCGTTTAGCCATCAGTGGAATCATCTCATCGCAATGTAGATGAACGCTTCCTCACTTTGTGGCAGGAGTTCATAGT
>PXPT01000115.1 GCA_003021505.1 Cyanobacteria bacterium QS_4_48_99 | reverse complement strand
CAAGCAGCTGGTATGAGCTTATCTGCACCGAATCCAGCAATGGCCGGAGCAACTCAGCCATGGCTTTTGGCCATCCCCAGTGAAGTATCAGGCATCTGACTGTAATCTATTTAGGTTCTGGAGTAATACTTAGCGTAGAAAAGTCTAAAGAAATAGCGATGAATGCCACAACAGTTAATTTGCTCTCTAGTATAGCAGTTCTCACTTAAGTGGAGTATACCTGAAGTCTACTCTGACTAGTGATCGCATTCTGAATTTGTACCTTATGAGTCTAATAACCGCTATATCTCTTTAAAAATTAACCTCACAGACGAGCAGTTTTTTTAGCTCTGTCAGCAAAACCGAGATTATAAATTTGAGCGTACAGCCGAGGAAGAATTATTAATGATGTTCCCTACGGGAGGAGGAACTGGAAATCGTAACGCGAAACTGATACCAATTACGGATAATATTGCACTTTTTGGCGGAGCGGACCGCTCGGCGGATGAATTTCCAGTTGGTGAGCGAGCGGATGGTCCGTTCTGAAAGATGGTGGAGTTGATGGAACAGCCACTGCTAGAGCTCTTGCAGCGTCGCGAAGTTGCGTCCCCGGAACCGGTCCCTGAGCTTCTGCCAGAGACGCTCGATGGGACCCCGCTCGGGACTAGCCGGCGGCTGAAACACAGGCACGAGGTTGATGGCCACTGCAACTGGGTAGGGATGTGAGCCCCCGCCTGGTCCAACTGCAGCAAGTTGAAGCTGTCTTGGAAGTGGCTAGCCCACCGGTCCAAAAAGCACTGAAAGCACACAGCCTCGAGATGGGAGAAGGCGTGGAACAGTGACTGGCCGGTGGGAACCTCAACCGCCCCTTAGAGCCAGCAATGGGCGCGATGCCACTGGACGACTGGAGCAACGGGGTTGACCCCAGGCAGCGTGATGCGCCGCCCCAGCTCAGTGCGCAATCCCCAGCGGGACTCATCCAGGCAGAAGTAGCGCAGCGGGCGCTGCTCCCGGAAGTGGCCCTCTAGGACCGGGATGATGCCGCCGAGTTTTTTTTGAACTGTCGCTGCTGCTGCAGGTCGGCTTGGTGAGAGCGCTTGCGCCCTCGCTTGAGCTTGGCTCCCAGCTTGTAGCGCACCCAACCGATGCTCGAGCAGTCCTTCCAATCCCTGCTGCTGGTAGAGCCAGAACCAGCGGTAGAGGGTGGAGTCGTTGCAGCCCTGGGCTAGCTCCCGGCGGCTTCGCACCTGACCGGTCTTTCGCAGGTACAGGGCACGCAGGCGATCTCGGTCCCGAGCGTGTTGGTGCTGGCAAAGCAAGCGCTGTAGTTGCTGAGGCGATTCTGAGATTTCGAGGTTGAAGACAGTGGTCATGGCGTCCGCGGTCCTCAACCCGTCCCATCTATCCTAGTGCGCTGCTTGCGAAAAATGGGATTAGCTGAGAGTTCGCGCGATCGCAAAAATTCCTCCACCCGCGACCAGCGTAAATCGGCTGGCTCTGCCTTTTCATCGTGGCGTGATCGCTGTCCTGCTTTATTAAACCGAACCAGCTTAGGAATAGGTTTGAGCCTGACATCTTTTCTTTCTGGAACTTCCTAAGTACGAGTTGTACCTTATCCTATTGCTTTTTGAGGTGGACTGCCAGGCGCTCAACTATCTGGCATAATTCTCACGATTAACCAAGCTGTTGCATTTCTACCGTGCCCATCATTCCCAGCTCTTCGTGATCCAAAATGTGGCAGTGATAAACTGATTTACCAAAAAAATCGCTAAACTGGACGCGAAGGCGTACCATTTCTCCTGCTGTGACTAAAACCGTATCTTTCCAGGCTAGGTAAGGTGCTGGTTTCCCATCATGATCCACTACCTAAAAGGGATTGACCCAAAAATCATGGGTCTCAAGCCCCTTCCTTTAGGTTTTGAGATCGGGGAAAGTATCTGGATTTAGTTCCGTGCTTTCTAGACTCTCCCGTAGAAGCGAGAATCCCCACGCCTTTAGGCTGGGGAGTGTCAAGTGCAAATGAAAAGGGTGATCCATCGAATGGCACGAAGAGTGCCATTTGGGTCTAACCAGTTAGTGAGCAATAATGAGAATCCCACAGCTTCCACTTTGTTCAAGCCGTTGGAGTGTCAACTTTATTCGTCCTTAACAAACGCGCTTTATCTTAAGTTGATAGTCTCGCTAAGCACCAGCCTAGGCGCGGCTACGGTTGATTTTGTCCCAAGGTCCCCAAACGGCTAGTGTAACACCGGGATCATTATGTGGAGCGTTGATGAACATTGTCCGACCATCTGGTGAAAAGTTTACGCCTGCTATTTCTGCATCGTTTAGTGCGTTGCGACCGAACTCATAGAATTTGCCATCTTGGGTAAGACCAAGTAAGCGATCCGTGCCATCGCCATCCTCACAAATAAACAGATCTCCCCAGGGAGCCACAGTAATATTGTCAGGACTTTCTAGGATAGTCTGATCGGCAGGTTCAGCCAAGAGTTCGAGAGTTTCATTCTCCGGGCTATAGCGCCAGACCTGTCCTTTACTGTTAGGACCGGCATCGGTGCAATTAAAGAAAAAGTCACCGTCTCCGTACCAAATTCCTTCCCCACGGTTGAATTGAGCAGCTCCCTTGGGAATAGCTTCTCGTTGTATCTTTTGCTCCCCATTTTGAGGAGGATCAGGTTGCTCGATGCGAATCCACTCAACGGGCATGGGTTCACCCACTGGGATTGTGGTCGAGGGATCATCGTTGGGGTTATTACTGGTAATAACCCCTGGCATCCCTTTGATTTTCAGAGCCTCCAGAACACCACCTTCTCTGAGATTTCCAACTTTATTGGGACGGAAGCGATAGAAGAGAGCTAGTTCATCAAAGTCATCATTCGTCTGATAAAGGAATCCAGTATTAGGGTCTTCAGCAACTGCTTCGCGAAGGAAACGCCCCATGTCGGTTAACGGTACAGGTTCAATGACTCCTCTAGCATCTGCCGGTACTTCAAAGACATAGCCGTGACGCTTTTGAAGATTGTTGGTTGAATCTGGTAGGGCAAGGGTCTCTTCACAGCTCAGCCAAGATCCCATCGAAGAAGAAGAGTTTCTCTTAATGGGACCGCCCGCACAGTTCCGTATGGTTCCTGAAAGTGAAGCATAATGCTCAATCAATCGGCGATCAGAACCGACTGCGAGCGTCACAGTTCCTCCTGTAGCTCCTGGATCGAACTTAGGTTGAGGACCATTATCAAACGGTTCGTCAGGATCCAGTTCGTGATTGCGAACGAGAATAACTTTTCCTCGACCCCCATCGAAAGATGCCATGCCATCGTGAGAGCTGGGGACGATGTTGCCATCAGTCATTGTCTCTCCCGTGCGAGAAAAAGCGCGATATTGAAACCCTGGGGGCAAATCAAATATGCCGTTTGGGTCACGTTGCAGGGAACCAAACCCTTCCGCTTTAGTAGCTTGACCTAAAAACTCTCTGGCATAAAGCTTTTTAAATGGAGCACCTGCCAGGAAGGTTCCGGCAGCAGATGCTCCCGATAAAGCGAAAAATTGACGGCGCGATAGGGCCATGTGCCCTCCTTTATCTGTCTCTGTTCCGAGTGAAATATTAGTAGAGCATCCTAAAGAAGAAGCAAAAATGAAATTAACAAAAGGTTAATTTATATCAAATCAATTTGATTTTTATCTGTGCTTTTTGTGCTTTTTTATAGGGGAAAACCTTGACAAACCAATTTTGTTTGATACTGTTTTATATGGCTTTAAGAAAGTAACAAGTGGCAAAAGCTCTCCTTGATTCATTAATGTTCTCTAACGACTAAGGAAAAAGCTATGACTTTCAAGACGCAGATCACAAGGCAACGACTCCCAATCTGCCTGTCCTTGGTGACTCTAGCACTGACCCTGACTGCTTGTGGCGGCGGTAGTAATCAAGCTTCGAATAGTAACCAAGCCTCCAATCAGGAGGAAACAAAAGCTAGCAGCGAGACAACCTCGCAAAATCTGAATGGCACTATTGCAATCGATGGTTCTAGCACTGTGTTTCCCATCACAGAAGCGATGGCAGAAGAGTTTCAACGGGAAAACTCTGGGGCCAGGGTCACAGTAGGTGTGTCCGGTACGGGTGGTGGCTTCAAGAAATTCTGCAATGGCGAAACTGACATTTCTGATGCATCCCGTCCCATTAAACCATCAGAAATTGAAGCCTGCCAGCAAGCAGGGATCGATTACATCGAAATCCCTGTTGCCTATGATGCGCTCTCGGTGGTGGTCAATTCCCAAAATGACTGGTTAGAGTGCCTGACGACAGAAGAACTCAAAAAGATCTGGCGGCCAGAAGCGCAGGGACAAATCACCAACTGGAACCAAGTTCGCTCTGAGTTTCCTGATCGCGAACTCAGCCTTTATGGACCCGGCACAGATTCAGGTACTTTTGACTATTTCACAGAAGTGATTGTCGGTGAAGATGGTGCTAGCCGAGGTGACTACACCGCTAGTGAAGATGACAACGTAATTGTCCAGGGTGTTACCAACGATCAAGGCGCATTGGGCTACTTCGGCTTGGCTTATTACGAGGAAAACCAGGAGCAACTGGAGCTTGTTGCCATTGACGATGGCAATCCAAGTAATGGCGAAGGCTGCGTTCGCCCTAGTGAGCAAACTGTTAATGACAGCACTTATCAACCCCTTGCTCGTCCGCTTTTTATCTATGTCAAAGAAGAAGCAGCAAAGCGCCCAGCAGTTCAGGAGTTCGTTAATTATTATTTGTCACAACAGAACTCGGAACTCGTCAGTCAGGTGGGCTACATTCCATTGACAGAACCGGTCTACCAAGCAGCGCAAACTCGTTTCAAGGAGCGAAAGACCGGAACTGTATTCGAAGGGGGTTCTACGGCTGGGGTCGATCTGAGTGATGCTCTATAAACCAAACCTGAGTCAGAGAATCATTCACTATAATGGCTAGCCTGACAACTGCATATTTACTGAGGATTGCTTGTAATGAATACCGGTTCGTCTCCATCACAACATTCGCCTCGAAACCAGATGTGGAAGCCAAACCGCACCCTGAATAAATGGGTGCAGCGAGGGGTGATAGTGGTTTTTGGGCTGTTTGCCTCAATTTCTGTCCTCACCACCTTTGGTATTGTCCTGACGCTGGTTGTTGATGCTATCCCTTTCTTTCAGGAAGTTCCCCTCGCGGATTTTTTGTTTGATACCGAATGGACGCCGCTTTTCAATGACGCTCGGTTTGGGATCTTCGTCTTGATTAGTGCGACGTTTTTAACATCTGTGATTGCAATCACTGTTGCCTTACCTTTGGGATTGCTCTCTGCCATTTGCTTGAGTGATTACGCGCCGCAAAGAGCACGTCGCTGGCTCAAGCCAGGACTAGAAATTCTGGCAGGCGTGCCTACTATTGTGTATGGCTATTTTGCGCTACTATTTGTAACACCCATTTTGCGTACCTTTATCCCTGGGATGGAGCCGTTTAATGCGTTGAGTGCTGGTTTGGTGATGGGGATTGCCATTCTGCCTATGGTTGCTTCTCTCAGCGAAGACGCGATTTATGCTGTCCCCTCAACGCTACGGCAAGGAGCGTATGCCGTGGGAGCGACCAAGCGTGAAGTGATCACAGGAGTTGTCTTTCCAGGAGCGCTGTCAGGAATTGTGGCTTCGTTTATCCTGGCGATCTCCCGCGCCGTCGGTGAGACCATGATTGTCACCGTTGCCGCTGGTCAAAATCCGAATCTCACCCTCAATCCCTTGGTGTCCGTTGCCACAATGACTGCTTACATCGTGCAGGTCAGCTTAGGAGATGCGCCAGCAGGGTCTCTCGCCTACAAGACCATTTACGTGGTCGGCTTGACCCTGTTCGTCATTACCTTAACTTTAAATGTTTTTAGCTTTTGGTTTGTCCGTCGCTTTCAACAGAAATACGAATGACGACTCAAAATTCTTCTCAACGCCCTCAGAATCAAGTCTTCCAGGAAAATCCAAACTTCGATTTTGCTCTCTCTAGGCGACGTAAATGGGATCGAATCTTTGCCATCGCCAGTTGGACGGCTGTCATAATTGCTCTCACCGTCCTGGTTGTTTTACTGGTCGATGTGTTCATCGACGGTTTACCGCGCCTGGACTGGACCTTGCTCAGCGAATTTCCCTCTCGCCTACCAAAACGAGCTGGTATGAAGTCCGCATTGGTGGGGACAATTTGGCTAATGGTGCTGACGGCAATATTTTCATTTCCGCTCGGGGTGGGCGCAGGCATTTTCTTAGAAGAGTTCGCGGCAGATACTTGGTACGCCAAGGTAATTGAAGTTAACATCGCCAATCTGGCTGCAGTTCCTTCAATTATCTATGGCTTACTCGGTCTGAGCGTATTCGTGAGAGTGATGGAGCCAATTACGGGAGGTCGCGGCATTCTTGCCGGTGCTTTGACCTTAACCCTATTAATTATTCCGATTGTGATTGTTGCCACGAGGGAAGCCCTACGGGCAGTTCCTTCTAGCCTACGCCAAGCAGGGTTGGCTTTGGGGGCAACTCCCTGGCAGGTGATTCGGGAACAGGTTCTCCCGCTGGCTTTTCCCGGTATCTTAACCGGAATGATCCTTGCCCTTTCCCGTGCGATTGGTGAAACGGCTCCCCTGATCGCAATTGGGGCGTTAACCTTCATTGCTTTTTTGCCACCACTGTCTCCAGAAGGTTTGCAAACCCCCTTCACTGCGATGCCCATCCAAATTTTTAATTGGGTTTCCCGTCCCCAAGAAGAGTTTTACACTGCTGCGGCTGCGGGCATTATGGTACTGATGGTACTGCTATTGCTCATGAATGGAACAGCAATTTGGTTACGCAATCAATTTCAGAAGTTCTAAGTTGACATTAGGGTTCATTGCAATAGATCCAACTCCTGGGCAACTGTTTAGAAACTTCCAGCGAGTTCTATTTCTAAGACGCTATATGTTAATCCCAAAAGTCCAGATAATTACTAATGTTTTGTTGAAACAACTACCTAAGTCTTATGGTTACTAATTCTGTCAACTCAGTTCCCGCTAAAACAACTTTCCAAATTGAAAATGTTTCAGTAAAGTAAGCACAACATTAGAGCTAGACCTTAGTGGAGTGTGTAAGGGCGCTTTGACTCGTCCCCAGAGAATTAAACTCTGGTCAGCTAAGAAAAGGCGACGCAACGGGCTTTAGCCCGCTGCGTAGTGTTAGCTTAGGATCCTCGTTTCTTTGGAGCGAGGAGAAGTCAACCAGTAAGATTTGCTCTTTTAGTTGAAAGCGTACGCACCAACTCTTCCACCCGTTCCTTAATTTCATCGCGCACGCGGCGAAAGGTTTCTAGCGATTGTCCATCGGGATCATCAAGCTGCCAGTCTTGAAAGACTTCCCTAACCACCCATTCTTCTGGTAAATTTACCCCACACCCACATAGAGAAATCACGGCATCATAGTTTTCTGGCTCGAACTTACTCAATGGTTTAGAAGTTTGATCGCTAATATCAATACCAATTTCCGACATTACTTTAATTGCTGTGGGATGCACCCGACTGGCTTCTAATCCCGCACTGGTAACATCAATTTTGCCTTCTCCCAGTTGGCGGGCAAATCCTTCTGCCATTTGAGAACGGCAGGAGTTTTTCGTACAAGCAAACATAACTCCTTTCATGATAATTTATCCTTGGTTACTTTCTCGTTAATAGTAAATCGTTGTGGGATTTTCTCGGCATCTAGCTATTTTTGCCAGAGTTGACTTCAGTAGCACTTTTTGCAACTTGAAGGGTTTGCTGGGCAGCCTTTTCCTTGCGTTCGCTATAACGATCTGTGAGGTATTACTCTTAAAGTAATATAGATCACAATAGTAAGGAGACTTGGGCAGCGAGCAAGCATGGAGTGGGCAGACGCCAGAACCCCATAGCCCCGAACCCAGCAAGCAATCTACCAGTGGGCCGTCGCTGCTTGTTGTGATCTTCTTTGGTTTAAAAGTAATAATCAGCTTTGTCTCGCAACAGCAGGGGAAATTTATGCAATTCTTCTATAACATCAACCACGCGATCACGGTAGCGTGAATCTTTCATCGTGCCGTCTTCGTTAAACTCGTTGTAGGCTTTGGCAACAGAAGACTGGTTAGGAATAGTAAACATTCGCATCCAGCGTCCCAGAAGCCGCAGCGTATTCACAGCGTTGAAAGACTGCGAACCGCCACTGACTTGCATTACAGCTAATGCCCGTAATGTTGCCGTGCATCTCAGGAGTTGACCACACCTGACCTTCAGACCAAAGGCTTAACTCTCGCAACTCCTGTACCTTGGGGGGTGTCTCTTCAACACTACCTTTGATCGGCAACTCACGGGGGTCAAAAAAGCGAGTCTCTGCCCCAAATCCTTCTATGATGCGAGCGGCTTCTTCAGCTAACAAGCGGCTGTAGGAGCGCTCTCGTAAAGAGCCATATAAAAACAAAATTCTGGGTGGATGATTGAAAGTTGTCATAGATATTAGCTGGTGTTAACTAGACCGTAGATAGGTAAGGATGCTGTGACTTTGCCTTGACCAGGCTTGTGCGCTCATCTGGACAGGATCCCAGGGACTACTAAAAGGTGGGTGTAGCTGGGATCAAGGTCATTTAACTCTTCAACCTTCATGCCATGAAAGAGGGCAGTGGCAAAGATATCAATGCGTTTGGCGACCTCTGAGCGATAGTAGACCGACCATTTGCGCTCCCAATAGGCGATCGCTCTGACGTTTTCCAGTGATACGAATTCGCAAATTCTGAGCCCCTAGGTGATAAGCTTTGTGGTCCCAGGCATCTATCTCAACGGTGAGAGCGTCGAATTCCGCCTGCTCTGCTTCCTTCTCGCGCAAGCCAGTCCGCGCGATCGCCAAATCAAAGACTTTCACTACCTGAGTTCCTAGGAACCCAGCAAATTCTCGATTCCCGCCCACAGCCACTTTCACCAGCAATCCGACCTTGCTTATGAGCGGTCGTTCCCAAAGGAAGATAGGTGGGCTGGTTGAGGAGGCGATGCCAGGTTCCCACACATTCCCCTGCTGCATAAATATCAGGAACATTGGTTGCCATTGCCCGGTTCAGTCGAATTGCACCCCGCACTCCTATTGCCAAGCCAGCCGACTGTGCCAGCTCTGTTGAAGGCTGAACGCCAACCGCGACTAACACTAGGTCAGTAGCTATCTGAAATCCTTGAGAACCTGTAAGAAGCAACTGCGTCCCTTGCTGTGCGATCGCCTCAACAGCAACACCGTTGACAACCTGGATGCCATGATTTTCTAGTTCCCTGCGAACAATTTCACCGAGACTCGAATCGACCGTTTTCAGGACGGATGCTGAATGTTCGACCACTGTGACGGCGATATTTCGGTAAGTCAAAGCATCAGGCATATCCAATCCAATGTATCCGCCGCCGATAATGACGGCTGATTGGGGATTACGAGTCGTTAGGTGCTGATAAACAGCAAAGCTGTCCGCCATTGAATGTAGCGGATAAACCCCACCGAGATTTAGCCCTGTGATACGAGGTTGAGTTGGAGCAGCACCCGTAGCCACGATGAGCCGTTCCTAGGTCAAGCGTTTCAACTGCCCTTCTCGATTCACCACACTCACGCTTTTTTGGGCTGGATTGATGGTCTGAGCCGTATGGTCGAGCAAGCAATGAATGCCTTCGTGTGTAATCTCCTCCACCGTTCGATGAGCCTGGTAATGCCAATCGGACACTTCCCCACTGAGATAGAACTGTAGACCACAGATGCTGTAGTTGGGAAAGCTGTCAGCCACAACGACAGTTACATTGACTGTAGGCTCTAACTCTTTTGCCCGTAAGGCAGCACTAATGCCTGCATCGCTTCCGCCAATGATTAATACATCAGTCATTGTCACTGACCTCTTTGCTGGCTGTAAACGCCTTTAAATTTTTATTCCGGCATGGCTTTCCGCAGGCAAACTGCTGAGGCAGGACACAAGCTAGTAAACTGACCTAGTAAACTGACTAGTACTTTTGATCATTAGAGGAACTGTACTTCGCTCAACTATTTCAAATCCGATTTTTGTGAAGAACGTCACTGCCGTAGTCGTCAAAAGATAGATCTCCCTGACTCCTTTCAATTTCGCATACTCAATCAGGTCCCTGGTGAATGCCTGACCGTATCCTTGACCTCTGAATGCAGTTTCAATGACAAGGGAACGCAACAATCCCCATTTTTCATAAATTTCTAATCCACCAATTTCCACTACTTTTGAATCAGCCGACCCTAAGAAGAAAGTAGCAGTCACCGAACCCAATCTAAAAGACCGTTTGGCAGCAGCAGTATTCATGGAACAGAGCTGCTCCCAAAAGCAGTTACAGTTTTGGGGTGGATCGATATACAGGAAAACGCGCGTGCTCACGCGAACCCTCAACTCTGTGGAGCTGAACTCGAGATCCCCCTCGCGCACGAGGCTGGGTTCCAGGTGTGACCGAGACTGTGGGTAGTGGAGCGAACCTGGGGTTGCTGAGGACGCTATCGCCGCCTGAACAAGGATGATGAGCTTTTCCCCGAACTTAGTGAAGCGATGATTTATGGTGCGATGGTGAGGCTTATGCGGGGGTGGTCTTGCTTCTTAGGATTTACTTTATAAATCAGCTTTTAGGAAAGGGGATAGAGAAGCAGGAGAAAGGACAGCAAAACTCAATCAGATCCCTTTTCTGCCTTCTGCCTTTTCAATTGCTAAGTTGCCACCAACCGAATGCTGGTCCAATCACTCGAACAGTCACCCAGTAAATCACTAAAGAACTGATGCCAATCCACGCTCCTCGAGTTGTCCATTTGACAAATTTATCCCCTTGCTCTTTGCTAAGTCCGAGCCAGGGAATAAACTTTTTCTGTTGACCGTATTTATCTCCTAACGCAGCCTTACGGCGTTTAGCTTCACCCATAATGCTTTGCCTTGCGCTACGCCTAGATCGTAGCGCGTTGCCGCCCAGAGAGGACAAAATTCTTTAAATTCTGCAACGACCTCTCCCTGCCTTTATTCAAGAAAGTCCCATCTTCATCCCACTCTGGTCAATGTAGTCAATTCTGGCACAAGGTTCCAAGGCAGCCAGAATTTTGCCACCATAACTGCGGTGATTCACTCGGTTATCCAGCAGGGCAACAATCCCTTGAGATTCGCGTAGCGGGATGACAGCTTGCTGTAATTCCCGAAGTGCTGTCGGCAAGAGATAGAGCCGAAACCAATCGGCGCGTTGTTGCTTGTAGTAGGCAACCTGACCAGCGACGCGGGGATTTTCTAAAGAAGGAATTGGCAAAGAGGTAATAACCAGTAATTGAGGAGTAGGCAAAACCGCTTGATGCTCTTGCCAGAATTCCCAACTGCTAATTAGGACGCTGTTTTCACCCAAATTGGTCTTTTCTACCTGCACCCGAGAGCCAAACTCAGCGGCCATTGTCGTCCCCACCTGTGCCTTTAACGGAACATCTTTGATTAGCACTATCGCAGGTCCTTCCAGGTGGTTGCTCAGATTGACCAGATTTCGGATTTCTGGGATTAGATAAGCTTGAAATTGAGGCGAATTGGGCATGGGGAGGCGGTCTGGTAAGTACAGTTGCATGTGGTCGCTCTGGTACTCAGGGGAGAACTTCAAACAAGTTAACTCTCCTAAGCCAAGCTGCTGGCGGTAAATGGGCGCGTTTTTTTCCTGGTCAAGATAGCGACCAATTAACACAAACGGTTGCTGAAGCCAGACTTGACTCAAAGCGCTCGCCACCGAACCCGGTTCGCAGTGCAGGGTAAACTGCCCTTGCTCTCTAGCAACTGATGCCCATAGGAACTGATTATCGGTTTGCCACCGATGCCAAAACTGACGAAAAGCGTTGGGAATAAGCTTCTCGGAAGGATGCTGCTCTAAGGTCTTGAATAAACTTCGTAAGCTCTGTTGCTCGCGTACTTCGAGTAAACAACATTCGTAGGGAGTTTGGGGATGCTCAAAGATAGCTTTGGTGAGTTGAACGCGAACGTCCCGGATTAAGTCGCGAAGGTGGGGAAACTGTTGCATCAACTCTTCCCAATCCTTAGGCTGAATGCTCGCTGTTAGTTGCTGACGAGTCCACTCTTCGAGGTCTTCAGCACAGTCGATGAGTGTGGGAATGCCTTGGGGAAAGCGTCCCTGCTTCTCTAGGCGGTCAGCTAACCAAGTGGCTGGCGAGGCGAGGATTATTCCCCCAAAATCGCCTTCCCATCTCGGGGAATCCTCGGTTCGGATTTCGGCGTTTGTCTCTAGCCACTGCTGCAACTGCGGGATTTCTACCTGGAGCAACCGCTGTTGAACTGCTACAGGAGCCACCAGAATCACTGGATCATTCCAGAGCAAAGCAGGCGTTAGGTAACTGAGGACGTATCGGGCTCTGGCACTTCCAGTTTGAATTAAGGCAGGACGACCCAAGCGCAAGGCTCTAGCAACCAACCGCGCCATCGTTAAATGATGAATCCAGGTGGGTTGAGCTTGCGCTTTTAGAAAAGCACGTAGGGAGGAATGGACTTCTGCCTCAATTACACCCATAGAAAGCAATTAAAAATTCAAAATTAAAAAAAGAGTAGATTTATTACGGAGCGGAAATCTCGTGGTTCCAAGAAACCTTGGAACCCGTGTTCTCATCAACCTCCAAGCACTATTCGTCTTTATATTGAGGAACCCCTGTCTAATTTTTAATTTTGCATTTTGAATTTAATGAGAGTGCCGTTTTTTTATTATGCCAACCTACAGGTTAGACACGCAGTAGATGGAGGTAAGGTATGAATGTGGGAATTGTTGGATTGGGTCTGATTGGTGGTTCACTGGGGTTGGAATTGCGATCGCTGGGGCACTACGTTCTCGGTGTGTCTCGTCGAGAGGAAACTTGTCAGTTGGCTCGCAGACAAGAGGCGGTGGATGAGGCAAGTGCGAAGTTGGCGCCACTGGCAAACGCAGAGATAGTATTTATTTGCACTCCGCTAGCAGTGATCGCGCCGACACTGGAACAACTGCTTCCCTACCTGGATCCTGAGACGGTTCTAACCGATGTTGCCTCGGTAAAAATGCCTGTGGTTGAGACAGTTAGCCCGAAATGGTCTAATTTCGTGGGCGGACATCCCATGACAGGAACGGCCGAGCAGGGAATTGCTGCGGCTCAAATCGGGTTATTTACAGAAACCCCCTATGTGTTAACGCCCACCGAAACTACCCCGAAAGCTGCTCTCAGACAAGTGGAAACCGTGGCGCGATCGCTCGGTTCCCAGATTTATTTTTGCCCTCCCCAAGACCACGACAGAGCCGTTGCTTGGATTTCCCATCTGCCTGTGATGGTCAGCGCAAGTTTAATTGCTGCCTGTAGGAGCGAGAGCAACCCCGCAATTTTAGAATTGGCACAACAGCTCGCTAGTTTCGGGTTTCACGACACTAGCCGCGTTGGCGGGGGCAATCCCGAGTTGGGAGTAATGATGGCACGTTATAACCGTCAAGAGCTGCTGCGATCGCTTGGGCAATATCGTCAGAGTCTAGACCAGCTCATGTCACTCATTGAGCAAGAGGATGGGCAGGCGCTTGAACAACTCCTGCAATCAACCAATCAGGCACGACCTCAATTTTTCTCGAGAAAGCACCACACAGGAAATCCTAGCAATACTACCCTTGGGGGATAGAGTCAGCACAGGTTTTAGTGACTATCTCACCCACGTTAATTTCTTCCCCTGCTTCCCCTGCTTCCCCTGCTTTCCCTACCTCCCCCTGCTCGTCTGAATTGTAAATTGTCAGTTGCGAGATAGCGTCTTAGTGTGAAGCCAGATTTCAGTCTGCGGGTACACTTGATTCTCGTAACCAATGTGCTTTACTGAGTATTACTGCCAGCTCTCGGTGCCCTGGTTTTAACTCTTTAGCAATTAATATCGGTATATTTTTAATCGCGGCTTTTGTCATTGCGATCATCGGCACCAGGATGACAAAGGTAACTGACCGCCTGGCTGATAAAACCGGTCTCGGTGAAGCAGTAGTTGGTGCCCTATTTTTGGGAGGCAGTACCTCCTTATCTGGGATTGTCACCTCCGTAACTGCGGCGGCTGGTGGTTATGCCGAACTAGCGATTAGCAATGCTTTGGGAGGAATAGCTGCCCAAACTGCATTTCTGTCGGTGGCCGACATTGTGTACCGCAAAGCTAACTTAGAACACGCGGCGGCTTCACCTGCCAATCTGACGCAGGGAACACTATTACTTACCCTCCTGACAATTTCACTATTGGCAATGGCAGGTCCTCAGGTGAGTGTTTGTGCTATTTATCCAGCTTCTGCGGTCATTTTAGTTCCTATATATTTGGACTTCGAGTGCTTTCTGCTGCTCGGGAACACCCCATGTGGAACCCACGACGCACTACTAGCACGCGCATCGACGAAGTGGAAGAAGACACTTCCGGTGGTTCTAGCTTGACAGGTTTGTGGTTACGTTTCTTTCTCTTGGCAGTGATTACTGGAGTGGCAGGTTATGTAGTAGCAGAATCGGGGGTATCCATATCAGAGCAAACTGGGCTTTCGGAATCGGTGGTAGGAGGTCTATTTACCGCTGTGTCAACGTCACTACCGGAACTTGTTACCTCAGTGGCAGCAGTGCAACAGGGAGCGCTCACCCTGGCTGTGGGAGGAATTCTCGGTGGCAATAGCTTCGATGTGATGTTTGTGGCTTTCGCTGACATAGCTTATCGGGGCGGTTCCATTGATCATGCCCTAACCCAGTCTCAGATTTTCGTACTCGCGTTAGCTATGCTGATGAGCGGCGTTCTTTTATTAGGGTTATTGCGGCGAGAAAGGAGAGGAATTGGAAATATTGGCTTCGAGAGTTGACTGGTGCTACTCCTTTATGGAGGTGTTTTTTTGCTGTTGTTTTTCGGTGTTTAATCGCTAAAGCACTAGGGAGATCAGGCGTGGCATAATCATGAGATGGTGAAGGTAGTAGGGAGTGCGGAGGTGCAGAGGTGCGGTCGCTTCGCTCCTGACGCGGAGATGGGGTGAAGCGGAAACAAGGACACGGGGTTCGAGGAACGCGCTTGATCCCGTGAGATCTCCGTGCGGAGACTTGCTATGTACCGGAAATTTCCCCGCGTCCGCGTGTCCCCGTGTCCCCGCGTCTTCTTTCTTCTCTGCTCCTCTGCTCCTCTGCTTTTTTCTACCCTGCTCCTCTGCCCCTCTGCTTGTTTCCCCCAGTAGCTCCACAAAGCGCAGTGTGTTACTCTCCGTAATGTCAGTACGGAGGCAACCCCGTGCCCCAAATCCTGCCAAACTGAATAACGCAACTGCCTAGTTTCCATGACTTCTCAAACTGCCCAGCGATTAGACGGTAAAGCATTAGCTCAGAAGCTCAATAGCGAACTGAAAGAGCGCATCCCCAGCTTACAAGCCCAATTTGGACGTCCACCAGGATTGGCGGTGCTGATGGTAGGAGAAGACCCCGCCAGTGCGATTTATGTCCGCAAAAAAGAGCGCATTTGCTCAGAAACAGGGATTACTACCTTTGGACGGCATTTTCCTACGGACACGCCACAGCAAGAACTGGAGCGATTCATTGATGAACTCAATCAAGATGAGCGCGTTGATGGCATTCTTCTCCAGCTACCCCTGCCTGACCACTTAGATGCATCTACGCTGCTGTACAGAATCGACCCGGATAAAGACGTTGATGGACTCCATCCCGCGAACTTCGGGCGGCTCGTGCGATCGGAAATGGGGTGGCGTAGCTGTACTCCGGCTGGGGTGATGCGGCTTCTACAGGAATACCAAATTGATTTGCCTGGTAAACGAGCAGTAGTCCTGGGGCGGAGTATTTTGGTGGGCAAACCGATGTCGCTGATGCTGCTAGAAGCGAATGCGACGGTGAGCATGGCTCATTCTTACACCTCGGCGGAGGACTTGCAGAGTCTCACCCGTAATGCTGATATTTTGGTGACAGCGGTAGGACAGCCAGGCGCAATTACCAAGGAAATGGTTAAACCGGGAGCAGTGGTGGTAGATGTCGGCATCAGTCGCCTCAACCAGGCAGGCGGAAAATCGCGCATTGTTGGCGATGTAGATTTTGAGGCGGTAGCTGAAATCGCCCAGTTTCTAACCCCAGTTCCTGGTGGCGTTGGTCCGATGACAGTGGCAATGCTACTGCAAAATACGGTGTCGAGCTATAGCCAGCGTGCCTCGCAAAAATCTCTCGTCGGTTAGAAGAACGAGCTTCACGCAAGCAGTTGGAATAAATTGCGCAGGGGGAGGGTTAACTCTGCTCAAAAACATGGTACATTCAAAACCGACTCTATCGAGGCGGGCACGCACGTGTACAACTCGAATTCGGAATTAGGAACCCCGAACCAAAGTTAACTCTGGAACAGACGCGAAATTTGAGCGGCTGTGTTTCGATGTCTCCTCGAAACGCTGTAAGCCCGGTCGCGTCTATGTCCCGAACTCTTGTGGGTGGACATGAAAAGAGCGCGATTTTCTAATGCGTGAATTCTTTTGTCATAACAGTTGGTTGGTTCGAGGGTGACAAGAGGCGATCATGATAGATGGACAACCCAGTCCCAAACAAGACTCCCCAGCTTTTGATCTAGAGACTTACTTAGAGCAGCGCAAGGCGTTGGTGGAAGAGGCTTTGGAGCGATCGCTCCTTGTCACAGAGCCGGAAAGGATTTATGAGGCAATGCGCTACTCCCTGCTGGCGGGGGGAAAACGCTTGCGCCCCATTCTTTGTCTTGCCACCTGCGAATTGGCTGGGGGAACAGTGGAGATGGCAATGCCAGCAGCCTGCGCCTTGGAAATGATCCACACCATGTCATTGATTCACGATGATCTCCCGGCAATGGATAACGACGATTATCGGCGCGGCAAGCTCACCAATCACAAGCTCTACGGCGAAGATATGGCAATTCTCGCTGGGGATGGGTTGTTGGCTTACGCCTTTGAATCGGTGGCTACCCAAACCCAAAACGTGCCAGCATCGCAAGTTTTAGAGGTGGTTGCCCAGATGGGGAGGGCTGTGGGGGCAGCCGGGTTAGTTGGGGGGCAGGTAATGGACTTGGAAGCGGAGGGCAACTCCGAGACTCCCCTCGAAACACTCAATTACATTCATACTCATAAAACGGGGACGCTATTGGAAACTTGCGTGGTGAGTGGAGCAATTTTAGCTGGTGCTGCGGATCAAGACTTGCAACGGTTGTCTAAGTATGCTCAAAATATTGGGTTAGCATTTCAAATTGTCGATGACATCTTGGATATTACTGCAAGTCAGGAGGAATTGGGAAAAACAGCCGGAAAGGACGTGCAGGCAAAAAAATCCACCTATCCTAGTATTTTAGGGCTTGAGGAATCGAAAACTCAAGCCAAGCAACGTATTGAAGCGGCGGTTGCCCTCGTTGATGTTTATGGGGAAAAAGCGGAACCCCTACGAGCGATCGCTAAGTTAATCTTAACCCGTAAAAACTAACGCCTTATGCCATGCAGGACTTTGGAGACGTTCTAGACAATAAGGTGCTGCTAGTTGCTCTCCTTGCCTGTTTCATCGCTCAAGTTTTAAAGATAGCGATTGAGCTGATGACACACGGTAAGGTTAACTTCCGCGCTATGGTGACAACTGGCGGAATGCCTAGCGCCCACTCAGCCTTAGTTGCTTCTCTGGCAACTGGAGTCGGACAGATAGAAGGATGGTCATCGCCAGCATTTGCGATCGCTAGCCTTTTTGCGGTTATAGTGATGTACGATGCTGCTGGTGTCCGTCAAGCCGCAGGTAAGCAAGCCCGCATTCTCAATCAAATCATTGATGAGCTATTTGTCGAGCATAAGCAGTTTAACGAAGCGCGGCTGAAAGAATTACTGGGACATACCCCCTTTCAAGTGCTAGTAGGCTTCGCCTTGGGGATCGTGATTTCTCTGTGGACATTTCCTGCAATTTAGCGCTACTGCGCCAAATCTGGAAATACTTCCTGCACAGCCGGGTGAACCAGGCGGTGGTTCTTAACGTTTAAGCCCCTTGCCAATGCTTCATCCCTTTCTAGCGCCTTGAGACCATGATGGGCGAGCTTGAGAACATAGGAAAGCGTGCTGTTGTTAAGTGCCTGCGTTGCTGTCCAAGGAACAGAGCCGGGCATATTGGGAACTCCGAAGTGGATCACGCCTTCTTCCACGTAGGTGGGATGGGTGTGTGATGTGGCTTGCAGGGTTTCCACGCACCCACCTTGATCAACGGCGACATCAATAATCACAGAGCCTGGGCGCATTTTTTTCACTAACTCTCGGGGCACTAAAGTGGGCGCTCGCCGCCCCGGAACCAAAACAGCACCAATAAGCAAATCTGCTTCTGGGACAACTGCGTCGAGTTGGGCAGAGTTACTGTAGAGCAGTTCCACTCTGGAACCAAACAAGTTTTCCAACTCCGCCAGCCGCTCGATGTTGACATCAATGATTTGCACTTGTGCTCCCATGCCTAGCGCCACCCGAGCAGCTTCAGTGCCGACAACTCCGCCGCCGATAATCGTCACTCGCCCAGAGCGCACCCCAGGAAAGCCCCCAAGAAGCACGCCCCGTCCGCCTTGCTGCCTCTCTAGATAGTGAGCGCCAAACTGTACAGACAAGCGCCCGGCAATTACGCTCATGGGGTTGAGCAGAGGAAGCTTGCCATTGGGGAGTTCCACGGTTTCGTAAGCGATCGCCACTGCTCCAGAATTAATTAAATTCTCGCTCAAATGGCGCTCTGCTGCTAAGTGCAGATAAGTAAACAGCAGTTGCTCTTTTTGCAAATACTGGTATTCTGAAGGCAACGGCTCCTTAACTTTAACGACTAGCTCTCGATTCCAGGAATCTGCTGCTTGATCGACAATCTTAGCTCCCACCTGCTGGTAATCTTGATCGCTGAAACCAGCCCCTATCCCGGCATTAGTCTCAACAAAAACAGCGTGATTGTTCTCGCATAGCGTCCGCACGCTACTGGGACTCAACCCCACTCGAAATTCTTGGTCTTTCCTTTCTCTGGGAACGCCAATTTCCATGTTGACTCTCTACTTATTTCCCGGCACGATTTAAGAATACAATCTAGATTCTGGCTACTTTTTCCCACTACTAGCCTTGCAGAGTTGACCAAGGAGCGATCACGCTTAGTAAAATAGTAAAAAAGTGCCCCATTCCCCGATACAAACTCAATTAATTGATGACACAACCCCAACCTAGCATTACACCCAACCAGGAAGAACCCAAATTTGGCTTCAATCCCTATGCAGAGCGTTTGAATGGTCGAGCCGCCATGCTCGGCTTCGTTCTTACTTTACTGATTGAGTTTATAACAGGTCAGGGAGTCTTATCCTGGCTGGGTTTGCTATAAACTTCTGCATTAAAACCCGTTCAGGACTTATATAATAAGAGAGCTTCTACTTGGGAAGCTGATAAGATAGTCTAGGACTAGACTCGAACCATCGAGATACCAAAGCGGCGCAATGAACATTTTATGGCCTCGGTTTTTGAAGGTAGCCTACCATAAAGAGCCTATTTCTGGCTTTATACTAATTGCTGGAGCAGTAGATGCAGCGATTGGCGGAGTGAGCGATCACCCCACCTTGCTTGCCTTTGGTATTGCTGTTGCTTTAGGAGCGCTCTTGCTGCGCTGGTGGCAACTTCAACGGGTTCCCCCTGGCTCGAAAACAGAAGTACCAAAACGGTTTCTGCCGTCTGCCTCCTCCCGCTCTCCCTTACCCCTACTGACGAGTGAAAGGCGTCGCCCACCCCACTAAGACGCTATCTTCATGCACCGACAATTTACTATTGAGACGAGCAGGTCAAAGAAGACGCGGGGACGCAGGGACGCGGATACACGGGGAACGGCGGGAAAAGGGAGCAGGGGAAGAAATTAGTGTACGTGAGATAGTTACTAAGCTGCTATGAGGGAAAATACTTTCCATGATCACTCTAGCGTCTGAAAAATGGCTAAAAATTGGCGATGTTGCTACTAAAAGTGGTTTACCAGTCAAAACAATTCGTTATTACGAAGAGCTAGGTTTGCTGGTTCCAGTGGTACAACGAACTCAATCAGGATATCGCCTTTTTCGAGAGCAAGTTTTCAATCGGCTTGCTTTTATTAAGCGAGCACAATCTCTCGGACTCAACCTAACTGAAATTGAAGAAACTCTAGCGATTCACGATGCTGGAGAGCTACCTTGTGGCATGGTTAAGCAGCGCCTTGTGAACAAAAAAGAGGAAATCGCACAACAGATTGAAGCCCTCGAAATCCTTCAGTCTGAACTGCAAGGTATCCTTTCGGGCTGGCAAGAGAAGCCCCCAGCAGAACTGGTTGCTCGGACAATTTGCCCTAATATCCAACCACAAGAATAAATCGTAATTAATTACGACTTACGAATGAGAAATTGTGCCTTATCTTGCCCGCATTCTAATTTATCCAATTAAATCTCTCGATGGTGTAGCAGTTAATCGGGCAACAGTCCTTCCAGGCGGTTCCCTAGAATTTGACCGACAGTTTGCCATTTTTGACGAAAAAGGGAAGTTTGTTAACGGCAAACGGAACGCCAAGGTTCACTTACTGCGAACTTCATTTGACCTCGATGCCCAAACCATTACGTTACAAGTTCAGGGAAGTGAGCAAAGCGAAGTTTTTAACCTCTGCGAAGACCAAATCGAACTAGAAACCTGGTTAAGCCACTTTTTTGATCAAAACGTATTTTTGCGCCAGAATAAGCATTGTGGTTTTCCTGACGATACGGATGCTTCTGGACCAACGGTAATTAGCACTGCTACTCTAGAAGCTGTTGCTAACTGGTTTCCCGATATTAGCATAGATAGTATGCGATCGCGCCTGCGAGCAAACCTAGAAATTGAGGATGTTCCCGCATTTTGGGAAGACCAGCTATTTGCTAACCCAGATGAAGTTTGCGAGTTTAAAGTAGGAGACTTGCGGGTGGGCGGGATCAATCCCTGTCAGCGCTGCGTTGTTCCCACGCGAGACCCTCTCACCAGCGAGGCTTATCCCCAGTTCCAAAAGATTTTTATGCGGAAGCGTCGAGAAACCTTGCCCAGTTGGGCAAATTCATCGCGTTTTAATCACTTTTTTCGCCTGAGCGTGAACACCAAAATCCCCACCGAAGAGGCGGGTAAAGGGTTAGAAGTTGGGGATGAATTAGTAATGGTTGGAAATATTTAAGCAATCCCGCCTTGTTTTAGCCCACGAGAAATTTAGGTTTTAACCACTCTGGCAGAAGAGGAATATAGTGATAGCCTGGAGGGGTGACAAGCATTCTGAAAGCCTAATCAAGCGGGAATTGAACCTCTTGCACCTCAAAAAGATTAAGGGGATTTATGCCTGAGCTTATCCAAGTATGAGGAGATGAGTAGTAGCTTCTTCACCTCCTCCTCGATTCTACGTAATTTTCGCCACTTGATCGCGATTTCTTGTAGCGATCGCTTCCATACCTGAGTGTGAACAATCTTGTCGCGTTTGAACGAGGCGAACCTCAAGAGGTGAGCCTAACCACGAACAGATTGCCCTCACGGTGTTGTCGGACAAGGTGCGAGAGCTGATCTAGGGTCGCAATGGCGAATTGCGAGTTGTTAGTTGTTTGGTTAAGGGCGCTCCTCGTAGTCTTCAGAAGACTCGGGGTCGAGTTGCCAGCGATGTTGGTCGCGCCACTCTAATTTTTCTTCGGTGTGTACAATTTCTCTCTCTGTTGTCTCAATCCCAGTCGCTTCTTGTAAATCTTCAGTTACATTTTGCTCTGGGGTTGGGGCAAGTCCGCCCACTGCCTCTTCACCCATCACTTTTGCCTGGTAAGCATCAGCGTCGGTGTCGCCGCCTGTGGGGTCCGAACCTGTTGCCATGCGAGTGTCCAACTCCTCTAGCTTTTCTCCGCCGCCGGTGTTGCGAGAAGCCAATTCTTCCCGTTCATTGGGGACATTTTCGGAAGGGATTGCCTCGCCAACGCCTCGAAAACCTGTTTCCGCGTCTTCCTCTTCCGTAACCTCTGGGGGTAGAGGAGCCTCAGCTTCGAGTTCCTCAATTGCTTCGTTGTCGTTTGCAGCTTCTTGCTCTGGTTGCTCTGCCATAATGCTTATTCCTTGCTGCATGTCCAGGTTAGCGCTTAAGAACGAAGTTTGTTCTCTTACTTGAGAGCGAAACTGAATTTACCTCTTGAGGATGAAGAGAATGGAGCTAGGCAATACATATGCTTGAGAAGGAGGAATTAGTTTTGATAAATAGCTACGCGATCAAACTAAGCAGTAGTAATTTTTTTTACAGGGTATAAAGTCATTATGAAATACAACCAATTTGTTAACCAGGTTCAAAATCGTGCCCAAATTAGTTCGCGCGGAGAAACAGAAGTCGCTATCAAGGCAACACTGGAAACCCTGGCAGAGCGAATTGTCGGAGATGAAGCGAGTAATCTGGCCGAGCAACTTCCAGAAGAAATTGGCAAGTATCTCCGAGGACGAGAAGGAGAAAAGGGTAACTCTTTTTCACTGCAAGAATTTTATGACCGTGTTAGTAAAAAAGAACACGTAGAACCCTACACTGCAGCGCATCATGTCCTTGTTGTAATGGCAGTTGCGAACGAAGCTGCCACTTCCGGCGAGTTTGACGATATTTGTGCTAATCTTTCCGAGGATTACAAACCTATCTTCGCAGCCGAAAGTGCTAACTAGATATGGGGGCTAGTTCAAGCAAGTCGGCTTGCAGAGAGAGAACCTCGCGCTATAATCCTACCAGGGATTTAGAGTAGCAAGAGAGTCTAAACAAGAATTATGGCTGTTCCGAAGAAGAAAAAGTCGAAATCAAGGCGCAACATGCGTAGAGCAGTTTGGAAGGGGAAGGCTGCTATCGAGGCAGAGAAAGCCCTTTCTTTGGGTAAGTCGGTGCTTACTGGACGCTCTAAGAGCTTTGTCTATCCGAGTGAAGAGGAAGAAGAGGAAGAGCAACAATAGTCCCCAGGAGTGGAGAGATAACCGCAAAGACGAGGACACGGATGCCTGTAAGGGCGAGCCGGCGGAACCGCTTAATTCCCCGCCGTGAGATGTCCGTAGCGAAGGACGCAAAGAAGAGGTTGCGTCCCTCTTTTTTAGCATTGTGAGCGTTATTCAGCACTGGGCGTTTGAGTGGATTCAGTCTGGGCATCTTCAAAGCGAATGATATCATCTTCGCCGAGATACTCGCCGTTTTGCACTTCAATCATGACTAGGGGAATCACGCCCGGATTCTCAACGCGGTGGGCAGTATTCATGGGAACATACGTGGATTGTTTTTGCATGAGAATATGTTCCTCGCCGTTAAAGATGACTCTAGCTGTGCCAGAGACGACAATCCAATGTTCGCTGCGATGGTAGTGCAGTTGGGTACTGATATGATGCTCTGGATTGACCTCAATGCGATTGATCCTGTGCCTTTCCCCCTTTTCTAAGACTGTAACAGTCCCCCAAGGTCGCATTTTGGTCATTGCCGATGCCAAATTGGAGGGCTGAACAGAAGTTTGCTCGGTATTTTGCTGGTCACTCATCTCAATCCTTATTTTTAGCGCTATCTTAGCAAAGCGCGATCGCCTCCCGAAATTCCTTTCCCTGTATCATAGGCACGCAGGTGTTCCGATGCGGAGAATGGAATGGAAATAGCGCAACTGGTAGTCAACGGAATTGCAGTCGGTAGCATCATTGCTCTGGCAGCAGTCGGACTCACACTCACCTTTGGTATTCTGCGATTGCCTAACTTTGCCCAAGGCGATTTTATGACTTTGGGCGCTTATGTGAGCTGGTTTGCGAACGTTAGCGGCGTTAACCTCTGGATTTCCATCATTCTGGGGGCGGGAGGCACTGTCGTGGCGATGTTGATTGCCGAGCAACTGCTTTGGAAACCCATGCGTCAAGCTCGTGCCAATCCCACTACCCTCATTATTATCTCCATTGGCTTGGCTTTATTTATCCGCAGTGGCATTCTTCTAATTTGGGGTGGCAGCAACCAGTCCTTTGATTTGCCAGTGATGCCTGCTTTGGAGATCTTTGGCATCAACGTGGCTTACTATCGGCTAATTGCGATCGCCTTAGCAATTGTGGCAATTGTCGCTTTGCACTTTCTCCTCCAAAACAGCAAAATCGGCAAGGCAATGCGGGCAGTTGCGGATAATCTCGATTTGGCACGGGTCTCGGGGATTAACGTTGAGCGTGTTGTTATTTGGAGTTGGGTCATTACCGGAATTTTGACCGCTTTGGGCGGGGTAATGTATGGGTTAATTACAGCATTGCGTCCGCAAATGGGCTGGTTTCTGATTTTGCCCATATTTGCCTCAACCATTCTGGGCGGCATCGGTAATCCTTATGGTGCGATCGCTGGAGCATTAGTAATTGGGATCGCCCAGGAACTCAGTGTTCCACTCCTGGGTTCCCAATACAAACTGGGAGTGGCACTGCTGATTATGGTGGTGATACTACTGATCCGTCCTCAAGGTCTTTTCAAAGGGACGATATGAATTGGGGCAACGGTTGGAACAATAACGCCAGACTACCGATATTCTTATCCCTAAAAGAATGGAAGACCGACACAGCCGCGAAGCAACCTTTGATCTCTATCAGTCCATCAGTTCAACAATTTTTTTCCATGGCTTGCCTCAGGCAAGTTTGGAGAAAGCCACTCGCCATGTGGTGATGCGAAACCATCCTCCCAACCAAGTGATTTTGCTGGAAAATGACTGGGGCGGCTCAGTGTATTTCATCTTGGAGGGCTGGGTCAAGATTCGCACCTATAACCAAGCTGGCAAAGAGGTAACACTTAATATTATCGGTCCAGGAGAGCTATTTGGTGAGATGGCAGCGATTGATCGAGTGCCTCGTTCCACCGATGTGATGAGCTTAACCTCTACGAAAATTGCTAGTATTCCAGCCCAGGATTTTATTGAGCTTATTCGCTCAGAACCCTTAGCGGGGGTACGTCTAACGCAACTGATGGCAAAACGTCTGCGCCTGTGTAATCGACAACTGCGGCTGCGGGAAGCAGATAGTATCTCTCGCGTAGCAGATATACTCCTGTTTTTGGTGGAAGGACAGGGAAAGACCCTACAGCAAGGCATAGAAATTCCGAATTTGTCCCATCGAGAATTGAGTAACCTTAGCGGTTTAGCGCGAGAGACAGTAACTCGGGTGTTGACTAAGCTGGAGAGGAGGGGGCTGATTCGGCGAAAGCAACATATCCTTTGCATTCCTGATGTGTCAGCCTTGGAGGAGATTGTTGCCTAAGGAGAAAAGGGCAATCAAAATTCAGAGTTCGGAGTGGGGAACCGAGGCGCAGAAAGCAAGTGAGGAGTAAAGGGAAAGTAAGGAACTGAAATTGATGCATCAGTGATGGCGAAAATCCCCTCACATATCTCACACCTCACTGTGAAAGCCAGAGAATCGCGGAATTCGGGATTACACCTGTAACCTGTAATGAAAAATTATGAATCAAGATGATAAAGCCTCTCGTTCTACTTCTTCTGAGGATAACGAGCATGAAAATGAAGTTTCGCTAGATGATACTAACTGGGTAGATGCAGGCGAAGGGGAAGTGACCCCATCCGCTCAAGCCTCACAACCCAAACCATCCTATTACTCCCCCAACCGTGCTTCGGTGGTCATGGTAGAAACGGCTTTCCTCGCTAGTACGGCGAGCTTGATTTGGTTGATTAATTTCTATTTTCCGCCAGGACCACTGCTGCGAATTTTGTTTCCAGTGCCCATTGCGTTAGCTTACCTGCGAAGGGGAAATCGCGCTTCTGGGATGGCGGCATTAACGGCGGGTCTACTACTGTCGGTGCTGATGGGACCGCCCCGCAGCCTTCTTTATCTCATCCCTTATGGTTTAATGGGCATTCAGTTGGGTGCTTTGTGGAAAGGTGGGGCAAGCTGGCTTTTTTCCATTAGTATTGGGACTTTAATTGGGACATTCGGCGTATTTTTTCGCTTTTGGCTGCTTTCAATTTTTTTGGGGGAAGACCTCTGGAGTTACGTAATCGCCCAAGTTGCAGAATTTGTGGAGTGGGGATTGCTGAAGCTAGGTTTACTTGCTGTGCCCAGTTTAGCGCTAATTCAGGTGATCGCACTGGTTATGATTGTCTTCAACAATGTTATTTATCTGTTTGTGGTTCATGTGGTGTCTTCACTAATCCTCACTCGCCTTGGCAACCCGATTCCTCCCGCCCCCAACTGGGTACAAGTTTTGTGGGATGATGATAATTAAAATTTCCAATTCGTAATTGATCGATGCTCGAAATTAAAAATTTCTGCGGGTCGGTTCGTAGTTCTTTTTTTCAACTTCCAAGGTGTTGGTGATAGGAATTTGTTCAGTTGATTAAGTTCCATTGCGAATTACAAATTAGGAATTAAGAACTATAGTGATTCAGATTTATACTCAGCTCCAACAGGGACAGCACTGGTTGCGGCAATATCAAGGATGCCAGCCAATCTTTGCTTGCATTTTAGGATTTACTGCCACAGGTTTAATCCCTGGGATTTCGGCTGCTGGGGCAACCCCTGCCGAACGGCAATATACCGCGATTGCAGATGCGGAATTTCTTGTCAATGGTCCCCAGCCTACCCCCAAATATCCTTTACCACTGCTAGAAGCAGGGGCATCACCAACTCTGATTTCGCGGGCGATCGTGGAAGCCCTGGATCTTCCAGTTTATTTGTTTAACGCGGGTTTACCCCAATCCCCTGCATCTGCAGCTATCGATCTTGCCGGGGTTCCCGCCCACTGTCTCACCTCGGGTAAGGCTTTACCGCTGGCAGTGGTTAAACAACTCTTTGCCCAAGGCTTAGATTGGGGAGAAAAATTGGGGGCGGAGGCTAATCAGGGATATCTGCTTATTAGCGAATGCGTCGTGGGCGGAACGACAACCGCTCTCTCCCTCCTAACTGGCTTAGGAATTGCCGCAACTAATCAAGTTAACAGCAGCCATACTCACTGCAATCACACTCAGAAGCAGGAAGTTGTGACTTTGGGGTTAAAGCGTGCTGGTTTCTTGCCACTACCAGAGACAGTCGATCCCCTAGCGTTAGTTGCTGCGGTAGGCGATCCCATGCAAGTTGTCGCAGCAGGAATGGCGATCGCAGCGAGTCGCAAAAGTGGGGTATTGCTGGCTGGCGGGACACAAATGCTGGCAGTGTATGCCCTCATGCAAGCGATCATGCATTACTATGGCGTGTTTGGAAAACCCCACCAGGTAGTGGTGGGAACCACCCGCTGGGTTGCCGAAGACCCAACAGGCGATACAGTGGGACTCGCGAGAAACTTAACAGGAGTGCCACTTTTAGCAACTCAACTCAGTTTGGCTGCCTCTCGTTACCCGCAGCTACGCGCCTATGAACAAGGATATGTTAAGGAAGGCGTTGGTGCTGGAGGATGTGCGATCGCTGCCCATCTTGAGCGAGGCTGGAGTCAGCCGCAGTTACTCGAAACGATTGAGGGGTTAGTGGCGCGCTATTCAGGAGAGAGTTAAAAATGGATTTTGCAAGCTAGGAGTTGTTCTTCTAGAGTCGCAATGCGGTTGTATGCTGCTGTAAGCTGGGCATGGAGCCGTCGGATTTGAATCTCGCTAGACACTTCCGAGTCGTAGTTAGCATTGCTTTTGCTATCGCTGCGATCACTAAGAATGTCCTTGTGTTTCATCGCTGAGTCGAGACTTTCCCGATCAAAGTCTTGCTGATGTTGAGCAACGATAGAAGCCTGTTCGCTTCCCCTAACTGGATTGTCTTGTTGTTCTAATCGACTTTCAGCAATCTGGTGGCTGAGCTGCTCGACAATTTGGTAGAGTCGCTCAATTTTTTGGTCGAGTACGGTAATTTGCTCTTGAATCTGATCCATAGGAGTCCCAATTTCAGTCGCTTTATTTTTATGCTATGGGCGCGATCCCAAAAGCCGGCAATATTCCTGATTCATTTAATTTTTCCTCGCCCCAAAGGGGCAGTCATTAGTCCACAGTCCGCGTCCCTTCTCCGGCAGTCCTTAGTTCTTAGTCCATAGTCCTGTTTTGGCTAAAGCGCTGTCAAGTTAGCAGTAATGACGAATGACTAATGACCAACGACTAATTTGTCCTGTTTGGGCTAACGCTCACCAGACTTTACTAATGACGAATGACCAATGACTAACGACTATACTTAACATTGAAAGTAGTATGTTCAACCGTCGTGAATTTTTATGGGTAGGGGCACTGGCACTGGCGCAGCTCGCCTCGGGATGCAGCAGCCTTCCAGCAGATCTAAGAGTGCGGTTGCTGAAAGATTCACTTCCGTCTCGGGTGTTGGGGGGATTTCGTCAGGAAATCGCTCAATCGGTAGCACTTGCCTTTGAACCAGAAGCAAAGCTTAAGGGGATATGGAATCGCTTGCAAGCTTGGCAAGAGAATGCCAGCCAAGACCAAAATGGCGCTGCCGACTTAGTAACTTTGGGAGACTACTGGTTAGCCTCAGCCATCAGCGAGGAGCTTGTTCAACCCCTAGATCTCAAACAGCTTTCCGGTTGGCAAAGATTACCTCCACGCTGGAAAAGTTTAGTCCAGCGCGATCACCAAGGTCAACTAGATGATTCTGGTCCCATTTGGGGAGCACCTTACCGCTGGGGCTGCACGGCGATCGCCTATCGCCGCGAACAATTTGAGTCTCTAGGCTGGACTCCTACTGATTGGAGCGATTTGTGGCGTGAGGAACTGCGCGATCGCATTTCTCTGCTCAACCAGCCGCGAGAAGTAATTGGCTTAACCCTAAAAAAGCTGGGTTTCTCCTATAATACCCGCGATCTCAACTCTGTACCTAACCTAGAACAAGAACTGCTAGCACTCAATAAACAGGCAAAATTTTATAGCTCTGATTCCTATTTACAACCCCTGATTCTAGGAGATACTTGGTTAGCGGTGGGTTGGTCTAATGATCTTTTGCCCGTACAAGCACGCTATCCGCAAATCGAAGTCTTAATGCCTCACCCAGGAACAGCGCTCTGGGCAGACTTGTGGGTACAACCAAGCTCTAAGACAACCAATTCCCAAAAGAGCAAAGTCCCAGATTCTCTCTCGCTATTGCAGCAGTGGATCAATTTTTGTTGGCAACCCCAACCAGCCACTCAAATTTCAGTACTCAGCCATGCCGCTTCCCCAATTATCCTAACCATGAACCCGGCTGAACTCCCGCAAGACCTCCGGGAGCACCCTCTCCTCTTCCCCGATCCGCAAATTCTCGAAAAAAGTGATTTTCTCCACCCGCTTTCCGAGTCTATTTTCGAGCAATACCAATCTTTGTGGCGAGAAATGAGAACATAGCAGCATTTACGGCAGTTTTCGACGACTTGAGGTTCACTTTGGTGAAAACAGCGGATTTGGGAAAAGGGTAAGGGGTAAGGGGTAAAGGAATGGAATTTTCCCTTGAACCTTTAACCTTTGCCCTCTGAGTGAAACGGCGTACTTCCCACTCGAGGTAAAGCGCTGTACCTGGGGGGCTACATTCGTAAGCTGTCTGAATCCTCGCGGCGAAAATCAATCTCACAGCGAGGGGGAACAGTGCTGAAGTTGCAGTTATAGGTGGCTAAACAGTCTTGTTGTTGAGTGGAGATGCTCAGATTGTAGTTGTACTCTCTTGCCACTGCCCCAAATTCATTGATAAAACTATAACGCTCGATGTAATCGAGGAGCGACCAGAGTTGGTCATTAACTACTAAATTGATGTGTTTTTTGTCTTGGTTGGCTATCCAGTTGGCGATCAGCTTTCCTTCAAAAGGAGCGAGCCGTTCTTTCGCCCACCAAAGGCTAGGGAGGGTGACTCCTGTTTGAGAAATGGTATTAGCAGTGACAACTTTATCCTTAGAGGGTTTTCCTTTCTCTTTCAACCGAGCTGACTCGCTCGCTGTCAGACAGGAAGTGGAGAAGGAGGAGGAAGTTTGGGCTGATGCCAACTGAGAAAAAAACAAGGGGAAGCTTACCAGCAGCAGAAGCAATGCTCGAATAACGTTGTTAGTCATACTAATTAGTCGAAGCAATTCAAGGAAGGCAGAGGGACGGGGTTCTCAAGGGTGCATAAGGATTCCTCGCATCACCATCCCTCCAGAAGGCAGAAGGGCAATTCAGCTATGGAATTGTAACCCCTTTGACACTTGTGCCGTGTTGACGTAGAAACTACTGTAAAAGTTCAAATTTGTTACTGCACTGCACGAGAATAACTTATTCAATCGTGCGACTTCTGCTGGGCATAGCGCTTAGCGGCTTCGCAATCAGCGGTTATTTGCGCTTTGAGAGCATCTAGGGAGGAAAATTTCTGTTCAGAGCGCAGAAAGGTTTCTAAGCTGACAGTAAGGGTTTGACCATATAAATCTCCAGACCAATCTAGCAGATGTACCTCTACTGTGGGGATCGTGCCGTCTACGGTGGGGCGATAGCCAATGTTCATAACGCCGTCTTGGGGAGAAGTGGGTGGGAGCTGTGTCGGACTGGAAACGCGGACGTAGTAAACGCCTTGCCGGGGGAGGAGTTTTGCTGGGGGCAATTGGAGGTTAGCGGTGGGAAATCCCATCGTTCTGCCGCGCTTTTCTCCCACTTCTACTGTTCCAGTGAGAGTATAGGAACGCCCAAGTAGTCGGTTGGCTTGGCTGATTTCACCTTGCTCTAGTGCCTGGCGAATTTGGGAGCTGCTAATGCGCTCATCTTGATCGGTTTGCAAGGAGGCAATGCTGACTTCAACGCCAAAGTGAGCTGCGATCGCGCTTAAGTCTGCTGAGGTTCCGGCTCGCTCGCGTCCAAAGCGAAAGTCTTCTCCCACACTAATGTAAGTTGCTCTCAACTGCTGCACTAAAATCTCTTCGACAAACTGCCAGGGACTAAGGGAGGCAAGTTCTCGATCAAAGGTCAAAAGCACCAGTTGCTCAATGCCTAGCTCCTTTAGGAGTGGGACTTTTTCTTCTAGGGGCGTTAAGAGCTTTCTGGTTTGACCAGTAAAAAATTCTTGAGGATGGGGATTAAAAGTAACGACGCTAGCATGGGGAAGCTCAGTTTTTTCCAGGTTGGGGGGATAAAAGTCCTCAACCTGGGATGCCGCTGCCCGAAGCCGCTGAAACGTTTCTGCTGTGGGCAAAATGGGCTGCATAACCTGTTGATGCCCGCGATGAACGCCATCAAAGTTACCGAGCGCGATCACGGTGGGAGTTCGGGCTTTGGCGGTTGATGATGTAATCCACACGCTTGCTATCTTGACATAAATTTGCGGTTTCCAGCTCAGGTGGATTAGAAATGGTGTTGCACAATAATGAGATGGTTAAGGCTTCTCCAGGGGCGGAGGGGCGGAGGAGCAGAGGAGAAACACCAGCCCTGGTCAACTCATAATCTACAATTTCTCAATCTGCATTTACTATCATCCCTCAGTTGGGCAACGCTTTAAAAACGAACCACAGAGAACACGGAGGGGAGAAAAGGAGGCTTGCGGGGTGGCGGCTTTAGTTAGAGAAGGAACGCTGGAGGAGCCACTGGGTTAGGCTGGGAGCGAAACGATGGGCAGTGGTGGCGATCGCGCCCGTACCTACGACGACTTCTGCTTGGGGATGCTGCACGACATCCCATACTGCTTGGGCAACATCTTGGGGTTGACTAGCAACAGGACTTTTCAAAATTTCTCCCATCTGCTGACGTTGGTTTTCTGTGTCTGAGGTTGCCTCGCTGCGAAAAACTGCTCGTTCGAGAAAGTCGCTGTTGGTGACGCTGGGATGCACGCCACATACTTGAATGCCTTGCGGTTCCAATTCCAAGCGCAGCGTTTCGGTTAATCCCGTCACGGCGTATTTGCTCGTACAGTAGGCAGTCATGTTTGGTAAGGGAACTTTACCGCCAAAGGAGCCAACATTAACTATTGTGCCGCTTTTTTGTTCTAGGAAATGGGGAAGTAGCGCCTGAATGGTGTAGATATAGCCCCAGAGATTAACGTTAATAATGTCCTGCCAGTCTTGTTGGGTTGTCTTTGCCATCGGTGCAGTCATGCAAATTCCTGCATTATTGACGAGGACATCAATGCGAGTGTAAGCGTCTAGCGCTTTTTCTACCAGTGCATTAACCTGTTGGCTGTCGCTGACATCGGTGGGAACTGCCAAGGCTTGGCAACTTTGCTCTCGAATCTCTTGCGCTACGCTATGGAGACGATCAGCTTCGCGTGCTGCCAGAACAACATCGTAACCCTTCTGAGCAAATAACTGAGCAGTTGCCTTGCCCATACCTTGGGAAGCGCCTGTAATCAATACTGTAGGAGCCATATTTTTAAGTTAGGTGGTCCAACATTAGAAGACTCTAGGACGCGGGGAAACGGGGACGCGGGAAAGAAGTGAGAGCGTGAAAGCATGAGTGCGTGAGAGTGTTGGAAATAGAAATAAATTGTTCTATCAAACAAGCCCATCTACCTCCTCACTCCGCACCCCTCATTGCTACTCTCCGCGTCTCCTCCTCTCCGCATCGCCGCCTCAGGAGCGAAGCGACTTACCTTTCTTCCCAGCAGCTTTTTTCTTTTTCTTAGCCGCTTTTTTCGCTGCTTCCTCCTCTTGACGCTTCTTCTCTTTCTCTTCCTCTAGTTTGCCTAGATAGTAGTGATAGTCACCCTGATAAGTTATTAGCTCACCTTCACGAACTTCCACGATTTTGTTAGCAACTTTCGAGATCAAATAGCGATCATGAGAGGCGATCGCCACTGTGCCTTCGTATTCCTGAAGCGCTTCTTCGAGCATCTCTTTTGCAGGGATATCAAGGTGGTTGGTAGGCTCATCTAAAAGCAGGAGATTAGTCGGACGCAGCAGCATTTTTGCCAAGGCGAGGCGGGCTTTTTCGCCGCCACTGAGATCCACAACCTGCTTAAAGACTGTATCGCCACTGAAAAGGAATTGCCCCAACAGGGTGCGGACTTCCTGATTCTTCCAGTCTGGCACTTCGTCGTGGATGGTTTCTATGACAGTTTTGTGCCTATCGAGGGCTTCTGCCTGATTTTGCTCGAAGTAACTGGGGATGACGTTGTGAGAACCCAGTTTAATAGTGCCTTCATCAGGCTTTTCCATGCCCATCATGAGGCGCAGAAGGGTGGATTTGCCAGCACCATTGGAACCTAGGAAAGCAACGCGATCGCCCCGTTCAATGAACAGATTTGCGCCTAAAAAGAGGAGCTTGTCGTCATAGCTATGCACTAAATCTTGAATGTTGACTACCTCACGACCACTGCGAGGCGAGGGAGGAAAATGAAAGCGCGGTTTTTTAAGGTTAGCGGTGGGAGCCTCTGCCCACTCCATTTTATTCAGTTGTTTTTCCCGACTTTTGGCTTGGGTGCTGCGGGTGGCACTGGCACGAAAACGCTCAATAAATGCCTGCTGCTTCTCAAGTTCTTTTTGCTGACGTTCATACGTGGCAAGTTGCGCTTCCTGTGCCTCGGCTTTTTGTTGAACGTAGGCGGAGTAGTTACCTAGGTAGGTGGTGGAGACACCGCGCTCGGTTTCCACCATTTGTGTGCAGAGGCGATCCAGGAATTCCCGATCATGAGAAACGATTACCATCGGGGTTTTTAGCCCTTTGAGATAGGTTTCTAGCCACTCAATGGTTTCTAAGTCGATGTGGTTAGTAGGCTCGTCAAGGAGAAGGATATCCGGGCTTTGTAGCAGAATTTTACCCAAACTCATCCGCATTTGCCAGCCGCCACTGAAGGAACTGACTAAGCGATCACCATCTTCGAGGGAAAAGCCCATCTCGGGCATAATTTTCTCGATTTGCGCTTCTAAGGCATAGCCATCGAGGGATTCAAATTGGCGCTGTAGGCGGTCTAATTTTTTGATTAATCGGTCGAGTTCTTCTGGTTCTGCTGTCTCCATCTCTTGCTGGAGCTGCGCTAGATCCTGCTGCGCCTGGTTGGCTTCGCCAAAGACTGTCCAGAACTCCTCGCGCACAGTACGCTTGGGATTAACTTCAAATTCTTGGGTGAGGTAGGCAATGCGGAAATTGTTGGGACGAACCACTTCTCCTGTGGTGGGTTGGGTTTCGCCGGTGATAATCTTGAGTTGGGTCGATTTGCCAGCACCGTTAACGCCCACTAAGCCAATGCGATCACCAGGCTTGACTTCCCAGTTGACATCTTTGAGGACGTGATTGTTGGGGTAGATCTTGCTGATGTGTTCGAGTCGCAGCATAAAGAATAGTCTCTGGGCTTAGTCTAATGATACCAACTGAACCTGGGAAGTGACTGGTACGCGATGCCCCCAAACTGGAAAACTTTGTTCAACGAGGCGTTCAACGAGGCGAAGCTAGAAAAACTCTGTTCACTTCTAATCCGATTGAACGTCCCTAATTTTACTAATGATGAGCATTTTTCAAAATTATTTCAAGCCAAGTATAATAACCTCGTATATTACTTACTGCGGCTTAGTAACTCACTCAATTTGTTTTCCATCACCTGCTCAATCTTTGGTGAGTTTCAAGATCACTGGCGAACCCAATACATTCGTGACTCCTAATAGTCGAAACAAGTTTTCCATAAATGACGAGATTCTGGGCGATTTTCCGGCACGATGGAGTACCACAGGTAGAAAAAATTGAGGATAGCGTTCGGTAGGAATGACATCGAGGGATTGAAAAAAATCTAGCAATTCAGATTCCTGGAAACAGGTAAATGATCGCGTATTACCTTCTAAGCTTTTTTTTAGTTTAAATAGGTATGGTGCGATCGCGTTTACGCTTCTAACAGTTGGATAGTCCACAATTACAGCTTTATCTGCCACTCGATCTAGTTCAGCTAGAAATGGTTTCCATTGACTCACGTGAGGAAGAAGTCGATAGCTTATCACCACATCAAAGGCTCGATTCGGGTAGGGTAACTCCAGAATATTGCCAACTTGAAACGAGCAAAGATTGGCATCAACAAAATTCTGAATGCGTGCTTTGCAAATTTCCGCACTTCCGAGAACAGTAACTTGGTAGCCATGTTTAATTAGCGCTCCTGTGAGTTGACCATGCCCTCCGCCTACATCTAAAATTTTGGCATTGGGGTAAGCAGCTAGCATCCGTAAAGTCGCTTCTTCTTGTACTTTTAAAAGCCAAGCGCCAATCTCTCCAGCAAAACGCGCTGCATAATCATCGGAAGATGTTTCAATATCTGCTGTTTCGGAAAAATCACCTGTAGAAACCATTTTTACTATTTTTTATGACCAACTTTTATCAACTTTTGTTTTAACAATAAGCATGTAACCGCTCACGGATAGTAACAAGTTATCTAGCTTGGAAACCCCCCATACAACAGGATATAATAATGAGTAAACTTTGAACATTTTGCGATATTGTTTCATGTCTTTTCCTGTTACAATCCGACCCTTTTGAGACTCTTTTCCACCTCGCTTTAGTAAATCAAGTGCTAAAGTCATCAAAGTATCGATGACTTCTGAGAAAAATTTAGAGTAGGTTTTGTGAGTAATAATTTTGAACTTTCCAATTAACAAGGACGCTAAACCATCAACTGTGTAACCAGGTCTTACATGCCCGTGCTTTTCGTCTGTTTGCCCAATAGCTAACCGGAACTTTCGCAGCGGGCTGTTTTTTACATGCGGCACGTTAATAATCAGCTCTCCGCCTGGTTTAATAATTCTGAATAACTCCTCAACAAACGCTTTATCTGTTTCAATATGTTCTAGAAAATCGACAATAGCCACTCGGTCAAATTCATTATCTGCAAAAGGTGTACTACGACCATTAATCTGAAACGCATCGTGTTTAACCAGTCCTCTGATAGAAGCAACTGTTTGCTCATCGAGGTCAGCACTTTTCCAACTTCCGCCTCTTTTTCGAAGGAGATAACTAATTACACCGTTGTCCGAGCCAATGTCAAGACAGTGCAAGTCATTCGTTTCTCCTAAAAACTCTGTAATTTCTTGAAACTTCCGTTGCTTTAGAACTGATTTGCTAAACAGTAAAACTGACCAATTTTGATCCATTTTTTCTATTTTCTCTAAACTCATATTTCTCTAAACTCATATCTGTAATTGAAAACTTCACTGGTTTTGATTATCAAATACTCGCTAGGGGCAAAATAAATATATTTTAGTTAGGTTGTCATGGCAGAAAAAAGTGTAACTAGATAACATCTGTTTTGTCCAGAGGGCATTATAAATTCAAAAAAAGTTGCCAAATGAAATAGAAATAAGTCTATCTAAGTTATCTACTTAGCTTCAGTATTTTTTGAATAAACTGCAACATCGACTAGTTTTAGTCCATTGTTCCTCTCCTCGCCAAATGCATGTTTGTAAGCCAAAATGTTGTTAGTGTCTTGCAGCTCTGCCTCGGTTTTTGACCGACTCCATCCCAGTTCTGCACTCATAATCTCAGCACAGGTTCTGAGTACTTCGTTTCCGGGATGACCAGCACTAGCGAGTTCTGTCCGTCGGAAAACTACATCACTCAATTTCTGTGCCATCTCTTTACGGACGGCATGAAGGACTTCAGCTTGGAGAATGGAGCTAGTAGAATGTTGATCTAAATAACGCAGCACTTCTGGATAGGCAGAACCGTAGTTATAAACTAGGCGGCGCATTACCTCCTTTCCTAATCCTTCGGGTGGGTTGTTAATTGCTGCGTCCAGGAAGGTTTCAAATGCTTCGATTTGTCCGCCATAAACTGGTGTGAGCGATGAAAGCGATGGGCGGCTTTCCCCCCGTAACTTCAATATTCGGTCAACAACTTTTTCGGCTACATCCCTAGCAGTGGTATACTTCACGCCTGTCACCGAAATTAGTCCTTGAAGTCCTTCCTTGGAGTGTTCGTGGATGTGGTAGTGTTTAGCTAACGCTGGCTCCCCAGTATTGTGGTCAATGCCTGAGCTAGGGAGAAGACCACTATGAACAGTTGCAATGTCTTCCCGTTTCAGGTTCGCTGATGGGTATGCCTGGTTGATTTCGTGGAGAAAGCCTTGAATGTCAGCTTCGGTGACTTGGAAATCATCCGGGTTTTCATCGCAAACAGCGTAGGAAGTGCCAATCATCGATTTGCCGCGCCAGGGCGCGATAAAGAAAAAGCGGCTGCCTTTGTTAGTTCCACCGGAATCTTGAGCCTCACTATGACTAGAAATACCAACAGCGTGCTTCTCGAACAGGGGACGGCGGGTTACTAAATTCATTGCTTTGGCAAAAGGAATGCTTGGTTGCTGCTGCCCTTTGAGCAAGCCCAGAATGCGATTAATCCAGGGACCACTAGTGTTCACTACTGTCTTGGCGCCGATATTGAACTGATTCTTAGCTAGCACATCTTTAACTTCAACACCCGTGACGCGATTATTTTCTTGGAGAAATCCCGTGACTTCCACATAGTTGGCTAAAGTTGCGCCAGCTTGCTCTGCTGAGTGCAGAAACGAAAGGGTAAGCCGTTCTGAGTTGTAAACTTGGGCATCGTAGAAGATTGCTCCTCCAGTTAGTTCCTGGTTGGGAATCCCTGGAAGCATCTGTTGGCACTCCCGTTTGGAAACTATGCAACCATTGGGAATGTGTTTTTGTGGATCTTGGAGTCGATTGCGATCGCAACTGATAATGTCATTAAGGGTTAGTGCCACCGAGAGCGCTTCTTTTCCTTTTATCCCGTGCCCGTACGTGGGAATCAACACTGGCAGGGGATGGACTAAATGCGGCGCAATTCGCATTAGGGTAGTGCGTTCGTGAATGGACTCCCGCATCCGCTTCAAGTCGGCATTTTGGAGATAGCGTAAGCCGCCGTGAATGGTTTTTAAGCTGTTGGCCGAGGTAGCGGCACCGAAATCTGCTTTTTCCACCAGCGCAACTGATAGCCCACCGAGAGTGGCTTCCCAAGCTAAACAAGCGCCATAGATTCCACCACCAATAATCAGCAAGTCATAGTAATTGTTTGTTAGTTCGGTTAAATTCCTTTTCATGTTGTCTCATCAATAGCGATCACACATTGCGTGTCTAGCACGTCTTTAACTTCGATGCCTGTGATGTGATTATCTTCACGTCTCAACTCAGTTCGACGGTGTGCAACTGCGAGGTTTCTTGAATACCGCCCGTAACGCTGTTATGGCATTGATTTGTAATTTGATTTACCGATAACCACATCAGAAGGTGGAAAAGTTTCACTGCTCACCCAGTCATAAAGACTATTTAACTGTTTGCGAAAAGCACTATAGCTATGGTTTTCCTGAACTAATTTTCTTCCTTCCGTGCCTAGTTTTAACCTCAAATCTTTATCTCTTACTAGAGAGTTTATCCCTTTAGAAAACTCTTCTGGCGTGGGCTGGCAAAGCATAGCAACTTTGCGATCAAGTACCTGGTTGTGGCTAGGAATATCCGTTGCCAGTACAGGTTGGCCACTATCGAGATAGGAATAGATTTTCATGGGCGTATTCTTACCTGTGGTTCGGGGAGAAAGCAAGATATCAGCTTGCGAGAGGTATGATTTTAAACTCTTGACGGGTTTTGTTCCTAAAAAATGTACCCTCTTGCCTATGTTGAGCTGATTGGCTTTTTCTTGATTTTTTTTGATATCCGAAGATTTGCCTCCCACAATTACTAGATCGAGTTGTTCGGTTTCCTGGAGTGCGAAATAAAAACTTTCTAGGAGTAAATCAATTCCTTGATAGCTTTCCAGATTGCCTACATACATCAGCATCAAGTTGCTAATATTTAAATTTGATTTTAAATTTTCTTGATGTTTATATTTTTCGCTATTTAAAAGGGAAACATCCGGTAAAACCGCAACCTTCTTAGGTCGGTAAACTGCTATATCATCAGCCAGTGTTTTACAAACGGGGATTACTGCTTTTGCATTTTTAACAGCAAGCTTTTCCAGGTAATTTAGTACAATTTTAAATCTGGATAGAAAAGGATATTTTTCCACCATTTGTTGAGCCAAAGAGGAATCCATGTCATATAAGTAAGGAATCTGAAACAGGAGTTTTAGCAGGAGCGCCATGAAAACTGATTCTTCTACGGCATGAACTAAATTATACTTCTTTTTAGAAGCGAGGCGAATCGCTTCGATTAACATCAAAAAATCGTATATAATTTTTTTCCAAGAGAATCCGGGACTAACATTGTTAACCCACGGCAAATTAATTGTTCGATATAAAGTGATATTGTCATAACGGATGTCTTTACCTTCTGAATAAGTCACCACATCGACTTCGTTGCCTCGCTCAGACAATACTCTTAAAACCATTTCATCCGCAATTGGGGAACCGCGATCCTGGTAAAAGGGATGCGGAATTAGAAACAGTACATCTAATTTATTTCTATTCATTCGTATATATTTCTTTTTCAAATTAAGCTATTTAAAAGCAAGAATAACCTGCATTATCCAGGCTGACGGTGATATAAAGTTATTGATGAAGTGAGCAATTAGTATTTTAAAAGTGGGTGATAATTAAGTGAGTTGTTTTTAAAGTTGTACTTGCAGCATTCCACTCCTACTTAGTTGCGCTCAAGGCGTGTAGTTTTTAGGGGACAGGGAGCGAGGGAAGTAGGTGAACAAAGAGAAGAAACGTTGCGTTGCATGCAACGTTTGTACTGAGGAGTCATGACTCTCCAGAACGGTATTGCTATTCCATCGCACAGCAGTGATCGCGTGATGAAAAAAAGGTAAAAGTGAGGTGATGAGGATGTATCCTCTAATTACCTGAGCGCCTAATTTTATCCCTCTCAGGTATAGAAAAAAATGGTTTCTCTAGAAACCTTGCACTGCGCTTAAACCTGTCTGAACACGCCAGAGGCTGGCATAAATGCCCTGTTTTTTCAGTAATTGTTCATGCTGCCCTTGCTCGATGATTCTGCCTTGCTCTATCACGTAGATGCAATCGGCATTGCGGACTGTGGAGAGGCGATGGGCGATCGCAATGGTGGTACGATTGAGGGTGATGCGCTCCAGCGAGCGTTGAATGGCAGCTTCAGTCTCATTATCTACCGCTGAGGTGGCTTCATCGAGAATCAAAATCGGGGGATTTTTCAAGATTGCCCGCGCGATCGCGAGTCGTTGCCGTTGCCCACCGGACAATTTTTGTCCCCGTTCCCCTACAATAGTTTCGTAGCCTTGAGGCAGTTGCAGAATAAAATCGTGTGCTTCGGCAATTTGAGCCGCCTCCACGACTTCCTCAAAGCTTGCTTCTGCGCTGCCGTAGGCAATGTTTTCTCTCACGCTGCCATAAAACAGAAATACATCCTGACTGACTAAACCAATCGCTTGGCGCAAATCCTTAACTTTGAGATTCCGTAGATCGATGCCGTCGAGGGTAATCTTTCCGGCTTGCACTTCGTAGAGCCGTAATAGCAGCTTCACTAACGTGCTTTTACCCGAACCAGTCGATCCCACAATGGCGATAGTATTGCCAGCAGGGATGTGCAAAGAGAAATTTTCTAAAACAGCTTCTCCGCCCTGATAGGCAAAAGTGACATTTTGTAGCGCCAACTCGCCACGCACCGATTCCACTGGGAGTGAAATGTGTCCCGAAGGAATAGTAATGGCAGTATTCAACAAATTCATCACCCGGTTAGTAGAAGCCATCGCCCGTTGATACAAATCCAGGGTTTGCCCGAGGCGCGTTAGGGGCCAAAGTAACCGTTGGGTGAGGAAAACTAATACACTGTAAGTTCCCACTGCTAGGCTGCCTTCTACCACTGCCATTCCCCCAAATAGAAGTGTGGCAGTAAAGCCGACTAAAATCACAATCCGAATCAAGGGGACAAACGCAGCCGAGAGAGCGATTGCGCGTCTGTTACTCTGACTATAAGCTTCACTTTCCCGATGCAGTCGTTGGATTTCGTATGCTTCGGTGGTAAAGCTTTTGATCGTTTTTATCCCATTGAGATTATTGGCAAGCCGACTGTTGAGCAGGCTCACCTTTTCTCGCACCTGGGCATAACGGGGAGCAAGGCGACGTTGAAACGCGATCGAACCCCAAATAATAAAAGGAATGGGAAGCATCGCCATCCAGGCAACACTAGGCGCAAGGACAAAAAAGGCAGCGCTAATAATCACCACGGTGGTGATCACTTGGAGAATTTCATTCGCGCCGATATCCAGGAAACGCTCTAGCTGATTAATATCGTCATTCAGTATAGATAGCAGCTTACCGGTACTTTGCTCCTCAAAGTAAGTCAAGTCTAATTCCTGAAGATGAGCGTAGGCATCCAAACGTAAGTCATGCTGAACGCTCTGAGCTAGTCCGCGCCACAACCACTCATAGGCATACTGAAAAGCCGATTCTAGCCCCCAGATAATCAGGCTCGCAACAGAGAGAACGAGTAGTTGGGAAAAGGTATTCGTGATGCCCAAGCGAGCAATGATAGAATCCTGCGGCTGCACCACCACATCCACAGCCGCGCCAATTAAGACAGGTGGAGCAAGGTCAAAGATTTTGTTAACAATGGAGCAAGCGATCGCCTGCCACACTAAAACCCGATAGTTGCGCGCGTACCGCAATAAACGCCCGAGAGGATGCTTTGATTCTGCCCGCTTCCGCTTTTTTGACACTAACTTTAACCTAAATGCTCAAACGCACTGCCTTGTTCAAATTTAGCAGTGAGCGTTTTCTAGCAGGTTATGGGTAAGATCCTGTTAAGTCGCGCTCTCCTCACCCTACACCTTGTTTGTTGATGTTGGTTGTTTGGCAGCCGCCTTTGGTTTGCTCCCTTATTTGGCTGCACGACCAGATGCTAGCCAATTATTACAGCCGAATAGTCCCATCGTCCTTGATAAGGATACCAGCCTTGAAAACGAAGGCAAATGGCAAACGGCAAAAGGCAAAAGTTTACCATCACTCCTTTCGCCTTTCGTCTTGCGCCTCTCGCCTTTCGTCTTGCGCCTCTCGCCTTCCGAGTCGCCTCCAGTCTCCAGCTTGGTTGAGTTACAAGAGCCTGAGGAAGTGGCATGCAAAATTAATACCAACCCTCAGCCCTTAATCAGCAAAAAAGCTGCTCCGCTTTTACCTATCGACATCAAGATAGAACAAGGAAAAATCGAGTTCGACAATTCGCTCTCCTTTGCTCAATCTAGGCTCAAAATCACCGAGCAGAATACTAACTCTGCCTTGGAGAACTCTACAATTGACTCCCACCAGTGGCAGCGTCTCCTCTCTTCGAGAAAAGAAAGCAATCTTACTGGGGATTTCTCACGCCTCCAAGGCGGTGCCCACTTCAACCAGTTTCTACAAAAAGTGGGCAAAGTTTCTTTTGAGAGTCCCGGCTTACCGCTACAAATGTCTTTCCGGGCTAAAGCTGCCGAAGAGGAAAAATATGGGAACTTAGTTCACAAGCTGAAATTCAAACCTTCGTCGGAGTTCCGCCTCAATTTCAAAGGGAATCGCGATCGCAACCGTCTGTTTGCCAAATACGAACCGTTTACAGGTTTGGAATTACAAGGCAGTTGGGATAACCAGGGAACTGCAGCAGAGATGGAGTTGGAGTTTCTTCTTTGGCAGGAGTTGAAGATGGCAACAACTGCTAAACTGCAAAACCCCGATAGTGGGGATGATAAGCAAATCCTAGATACCAAACTATCTTGGCAAGAAGGGGATTTCTCTGCTTCAGTGGAGAGCAAAGTCAATAGCGTGGGGCGCTCTCGCTGGAAATCACACCTGGGGCTAGGCGAAGTGGAGATCCAGGGCTGGTTAAGCAGTGATCGCCGCAGAAATGCTTCTAAGTACACCTTAAAACTTTCTTACACGCCCACAGAGGACGATAAAGAGCAGATCGATATCCGCCACCAAAGCTTCAGTAAGCGATCTGAGGAGGGCAATTTAACAGTGATCAGTTGGACTCATCGCCGAGAGCCTTCCTCGGAGCTCTCCGCTTGGAAATGGGAAATTGGCTATGGGAGCGGTTCGCTGGGATCAGGCGCGATCGCCTCGATCACAACTCCGGAATTCTTGGGAGGATTGCAATTACGCGGGACTTATTCTGGCGTGGCACTCACCTCAGATGCGCCTAATTTCAGTTTCAAAATCTTGTTCGAGTAGCTACCATCCCCTTTAGTTAGCAGCAGGGCAAACCATCCACATAAGGCAATGCTATCAAACTACCCCTGCGCCACCAATACTGAGAACCCCGCCACTCATGGATGTAATCTCTTTGAGATGAA
>PXPT01000114.1 GCA_003021505.1 Cyanobacteria bacterium QS_4_48_99 | reverse complement strand
GCGTTCACGAAGGAAGGAAGGAAGATCCTTACTATATGCCACTGCCACTACCAAAAACTCATCACACTAAACTCTCCCTTGATTGTTAACTTTCCTTAGATCGCTGCTATAGATTTGTTTCTCCTTTGAATAGCATTCAAATTGTCAGCATTCAGTCTTTTATTTCCACTGCTTTCTTGCTTTCTTTGGGATTGTTAGACTGAATCGGGAAAACTTGCCTGCACAATGCGATCGCGTCCTTGGTGTTTTGCCTGGTAGAGTGCCCGATCAGCAGCGGCAATAATTGTAGCTGGTGAAAACGCCGGGCTAGGCACCCTACTAGCTACCCCGAAGCTCAGTGTGACATGCAAACTCGCTTGGGTTGCTTGGGAAATCTCCAGTGCTTTGACTTGTGAGCGAATTTTCTCAGCCACCTGAGTTGCACCTAAAGCCTCGGTGTTAGGTAAAATCAAAGCAAATTCTTCTCCACCGTAACGGGCAACCAAATCGGCAGGACGCCTTAGCGCACCAGCGATTAACTCCGCAATCTGTAGCAAACATTCATCCCCGGCAGGATGACCATAGGTATCGTTGAAGGATTTGAAATTATCGATATCGCATAGAATTAGAGCTAGAGGTATTCTCTCGCGAGCGTTCCGCTGCCACTCTCGATTGAGATATTCATCGAACCGACGGCGGTTAGCAACGTGAGTCAAGCTATCCAAACCAGCTAGTTGCTCTAACTCGCGATTCTTTGCCTCTAGTTGTTGGTAGAGTTGCACGTACTCAATCGTAATCCCTAGCTGTTCCGCAATTTCCTGTAGCAAATCCGTTTCAAAAGATTGCCACTGACGCGGCTGACAACATTGCTGAACCATTAAAAGCCAACGCTGCTCTCCCTGCCAGATTGAAGCCGACAAAACTGCTTTAATTTGCTGCTGCTCTAGCCAATCAACCACCTCTTCTGGAAAGCTCGCCCGTTGGATATTAGTAATTGCACCAGAGTCTAGGTGTTCTAGAGGAAGCAACTCGCTTACTCCCATACCCACCAGAGAAGACCATCCCGTCCCCACCGATTCAGCGACAATGGTGCGATATGCCCGGAGGGCATGACGCGCGGAGCGCGTATCGCCATCCGATTCGCTCCGAACAATGACCGCGCGGTCAGCTTGGAAAGACTGGCGAACCTCTGTCACCGTAATGTTGAAAATAGACTCTAGTTGGAGGGACTGCTGAAACTGGGGAATAAGCCTTCCCAGTAATAAGTGCTTACGCTCCCTCTGTTGCTGGAGAGCTTCCTCTAGCTGCTTGCGCTCAGTAATATCCACCATTAGCCCGCGAACTTGGTAGAGCTGATTTGCTGCATCGCGGACGAAGTTAACTCGGTCTTGGAGCCAAACAGTGCGACCATCTGCTGCAATTACCCGGTATTCACACTCGTGGTCTTGACCTGCCTTGGTTGCCTCTATGCAAAAGTTCAGAACCCACTCTTGGTCTTCGGGATGAACAACTTTTTTCCAAAAAAAGTCAGGTTCTGCAAGCCACCGTTCGACTGGGTAGCCCAAGATCTCTTCCGCCCGTTGGCTAACAAATGTAAACTTAAAGGTGTGAGGATCTCCTTCCCAGACAATCGCGTTCAGCGTATTGACGAGCTCATTAAGATCCTGGTTGGCTGCAAAGGAGCTATGCGAGGAACTCATTTAATTTATTGTCTTTTCAGAAACTCGACTACGTTTATAACTGCTCTTAACTTTCCCAAAAGGACAATTTTTAGAAAAATTATAGCAGTTCCCACTTAAGTCGAGTACACCTGAAGTCCACTCTGCATAGTAATCGCATTCTTAATTTTTACCTTATGAGTCTAAGAACCGCTATAGTAAAAATTAGTGAAATTAGCGTAAAAACTTTCCAAATCTCTTTCATTAGTCGAGTTGCTCCCCTGCATTCTACTGCTCAAATCGAGCAATTGCTCTAAATCTAGCTGGGATGCTACTTGAGCCCACTGAGCCAAGTCGGTGGGTTCTGCTAGGTAAGGTAAAGTGCCCAAAACGGGAACGTTGGTTAAAGACTGAATGAGGTAATTAGGGGCAAAGTTAGCAAGTTGCTGCTCCGCTTCTGGCTGAAGACAATTGAGGACAACGCCTCGTAGACAAAGCCCTGATTGGCGAGCAAGGGCAACATTCGCAACGACTTGCGCGATCGCACCCAATCGGACAGGTACGACTAACACCACAGGTAAGCGCCAATCTGCCGCCAAATCCGCGACAGTAAATTCATCAGTGACAGGAGAACCTAGCCCTCCTAAAGCTTCCACTAAAACAAATGATCGCTGCTGCTGCGCCGAACGCAGTGTCTGCCAAGCCCACCCTAGCTCGATGGGGCGTTCTTCCTGGGCTGCGGCAATAGGTGGGGCAACAGGATTTTGAAAATGCAGAGGGGCAGTTACTTCCCAGGAGGGATTAACCTCAAATAGCTGATTGTATAGTTCGTGATCGCCGCTGCCTGTCTGAATCAGTTTCATCAGCCCGAAACTTTCCCCAGAGCGATAAGTCTGCCAATAAGCGGCTAAAGCCGTTGTCAGAACGGTTTTTCCCACATCCGTGTCCGTTCCTGTAATCAGTAGGGTGTTCATGAATTACAGCGTCTTTTGCCTGAGTGCGACATGAGGTAGCTAAGTAGGTAGAAACAATGAAATTACAAAGGGGAGCTAGGGGAGAAATTGCTATTTTTAGTTTTTTTGTACCCTACCTACTTATCTTTATCATCTTCCTGAAAGTGCAAAGTCTGGATCAGCTCCAAACCAGAAGACACTATGCACACTAGATCTGTGCATAGTTTAAGTAAATTTTGTAGAGTAGAAGTGTCCAGATGTAGCAGATCAAACCAAGATGGCACAAGATCTGCGCCCAGTTACCCAATTTGGTTAGAAACCGTTATGATAAATGGTGGTAAGATGGCTGTGAGTTTGAGGTTAAAGAGTTTCCCGTGAGCCGTTCCGCTACTTTAGCGCTTCACCCCACCCCACCGTCGCTTTCCGATCATAATCGCCTCCAGTTATTTTCGGGTTCTGCCAACGTCAACCTTTCTCAGGAGGTTGCTGCTTACCTGGGCATGGAGCTTGGACCAGTCGTTCGCAAGCAGTTCGCCGATGGAGAGCTTTATATTCAGGTTCAGGAATCAGTGCGCGGCTGTGACGTTTATTTAATTCAGCCCTGTTGCTATTCAGTTAATGATCATCTGATGGAATTACTGATGATGATCGATGCCTGTCGTCGCGCCTCAGCAAGGCAAGTCACTGCGGTAATTCCTTATTATTGTTACGCTCGGGCAGATCGCAAAACGGCTGGGCGCGAGTCAATCACCGCCAAACTAGTCGCTAACTTGATGACTGAGGCGGGGGCACACAGAATAATAGCAATGGATCTGCACTCCGATCAAATTCAAGGCTATTTCGATATTCCCTTCGATCACGTCTATGGCTCTCCCGTACTGATCGATTATCTCGCAAGCAAACAGTTATCAGATTTAGTGGTTGTTTCACCGGATGTCGGGGGTGTAGGCAGAGCAAGGGCATTTGCAAAAAAGCTCAATGATGCCCCGCTAGCAATTATTGATAAGCGTCGGCAGGCACACAACGAGGCAGAAGTGCTGAATGTGATCGGGGATGTTGCTGGCAAAACCGCAGTGTTGGTAGACGACATGATCGACACAGCGGGGACAATCTACAAGGGAGCAAGTCTGCTACGCAAAGAAGGGGCACGTCAAGTATATGCCTGTGCCACCCATGCAGTTTTATCCGATCCAGCCGTATCACGCCTGTCGAGTGGGTTGTTTGAAGAAGTGATCTTCACCAACACAATTCCGGTTCCTGAATCCAAGCAGTTTGAGCAGTTAACGGTGCTTTCGGTAGCGAACTTACTGGGTGAGACGATCTTGCGAGTTCACGACGATAGTTCTGTCAGCAGCATGTTCCGCTAGGGTTAGGCTGGTTAACGAGGCTTGCGCCTCGGAAAGCAAGAGGCGTCACGTGAAGATTAAGGGAGGAAGTAAGGGTTGTAAAAGAAAGCTTCTGCCTTATTTTTTGAAGAATCGTTGTTCTGGTATAACGGTCAGTTAATCCAAGCAGATACGCTAGAGTTGGCGATTGACGATCCTGGTTTGCTTTATGGGGCCACTGTGTTTACCACGCTGCGAGTGTATCGGCGATCGCTCACTCATCGGCTGACAAATTGGGATGCCCACTGTGATCGCCTCTGCAATACACTCCAAACTTTGGGCTGGCAGATGCCAGATTGGGAACGCTTGCGACAGGGGGCAAAAGCCTTACTACCTTCCCACACTGTGCTAAGAATAACCCTCTTTCCCGATGGAAGAGAGTGGATTACCGGGCGTAGCTTACCAGGAGATTTAACGCAACGTCAGCAACAAGGGGGAACAGCGTGGCTAGCAAATGCGCCAGAATTTCATCGGGCGCTACCCACTCATAAAACCGGGAATTACCTAGGGGCGTGGCTTGCACTCACCAAGGCACGGCAGTTAGGCGCACAAGAGGCAATCTTAATCGATGCCGACGGGTGCTGGTTAGAAACGAGTACTGGGAATCTCTGGGGCTGGAAAGACGGCTGCTGGTGGACACCCCCCGATTCAGCAGCACTGTTACCAGGTGTGGTGCGATCGCAACTTTTAGATTGGTTGCAGCGTCTCGATCTCCCAGTGGGGCAATGTCAATGGGATAGAGATTTTGTCCAAAGCTTGCAGGTAGTTGCCTACACTAATAGCGTGGTGGAGGTGATTCCGCTACAGACAATCATTACTCAGCACGGAACCCGAAGCTACGACGTTTCCCACCCCGCCCTAGAGCAATTGCAGAGCTTTTTTTGGAATTAGTCCTTAGTCATCAGTCATTGGTCATTAGTACTAACGTTTACAGAGTTTAAGTATTAGTTACTAATGACTGTCTCCTATTTTGTTGTATCCACCGTGGTTAGGTAGGCTTGTTCTGCTTCGGTGAAGGGTTCGGCATGGGTTTGCTGGGAACGTAGCAAATCTGGCGTAGCATCAGAAACATCGCCGCTACGTGCCAAGAGGCGATCACGCAACACCTCCGTTGGGGCAGTGCAGTGCAGGATTTCTAGGGGCAGTTGGTAGGCTTGAGCTTGATCGATCGCAGGTTGACGCCATGCCTGGCGATCATATTTCGCATCTAAAATAACAGTAAATCCCTGATTTGCCAGCATTACCCCTAATTCTAATAGGCGATTGTAAGTCTTTTCACTCATCGCTGCTGTATAAAGCTCATCTCCCCCTTGCGCTTCTAGGGCAATTCCTGCCAAATGCTTGCGTACGGCATCCGAACGCAAGTGAATTGCTCTCAAACGTCGCGCTAATTGTCGTGCCACCGTCGTTTTTCCCGAACCCGACAATCCCGACATCAAAATTAGCCGTCCTTCATTCATTTTAGTGTACTCCCACGCCAAGCGATAATAATCAGCCGCGTTTGCTGCCGCTTCTTGCTTCTGCTCATCTGCAATCCCAGTGTCATCAAGCATGAAGGAGATTACTTTTGCCCGTACATACGCCTGCCGAGACAAATACAACGGCAACACCTGCAACCCTTCCCAGTCGCCAGTCTGCTCAATGTAGGCGTTCAAAAACGCATTAGCAAGGCTTGTTCGTCCCCTTGCCTCCATATCCATCACGGCAAAGGCAACATCGTACATCACATCGACAAAACGGAATTCCTGGTTGAATTCAATGCGATCAAATAGCTGAATCTTGTCTTGCCACAGGCAAATATTTCTTAAATGCAAGTCTCCGTGACATTCCCGAATCCAGTTATTTTCCTGACGCTGTGCCAATAACTCCTGTTGCTGAGTGAAGAAGCGATTGCTAAACTGCTTGGTTTCCTCATACTGCTGTTGCGTTTGGGAACCACCGATATATTTTCCTGTCTGCTGGTAATTCTGCTCGAATGCCTGACGCACTTGAGAGACATTCCCGAAGCTGCGGATATAATCGTTTGTCTTGGCATTCTTATGAAAATGAGCAACAACTCGTCCGAGTTCTTCGGTGTGAGCTTCTGTTAACTCTCCCCGCTCGAACATCTCGCTAAACAGGGATTTTTGCGGAAATTGGCGCATTTTGAGCGCATACTCGACAGGCTGACTTTCTCCACCCAGAACAAACTGGTTATCAGTCTGAGTAATCGGTAATACGTCTAGATAAATATCTGGAGCAATGGGTTGATTCAACCGCAGCTCTTCCCTGCAAAAATGTTGCCGTTTTTCCAAGGTTGAGAAGTTCAAAAAACCTAAGTCTTTGGATTTCTTGACTTTATAGGCATAATCCCCCGCGAGTAGGACGTAGGAAATATGAGTCTGAACAAGCTGAACTGGCTCGCTTACTGGGTGGGGATAGAACCTAGGCTGCAACATCTGCTGAATTATGGAGGGCAGCATTGTATCAGTCATATTGATTCGGGTAGTTACCTAAATTAGGGAATGTAACCACAGAGGGGCAGAGGACGCAGAGAGTGTAAGTGAGGAGGTGCGGAGGGGCGGAGAGTCCCTTTCTCGCTCGCAACGCTTCCGCTGCGACTGCGACGTTTTCGGGACTGACGCGGAGAGGGGATGACGCACGCCTACGCCGAAAGCGGAAAGTGAGGGGTGAGGAGTGAGAGAGTCAGGAGGTAGATGGGCTGGTTTGATAGAAAAATTTATTTCTATTTCCAACACTCTCACGCACTCACGCTTTCACTTCTTTCCCGCAGCTCCTCTGCTGCTGGAGCTCCCCTGCTTCCCCAACTCTGTCACGCCCTCACTTCTTTCCCCTTATCTCCAGCTTAGAGAATCAAAAAAAAACCAGGGGTGTTCCCTGGTTTGGTATTTAGATTGGAAACGAAAGGCAGTGCGCTATACAGCCTGTAATAAGGAGCGAGTTTCTTCTGCCTCCAACCTTGCTCCGAAATTCGTGATCAGTCTGGCGCATGCTTGAGAAGCTAACTTTCCTGCTTCAGAAAAACTCATGCCGTGGGTAATGCCATACAAAAAGGCTCCAGCAAACATATCGCCTGCGCCGACAGTGTCAATCGGGTTCACTTTCACTGCGGGAATCTCGATGATATTTTTACCATCAAAAATCACCGAACCTTTGGCTCCCAGGGTGATAGCAAAGCCTTTAGAGAGGGTTTTGAAATATTCAATTGCCTCGGAAATATCTTCTGTTCCTGCCATTTCCAGTGCCTCGCTTTCATTGGAGAAGATGAAATCAACGCCAGAGCCAATGATATCTAGAAATTGTTGTTTAAAAGCTCTCACCATGTTGAGGTCAGATAGAGAAATGGCGACTTTCCCACCCGCTTCCTGGGCAATATTGCGAGCTTTAATTGCCGCTTCTTTTCCTCTGGGATTGGGAACGAGATATCCTTCAATATAGAGATATTGAGAATCTGCGATCGCTTCTGGAACCAGTTCATTTTCGGAAAAGTTGGAAGTAATGCCCAAAAATGTATTCATAGTGCGATCCGCATCAGGCGTTACCAGCACCAGACACTTTCCCGTTATGCCCTCTTCTGGCTCATGATGTTGTAAATTGGTATCAACCTCGCAGCGCAAGAGGTCTTCTGTATAGAAAGAACCCGTTTCGTCGTTTGCTACCTTACAGGAGTAAAAACCTTTACCGCCAAACTGAGCCAGCGCGATCACGGTGTTTGCTGCCGAGCCACCGCAGCTCATTTTACAAGGGGAACCATCCAGTCCCTCTACAATTTTATTCTGGTGGTCTTCCTCAATTAGTGTCATCACGCCTTTCTCGATCTCGAGCTCTTGAAGCAACTCCGGCGAGACTTCGTATTCTATGTCCGTCAAAGCGTTGCCGATGCCGTAGACGTGGTATTTCTTATTCATGAATCTTCCTTGGGAAATTCTTGCTTTCAAAAAGGCGTTAATCTCACCCTGATTGATCGCTAGCCTCCTATCCTACCTCGATGGTGCAGAATTGGATCAAGCGCGATCGCTGTAAAGAAGGCGAAAGGCAAAGGGCAAAAGGATGCAATTGGTGGGGACTTCAAACCACTACCAATTGCAAGCTACCAAATCAGAGAGTTTGGTGGGGAACTCAGACCCTTGGCTCCCTTCGATTACCTGTCGGAAAGCAAAAGTTAAACTAATAAACTTCTACTTCTTGCATGCGTGCCTTCCGACGAAGTCAGTTGATGCCAAATTGCGCTCATACAGATAAGTACATACCTTGCATACCACCTCTTTCCCCTGCTTCCCCTGCCTCCCCAAAAATTACACCAGTGTAGGAGTGATGTCGTAAACTAATATAATGACTATCCGCTCTGGAAGGGGGAATCAGCCATGCGACTGTCTCAAATGCTGTTTGTCACGCTGCGAGAAGATCCGGTAGAAGCCGAGATTCCCAGTCATAAACTCTTGCTTCGCGCGGGCTATATTCGTCGCATTGGCAGCGGTGTCTACGCCTACTTACCAATGATGTGGCGAGTTCTCAATAAAATCTCTCAAATTGTGCGTGAAGAGATGAATGCCACGGGAGCGCAGGAATGTTTACTGCCTCAATTGCAAGCTTCTGAACTTTGGAAAGAATCGGGACGTTGGGAAACCTACACCCAAGCCGAAGGGATTATGTTTACCCTCATTGACCGACAGAAGCGGGAATTGGGGCTGGGACCTACTCATGAAGAGGTCATCACCACAATTGCCAGGGAGATGATTCGCTCCTACCGCCAGTTGCCTCAGAACCTCTATCAAATCCAAACCAAGTTCCGAGATGAAATTCGCCCCCGATTTGGGCTGATGCGAGGACGGGAATTCATTATGAAGGATGCCTACTCCTTCAATGCGGACGAGGAAAGCCTCAAGCAGACTTATCAGCAGATGAATCGCGCCTATAGCAATATGCTACGCCGTTGCGGTTTAGCATTCACAGCAGTTGAGGCAGACACAGGAGCAATTGGCGGTTCCAGTTCTCAAGAGTTTATGATTCTCGCGGCTGCGGGTGAGGATGAGGTACTCTATACCCCCGATAACAAGTATGCTGCCAATGTGGAAAAGGCGGTTTCACTCGCGCCGAATGCAGAACCTTCCCCTTTTACTAGCTACGAAAAACGGGAGACACCAGGGACTCCGACAATTGCAAGCATGTGTGAATTACTGAATTGTCCTCCCTCGGCAACAGTGAAGGATGTTATCTATGAGGCTCTCTACGATAATGGCATGACGGTGCTGGTGTTGGTAAGCATTCGTGGTGATCAGGACGTGAATGAGGTGAAGTTGCAAAACGAGTTGGCGAAGTGGGCACAGCACTACGAGGCAAAAGCACTCTTCTCTTTGTCTGTGCCGGATGAGGAATCCCAAAAGAAATGGGCAGCAAAGCCACTCCCTCTAGGTTATATTGCCCCCGATATCGGAGATGATTACATTCGCGCCCATGAAAATATAGCTTCCCAATTTTTGCGCTTAGTGGATCACACCGCAGTTGACTTAAAAAATTTCGCCACCGGATCTAACGAGTCGGGCTATCACGTTGTGGGAGCCAATTGGGGGGAGCAATTTTCCTTACCAAAGCATACCGTCGATGTGCGTGAAGCAAGGGCAGGTGATCGCGCTGCTGGTGACTCCAGCCAAACCCTAAAATCTGCGAGAGGGATTGAAGTTGGGCATATCTTCCAACTGGGTACGAAGTATTCCGAAGCAATGGGGGCTACCTACACTAGCGAGCAAGGGCAGGAACTCCCCCTCTACATGGGATGTTACGGTGTAGGAATTTCGCGGCTAGCACAGGCAGCGGTGGAGCAATCTTATGACGAAGATGGCATGATTTGGCCTGTGGCGATCGCGCCTTATCATGTGATCATTACAGTACCAAAGATTTCGGACACTCAACAGCTAGAAGCCGCCCAAAACCTCTACGAACAGTTGCAGGAAGCTGGCGTGGAAACCTTGCTCGATGATCGAGATGAACGCGCCGGGGTAAAGTTCAAAGATGCGGATCTAATCGGGCTTCCCTATCGAATTGTCACGGGGCGATCACTGCAAGCAGGCAAAGTAGAGGTAGTCGAGAGGGCAACCAAGAATGCCCAGGAAATTTCGCTCGACAAAGTAGTGACCACTTTGAAGCACTGGATTGATGCTGCTTTAACTTAAGCAACCGAAGCTGGGAACTATTGTCCTTTGCTTGGAGTCAAGCCCTCGGGAAAATCCCCCTTTCTTTCTAGTTGCCAATTGGCAGTCGCTAATTACATTCAACCTTCTACCCTAGCACGGTTTTTCCCGAAATCTTCACATTTTTGGTTTAAGTTTGTAGCGAGGGTAACAATGTAAAGGGATCGATCTCGCGATCAATTCACACTGCTGGCTGCCACTGGCACTCACTGACATAGGAGACGAAAAACATGTTCAAACCACTTCTAACCAGCACTGTAACGCTTGCTCTGTTGCTCGTAGGCAGCCTCCCTGGTGTAGCACAGAGCCAACAGACTGCACCTAGCCGGGAAAACCAGCAAGCTCCCCAGGGACAACAACAGCCAGCCCCTCAGGGACAACAGCAAGCTCCCCAGGCAAAAGACATTAGCCAGGAGGAGTTGGAAAAGTTTGCTAATGCTGTGGAACAGATACAGACTATTCAGCAGGAATCTCAACAGCAAATGGCTCAGGCTGTCGAGAGTACAGGCCTAAGCGAACAGCGGTACAAACAAATTGATAAAGCCCAGCAAAATCCCAATGCTGAGGGAACTTCTGAAGTGAGTGACCAAGAAATGCAAAAATTTCAGCAGGCACAATCAAAGCTTGCAGAAATTCAGAAACAAAGTCAGTCAAAGATGGAGCAGGCTGTGAAAGATGTAGGTCTGGAGGTGCAACAATTTAATAGAATCTTCGCAGCAATTCAGCAAAATCCCGAACTTCTAAAAAAAGTCCGGCAAATGATTCAGAAGTAGCCTACTGAGTGCATGCCATCAAGGGCGACTCCGATAGAGTGCCAAGCTTTTAGATGGCTCACACCACAGTAGCGGAATTGACATAGGAGAGCGTGCTATGTACATACTCCCTTGGAGATGAGACTAGCAGCGCTCTTCCTACCTCGGAGAATTGGAAAAATTTTGAAGGAGAAAACTTATGAAACTGAAAAGATTCGTCGCTTTACCCGCAGCACTAGTGCTATCTTCAGCACTTCTGGGTGCCTGCCAGGAAGGACAACAACCCGGTGGTGGCACCTCTCCCGGTGAAAGTCCCTCTCCAGAAGAAGGCACTGGAGGCACTAAAGGGAGCATGGAAGAATCTCCTGGTGGAACTATGGAATCCCCAGGCGGGGGCATGACCGAATCTCCCGGTGGAAGCATGGAAGAATCCCCAGATGGGGGCATGATGGAATCTCCCGGTGGAAGCATGGAAGAATCCCCAGGCGGGGGCATGATGGAATCTCCCGGTGGAAGCATGGAAGAATCCCCAGGCGGGGGCATGACCGAATCTCCCAGTGGAAGCATGGAAGAATCCCCTGGTGGCTAGCCTTCCTAGCTGTTGAGGAGAAACTACCAGAAAAGCCTGGGTGATTGTGCGCTAAACTTGCCCGGGCTAGAAAGCTCGAAAGCTAACCCTTAAGTTAGCCCAAAAAATCAACACTGGCGTTTCGCGGCTGCCAGCGTTGGTAAATCACCAATTTATATTGGCGTTGTTGTGAGGTTGTGAATTTAAATTATGTCTGTCAAGTTTAGCAGGGCAAGCTTCTTAACGCTCAGTATTCTTTCTACAACTATAGCTCTTACCCTGCCCCTATATAGCAAAGCTCAAGTTTCTTCACCTGAGGCCCCGAACGATAGGACTTCCGAACAAACTGAACCCGGCATGAACCCAGGGACAGGCAGCGGTACAAGTGAACCCGGCATGAACCCAGGGACAGGCACCGATACGAGTGAACCCGGCATGAACCCAGGGACAGGCACCGGTACGAGTGAACCCGGCATGAACCCAGGGACAGGGAGCAGCACTTCCCCAGAATCTAGTGGTAATGCTCTGAGCCAGTATTCAGCCCAGGAAGCTCCGCTGCTAGAACGAGGCAGCGAGGGAGAAGCAGTTAGGGACGTGCAAACTTTCCTCAAAAACGCAGGAATGTATACAGGCAATGTTGATGGTAGCTTTGGCTCCAATATGGAGTCAGCTGTAAGAGAATTTCAGAAGTCTCAAGGCTTAACTACTGATGGAATCGTTGGACCAGATACCTGGGAAGCGATGACTGGTTTTAGCTCCACCTAACCAATCTTGGAGGCTAGCGCGATCAATAGCGCCGAAAATTGGGGGCGATCGCGCCCACTCCATTAACCTACATGATTACACAACTAAAAGAACTGCAAGTATCTTTTAGAAAAGCCCTTCACCTCTCTAATCGTTTTCCTTCCACTTACAGCATTTTTCGACCCCCTGAGGTACACCTGAGCTGAGATAGGAATGAGGGGTGGAAGGATAACAGCAGAAGTCCCCTCGGGACTGACAAGCGACATGGAGAGGGAGAGGCGCGGGGAGTTTGTATAATCTGTGGATCTGTCAATGCATCCTTGCATCCCCGTGTCCTTCCTCCTTATCCGCTTCAGAGGATAAGTCTACTTTGCATCGACGCGCAGACATCTTTGGTTTAGGTATTAAGCACCGGAGGAATAATCGCCCAGTCGAACCCTTTGAATTCCCAAAAACATGGTCAAGGTTCAGATCAAGCAACTACCAGAGAAGCTAACATCAGTAGGGGACCCTATTGAGTTATTAAGGCGGTTCATGACCTGGGCAATCGACATTAGGAAAATTCTTAACTCTGAATTTAGGGGTCTGTATTGGCGTCTTCTCTTGTACTACTTAATAGTAGTTGCGGTGATTTTAGGTGTATTTAGCGCCGGTGTATATACGTTTTTTGGCCGCAGTCTCTATCGCCAACTCGACCAGAAGCTACAGACTTTAGCTCAAGCTGCCGCCCCTACTTATACCAAAGTCGAAGCCCGAGGGAGCCAATACCTCGACAACGTTAAGGAGGTTCCCTGGCGGGATATTTTCAACCGAAACCAACAAAGCCTGGAATGGTACAACACTGACGGCGAACTACTGGCAAGCAAAGGCACGCTTTCCCCGGATTTTCCTCCCCAAGTCGGTCCTCAGATTGGAGGGCAAGCCTCAGATCCCAATCGGGTTCGGACTTATACCGTTTCTGTGTTTAGTGATCCTCCTAACCAAAACTCCCCTGATCTAGAAGGCTATATTCGGGCTTCTCAACCTACTGAAGAAATAGAAGAAGCAAAAACACAACTTTTGTGGGGATTAGCTACGGGAGGAGTCGTTGCTCTGGGACTCGCTACTGGCGGCGGACTGTGGCTCACTCAGAAAGCCCTGGAGCCAGTCGAGAAAAACGTTGGGCAACTGAGACAGTTTACAGCCGATGCTTCCCACGAGTTACGCAGTCCCTTGGCAGCGATCAAAACGTCTGTTGATGTAGTGCAAAATCATCCCGAGCGCATTCATCCCAAGGATGCCAAAAAATTAACGGCGATCGCTGGTGCAACTGCTCAAATGAATGGTTTAGTCGAAGACTTACTCTTTTTAGCACGAGCAGATGCGGTTGCCTCAACCTCTTTACGCGATTGGAAACCGATTTCTTTAAACCAAATTTTGCGGAATGTGGTAGAACTATTTGAACCATCTGCTCAAACCAAGGGAATTACGCTCAAGTCAGATTTGCCAGTTGAAGTAGAACTGCTAGGGAATCCCGATCAACTAAGCCGCTTGTTTTCTAACCTACTTGGGAATGGGATTCATTACACGCCCTCTGGGGGAAGCGTGAACCTGTCTTTGGCTAAACAGCATCGTTTTTGCCTGGTCAGTATTCAGGACACGGGGATCGGAATTGCTCCCCAGCACCTATCCTCAGTGTTTGATCGCTTCTGGCGGGCTGACAAAGCTCGCTCTCGACGAGAAGGGGGAACCGGATTAGGACTGCCGATTGCAAACGCGATCGCGCAACATCATGGGGGAAGAATTACTATCACCTCCCAGGTGAAGGTAGGGAGCTGCTTCCAGGTACGCCTGCCCCTCCCTTCCCACTCCAGTCTTCGCCATTCGTAATTTCAAGAAGGCAGAGGGCGGAAGGCAGGAGGCAGAAGGTCACTAACTAAATCAAACTTTTTTCGATTGAGCATTTACTACTGACTAGCAACCACGATTTTCCCGGTCATTCCTGCTTCTGCGTGTCCTGGGACGGAGCAGTACAAGTCGTACGTTCCCGGCTTTTGGGGAACAATCACCCATTCTGCTTCTCCTTCTGGCTTCACTTCCACTTCATGGATTGCCCCTTTCACTTCCAATTTATCTGCTTCCACTTTCTGCGTCCAACTCGCATCGGCAAAATCCTTAGCGATGAAATAGTGTTTCTGGGGACTGGGATTATCTAGCAGCAGTTCATATCTCTGTCCAGCAACAAGCTCTATCTTGCTTGGGAAGAACTTCAATTCATCCGCCGAGTTCCCCAGCCTCACCTGAACCTCGATTACCTGTTGATTGGTGACGGGAGTAGCTGCCGCTGGGGGAGTTAAAACGAAGCAGCAGGAGACTAGCCCCAAGGTAAGGCACAGGCATCGTCTCATCCAGGATTTAATGATTTCAATCATCGGTGTGGGTGAGTTTACAAATACTTTTTCAACAATAATTCTAATTTTTCCTTAGTTTGCGCTGGGGCTTTGTCTAGTGGGGTGAGAATCGCATACTTCAAAACTGAGTGCGCCTCGGATGCGGGAGGATTATCACTCAAACGCTGCACTGCTGCTTGAATCACTTTTTGGGCGTTAGTGGCATTGCGTTGCAAATTACCAATCACCATTTCCACGCTGACGTTATCGTGTTGGGGATGCCAGCAATCGTAGTCTGTCACTAGGGCAAGGGTGGTGTAGGCAATTTCTGCCTCTTTAGCAAGCTTCGCTTCGGGCAGATTAGTCATCCCCACTACCGTAGCATCCCAACTGCGATAGAGGTGGGACTCGGCTTGAGTGGAAAAAGCGGGTCCTTCCATACAAACATAAGTGCCGCTACGATGAAGGGTAACTTCTGATAAATCCAAAGAGGCGATCGCATCTGCCAAAACCCCCGCCAAATGCGGACAAACTGGGTCAGCAAACCCAATGTGTGCCACTATTCCTTCCCCAAAAAAGGTAGAAATCCGGTTCCTGGTGCGATCAATAAATTGGTCTGTCACCACCATATCTAGGGGTTTAACTTCCTCTTGGAGAGACCCCACCGCTGAGGCGGAGATGATATATTCCACCCCCAACTGCTTCATCGCGTGGATATTAGCGCGAAAGGGGATTTCGGTGGGCATGAGGTGGTGATTGCGTCCGTGGCGGGCGAGAAACGCGACTCGCGCTCCTTCCAAGGTTCCCACAATTAAGGCATCAGAGGGCGACCCAAAAGGCGTATCTACGCTGACCTCTTCGATATCTTTAAGAGCCTCCATTTGGTATAGACCGCTACCGCCAATAATGCCAATTTTTGCTTGCGCCATGCTAATTTTATCCCTGTGGTGCTGCGATTTCAGTTATTTTAGCGGTTTTGGGTAGCAACTATCACGCTCCAATTCACGTATGTCATTAGTCATTTGTCATTGGTTATTTGTACTAACGCCCACAGAATTTGCCATATAGGGAGCGATTACCACAGATGACGAATAACCAATTTTTTATTTTGTACGCGGGTTCCTCCGGCTTGCCCCTCCTTTAATTTTCAATGGTTAGTGACAGTGCTGGAACTTTTGAGCAAAGGAAAGGCAATGACATCGCGAATGCTGGCAGCATCCGTTAGCAGCATGACCAAGCGGTCAATGCCAATGCCTAATCCGCCAGTCGGGGGCATCCCGTATTCCAGCGCTGCCAAAAAGTCCTCATCCACTCCCTGCGCTTCCAAATTGCCCGCCGCTTTCATTTCCGCTTGCAGTTCCAATCGCTGCCGTTGGTCAACTGGGTCAGTTAATTCCGAAAAGCTATTTGCTAATTCCCGACCTCCTATAAACAGTTCAAACCGTTCTACAAATCCAGGCTTGGAGCGGTGGGGCTTCGCTAAGGGAGAAATTTCGACGGGAAAATCGAGGACAAAGGTGGGTTGAATCAGGGTTTCTTCCACCTTCTGCTCGAATGCCTCATTCAGTAAGTGAGCAATCGAGTTACATTCTTCACCGAACTCAATTCCAGCTTCTTGTGCTGCTGCTTTTGCCGCCTCGAAACTCTGGAACTGCGCGAAATCTAAACCAGTTTTTTCTTGCACCAACTGCTGCATTGTCGCACGCCGCCAAAGAGGACTCAGCTCAACCGTTTCTCCTTGAAAATTAACTTGCAGGGTTCCTAAGACTTCTTGGACAACAGCGCTAATCAAATTTTCCGTCAGCGCCATCATGTCGTAATAGTCGGCATAGGCTTGATAGACCTCAATGGAAGTAAATTCGGGATTATGACGGGTGGAGATGCCCTCATTGCGAAAGATGCGTCCCAGTTCAAAGATTTTCTCTAACCCACCGACAATCAACCGCTTGAGATGCAACTCAGTAGCAATACGCAGATACAAGTCCATCTCCAGAGTGTTGTGATACGTAATAAAGGGACGCGCCTCTGCTCCCCCTGGCTCACTCTGAAGCACAGGCGTTTCGATTTCAATAAAGTCCTGCCTCTCGAGATAGCGACGAATCGCGGCAATAATCTTGGCACGACGGCGAAAGGTTTCGCGCACTTCGGGATTGACAATTAAGTCAACATAGCGTTGGCGATAGCGCTTTTCGGTATCGGTCAAGCCATGCCATTTATCGGGTAATGGCAAAAGAGACTTGGTGAGGACGGCGTACTCACTCACATTGACCGAAAGTTCGCCTTTTTCGGTTCGCTTAATGGTTCCCTTTGCACCCAAAATATCCCCAGCATCTGTCAGTTTTTTAAGCGGATTGAAGGGATTGGGGATATCTGTCATGTGTGCCTCAATTTTCTGTTTGTCGAGGTAAAGCTGAATCGTCCCCGTCTCATCCTGGAGATTAAAGAATGCTAACTTGCCAAACACCCGACGAGTAAGAATTCGACCTGCAATGGCGACTTCTGCCTCTACTTCTTCACCATTGGGGATGTCAGCATATTTCTCCTGTAAGTCGGCGGCGTGATGAGTGATTTCCCATTTATAAGCATAGGGAGTCAATCCCGCTTCTTTGAGCTGCTCGACTTTCTCTAGGCGTGTGGCGCGAATTTCTTCTAGGGTGGAGCTGCTTTGCTTGTCTTGTGGGGATTGGTCAGAGGACATAATGCCTAACGAGCAGATGCTTACTTACAGGACAGTTGGGACGTTATCGGCGATTAAAACGACACCCGAATTACAATTATAGGGGGAAGGAACCACCAATACGAAGACACGGGGTGCGAATCATTTCGCACCCTTAAGTGGTCCGTAGCAAAGGGCACAAAGATTAGAAAGGAGACCGAACCGTTAGGCAGATTTTCGCTCAGATGATACAGAAGTTTGTGATGATTTTGCCTGGATGCGATCGCCACTCTCTAGATCAAACCAGTGAATTGCTCTTGCTGGCAAGGCGAGAGTAACATTTTCTTCATCCCAGGTTTGGTCAGCTGGTAATAGTCCCCGTATAGTTATCTCGGAGTTTTTAACCTGCACACTGAGGAGCTTTTCTTTGCCTAAATCTTCAACCAAATATACATTCCCTTCCACTGTCTGGGTGTCTTCTGGCTTGGCAAGGCGGACATCTTCGGGACGGATGCCTAAAATAATTTGGCGCGGCACACTCGAAAGCTCCGGTAAAGCAATCTCGTAGTTACCCAGAACGGCATGATTCCCCTGACAGTTAAGCGTCAGCAAGTTCATCTGCGGGCTACCCATAAAACTCGCAACAAAGCTGTTAGCGGGATAGCTATAAATCTGGTAAGGCGTATCGAGCTGTTGCAAGACCCCCTCATAGAGCAGGGCAATCCGACTCGATAGGGTCATCGCTTCGGTTTGGTCGTGGGTGACATAGACCACTGGTTTGTTTTGAGACTTGAAAAGCTGTTTGAGTTCTGCTCGCACTTGCTCTCGCAGCAGGGCATCCAGATTACTCAGTGGTTCGTCCAACAAAAACACCTCGGGGTCACGCACCAGTGCCCTAGCGAGTGCCACCCGCTGCCGTTGACCCCCAGAAAGCTGACCGGGTTTGCGCTCTAGCAAAGACTCGCTCAAGCCTAGTTGATGAATGACTTTCTGGATGCGTTGTTGAATTTCTTGCTTAGAAGTCTTGCGTATTTTCAGCGGAGAGCTAATATTTTCTGCTACGGTCAAATGAGGGTAGAGTGCATAACTTTGGAAGACCATAGCAATATTGCGATCGCCTGGGGGAATGTTATTAACGGTGCGTTCATTAATAACCACCTGCCCCTGAGTAGGTTCTTCTAACCCCGCAATCAACCGCAGCATAGTTGATTTGCCGCATCCAGATGGACCAATAAAGGTAAGAAACTCCCCATCCTCCACGCCAAGGCTAATGTCTTTAATGGGAATTGTTTTGGGATTGTACTGCTTTTGCAGATTGTGTAACTCGAGTTTAGCCATAGCAATCTATAATAATTAATCTCCTTAGTTGCCTAAAAGATTATCACGGGAAGTTTTTAACCCTTAACAGCACCAGCGGTTAGCCCCTGAACAATGCGGCGCTGGAAAAATAGCACGAGCAAGATGAGGGGTATTGTCCCAGCAATGGTAGCAGCAGCAATAGGACCATAGGGAATTTCAAACACAGTTTGAGCGCCCAATTGTGCAATTCCCACTGGCAGCGTTTTCATGGTTTCGCGGGTGACGAAAGTTAGGGCAAAAATATACTCATTCCAGGAAAAGATAAATGCCAGAATTCCAGTTGTTACTAATGCTGGCACGGTCATGGGCAGCACAATTCGGATTAACATTTGCACGGTATTATACCCATCTACCTTTGCCGAATCTTCCAAGTCCTTGGGAAGCTGGCTAAAGAAACTCCGCATTACCAGAATGGTTAAAGGCAGGTTTCTTCCTGTATAGGGAATAATCAGCGCGAGATAGTTATTACCTATACCGAAAGCCTGAACCACTTCAAATAATCCCAAGAATAATAGAACATAAGGAAATAGCACCACAATCAGGACACCAGCTACGTAAATGCGATGTCCTGGGATGCGTAGCCTGGCTAAAGCGTAAGCTGCCGGAGCACCCGTTGCTAGACACAAAATGGTCGCACAGAAGGCAACAAAGGCACTATTGAACATATAGCGAGCAAAAGGATGACCAGTAAATACCGCCATGTAGTGATTTAAGGTGAGCTGGTCAAAGCTGGGAAAATAGACATTGGGTACTGCTGAGATGGCATCATTAATTTTAAAGGAAGTGAGCAGTTGCCAGAGCACGGGTGCTAGGCAAAATACCACCACCAGAAAAATAGAAACCCACAGAATGACTCGCTTGCGGCTGATTTTGGATGCATTTCCTTCTGCTGATTGTTTGGGAGCGACTGCCACGATTTATCTCTCTCCTGTTACGTCAATCCGAGTTTTTGATATTAAAAAGCTGGCAATTGCTACAGCAATGATCAAAATTAAAAATGTTACGACAATTAGCGCTGCTCCATACCCAAAATCGAGGTAGCGCATCACCGTGTCGTAGATGTAGAGAGAAACCATCTCTGTTGCCCCTGCTGGACCTCCGCCTGTCATCACGAGGATCAGCTCGAATGCGCCAAATGCCTGGGCAAATCGAAACAACACGGCAATCACCATCTGGGGAGCCAGCAAAGGCAGAGTGATTTTCACGAAGTTTTGCCAGGGATTAGCGCCATCAATGGAGTGAGCTTCGTAGAGGTCTTCTGGAATTGCTTGCAGCCCTGCCAGGAGAATGACAGCTATAAACGGCGTTGTTTTCCAAACATCTGCCACCACCAACGCCAGCATTGCCCGAACTGGGTCGCCTAACCAGGTGATACTTTGGTCAATCAAACCGACGCGAAGCAGCAGGTCATTGACAATGCCGTATTGGTCGTTAAAAATCCATGCCCAAGCAAGTGCCATGACAGCCGTTGGTAATGCCCAGGGCAGGATTGCCACGGTGCGAACTAAGCCTCGCCCTCGAAACGCTTGATTTAGGGTTAGGGCAATCCCTGTGCCGATGGCCAATTCTAAAGAAATGCTGATTGCAGTAAAAACTGTGCTGTGGGTCAAACTGCTCCAGAAGCGCCCATCGCCCAGCATTCGCGCGTAATTTTCTAGCCCATTAAACACCGTCTGCAATTCTGTTCCCAGGTTACGGGTAAACAGGCTTAACCAGAAGGCACGTCCAATCGGGTAAGCAAACACCAATAAGAGTAGAAGTAAGGCTGGCAGTGCCAGTAGCCAGCCTGTCAGTTGTTCTCTTTGCCGAATGGTGTTGGGTTTCATCGCTTGTTAGGGTAGCCACTGTGAAGACGCAATATATCGCGTCTGTACATCGAGCAGGTTGTACGGTTGAATCTTCTCCCCATCTCCTTGTCCCCTTGTCCCCCCATCCCCATTCTCTTCACCTTACTTAGATTGTTCTAGGACGGCGCGAGTTTCTCGAGCTGCTGTATTCATCGCCTCTTCTGGACTCATCGTACCGGTGAGTGCTGCGCTGAGATAGCGCTGTAAGATATCAGAAGTTTGGGAATATTGAGCGATGGGCGGGCGTAAAACCGAGTTTTCAATCACTTTGAGCAATTCTGGGAAGTATGGGTATTTGGCAACGAGTTCTGGATTTGTATAGAGCGCACGCCGACTGGGAAGATAACCCGTTCGCAGACTATATTCCTTTTGCGTCTCAGCCTTACTCAAGAACTCTACCACTCGCCAAGCCTCCTCGGGATGGTTGGTGTTTGCCGAGACTCCTAGTCCCCATCCGCCCTGGGAAGCGCCACTGCTTCCTTGACGAGAATGAGGCATCTCTTTAATGGCAAATTCACCTTCAATCGGCGAATCTAATGCTAAACCGTAGACATAGGGCCAGTTACGTAAGAAAACCGACTCGCCATTGATAAACAAGCGATGGGTTGCTGGTTCGGCATAGGTGGTGATACCAGGGGGGGAAATATTTTTTTTAATCAAGCTGCGTAAGAACTCAGCACCTTGTATGGCTTCTGGTTGGTCAAGTCCCACTTTGAGAGTATCTGGGTCAACCCAAAAGCCACCAAAACCTTCGAGGATTTCGACAAACATTGCCGAGAGACCTTCATACTGTTTCCCTTGCCAGAGGTAGCCCCACTCAACTGTATCCCGCGATTGCAAATCTTGGGAAATTTGTACTAGGTCGTCGAACGTTTCTGGAGGCTTGTAGCCTGCCTGCTTTAACCAATCTGTGCGGTAGTAGAGCATTCCGACGTCCGAGCGGAAGGGCATGCGATACAGCTCTCCCTCGTAGGTTCCCCCGTTGACATCACCATTGAGGAATTGTTCCAGTTCCTCCTGAGAAACCCGGTCGGATAGGGGCATCAACCACCCAGCAGCAGCAAATTTGGGCACCCAGACGATATCCATATATACTAAGTCGTAGGGAGATTCTCCCAGCAAAAAGGCGGAGGTATAGAGGTCTTCGACTTGGTTGGTCTCGTTGGGCGCTTCTATAATGTCGAGATTGATATCTGGGTTTTGTTTTTCAAATTCCTCGACAATGGGTTGCAATTGTTCCGCTTCGAGGGCTTGAATCAAAACCTTAATGGTGACAGGTTGCTGAGTCAAAGCGGGCAGGATGAAAAACAGAGCAGCCGCTATTGAGGCAATCAGTGCAACGAGAGTGCGAGGAATTTTTTTGATGCTTTGTAGCTGCTTGCTAATTCTCATCTAGCGATGGGCAATTCAGCATGGACTGAAGCTAGTGAGCAGCAATCCTATAAGGTTAATTAATTAGGAAATAGTAACACATGCTTACACTAAGCTAAGTCCCTATCCTATTGAGATGGGGTTACAAAGTCAATCTTTACAGAAAGCCGATGAGCGGATTTGAACCGCTGACCAACCGATTACGAATCGGACGCTCTACCACTGAGCTACACCGGCACGACCAGTTCCAGATTATAGCGCAGAGCTTGCCCCATGTTTGCTGGGCGATCGCGCCAAGATAAACTTGTTAGGGAAGAGCTTAGAAACCCATGCCAGACTCTCAAAACAAACGGCAGCAGCTTAGTCCAGAACGATATGCAAGACTTAAAACCGAATCACAGGCTCCCTACCGAGGTTTGAGAAAAACCATTTACATTGCCTTAGGAGCCTCTGGTTGCATTGGCGCTTTCATCTTTTTATCCCAGTTAGCTGCTGGGAGAGATGTCGCCTCCGCCTTACCCAACCTAGCTTTGCAGATAGGCGTAGTGGCATTGATGGTGGGGCTATTTCGCTGGGAACAAAAAGCAGAAGGCAGGTAGGGGCTAACCGCCCCTACAAGAACCTATTCTTCCGCAGAAGAATCTGCTTCTCCTTCTTCTTGTTGAGAAGCCGCGCCGTTTACTGAATTAGCAGAAACTACCGCTCCCATGTCGAGTTTTTCGCGAACTGCTTGCTCGATTTCCCGGGACAGTTCGGGATTTTCTTCGAGGTACTTCACTGCATTGTCCCTACCTTGGGCAATGTTATCGCCATTGTAGCTGTACCAAGCTCCCTTACGGACAATTATGTCCGTTTGTTCTGCCAAGTCCAAAAGACAGCCCAATTGAGAAATCCCCTGTCCAAACGGCATGTCAAACTCGGCAACGCGGAAGGGAGGAGCGACTTTATTCTTTGCCACCTTGACTTTGGCACGAATCCCATATTCGCCTTCACTGCCCTTTTTCAAGGTTTGAATCCGGCGCATATCCATACGCACAGAAGAGTAAAACTTCAGGGCATTTCCGCCACTAGTGGTTTCTGGGCTGCCGTAGGAAACCCCAATTTTCTGGCGCAACTGATTCAGGAAAATTACGGTACATCCTGATTTCCCAATGTTTCCAGCAATCATCCGTAAGGCTTTGCTCATGAGGCGAGCCTGCAAACCCACCTGAGTATCACCCATTTCCCCCTCAATTTCTGCCCGAGGCACCAGCGCTGCCACCGAGTCAATCACCACAATATCGACTGCTGCTGAACGAACGAGCTGGTCTACAATTTGCAAGGCAGATTCACCCGTATCGGGCTGGGAAATCAGAAGGTTTTCGATATCAACACCTATAGTACCGGAGTAGGTGGGGTCGAGGGCATGTTCGGCATCCACAAACGCTGCAACTCCCCCACTTTTTTGCACCTCGGCAAGGGCATGGAGAGCCAGGGTAGTCTTGCCGGAACTTTCGGGACCATAAATCTCTATTACTCGACCTTTGGGAATCCCCCCTCCCAGAGCCAAATCCAGAGTTAGTGCCCCACTGGAGATGGTCTCCACCTTCATCCGGGAGGCGTCCCCTAAGCGCATAATCGACCCTTTGCCGAAGTTGCGCTCAATCTGGTTCATCACTAGGCTGAGGGCTTTTTCTTTGTCAGGATTGTTGGTGATAGTGGTTGGAGCCATTGGCGCCTCAAGAACTGTTTCGGGAATATTTAATTGCGATCGCTTAAGCCCATTCTATTCTAGACGCGCAACCCTCAAGCACGGAAACCATATCAGTAAAATTTAATACTATTACCAGCGTAGCGCGTTCCCTGTATTAAGTAACTATCTCAAAACGCTAGTTTCTTCCCCTGCTTCCCCAAGTCTGTTGAAGGTTAAAAGTTGAAAGTTGGCAGGTTATTACGCGCTCTGTAACCTGCAACCTGTAACTCTTTCTCTCCCCTGCTCCTGTGAATCGTAATTTGATAGCGTCTAAGTGATCTATCCTCTCCAAGGACGAGTTGCCTGCTCCAACTGAGCAAATTCTTCTTCGCTGAGATGCCAACCTAAAGCGCCAGCATTCTGCAACGCCTGCTCAGCATTTTTGGCACCAGGAATGGGAATCACATTCTCCTGAGCGATTAACCAATTGAGGGCAACTTGCGCTGAGGTCTTGTCATACTTTTCCCCAAACTGACGCAAGAGCGCAAGCACGGGGGAAGTTTTCTGCAATCCAGTTGCACTGAAGCGGGAGTCAAAGCGGCGTGCCCCATCGGGCTGATTGGGCTTTTCGGGAGTATACTTGCCTGTGAGTAATCCCCGCGCCAGAGGGCTATAGGCGAGGATAGTAACCCCTAACTCGCGGGCAACATCGAGGATGCCGTTACTTTCAATCTTGCGATGTAGTAGGGAATATTGTACTTGATTGGCGACTAGAGGTACGCCTCGCTGTGCCAAGATTTGATGGGCTTGGCGCATTTGCTCGGCAGAGTAATTGCTGACACCGACAGCCCCAATTCGTCCTCGCTGGAGTTCATCTGCCAGGGCATTCATCAGCGTTTGTTGGCTCATCAAAAAGGTAAAAGGCCAATGCACCTGGTAGAGCGGAATTTGTTCGAGCTGCAAGCGTTGAAGACTGTCTGTCAATGCTTCCGAAACCGCTTCTGCCGTAAATCGCCAGGGCCAGGGGGCGTATTTGGTGGCAATCTTGACAGAAGGTTCTTTTTGCTTCGTAAACTCTCCCAGGAAGGATTCTGAGTCGCCCGTCCCGTAAACCTCGGCAGTATCAAAGAAGGTAATCCCGGACTCTATTGCTGCATCAAAAGCTTCTCTCACCTGGGAAGCGCCGTATTCGTTGCCATAGTTCCAAAAGAGCTTATCCCCCCACGACCAAGTTCCAATGCCCAGGGCTGTTACGGTGGGACCTTTCTGTCCTAGAGTAACTGTCTGCATAGGTTTATCCTTTATACTTCTTTATATTTTTTAGCGCATCGTTACAAACTAAGACAGATCAAAAGTAAACTGTAAAATGCCGTCCTTATAGTAAGCGATCACCACTAAAGTAATGGATACCAGCGATTTACCCAATACTGCCCCAGCCGCCCAGGGTAAGGGAATGCCCAGAATTAACCTCGTAACCATGTTCCGGTTGAGCCTATTCCAGATGGGATTGGGAATCCTGGCAGTTTTGACCTTGGGTGTGCTTAATCGGGTGATGATTGACGAGCTAGCCATCCCAGCCGCGATCGCTGCCACTACTCTGGCGGTTTCTCAATTCGTTGCTCCAGCACGGGTATGGTTCGGGCAGGTTTCTGATGCCAAACCCCTATGGGGGAATCACCGCACTAGTTACATCTGGATCAGCGCTGCTTTATTGACACTCATTCTCTCGCTGGCGGTGCGAGTCGTCTGGCAGTTGGGCGAAATTGTGCAAGCTGCTGGTGGCTGGGTGTGGACTGTCGAAACCGGGGGTTGGACGGCGCTGTTGGCTCTGTTGTTGGGACTGTATGGTTTAGGTGTGGGTGCGAGTTCCACGATTTTCTTTACCTTATTAGTCGATGTTTCTGACGAAGACAACCGAGGTAAATTAATTGGGATTGTTTGGTCAATGATGACAGTCGGCATTGCTGTGGGCGGAATCAGCAGCAAAATTTTACTGAGTCCCCTAGAAAGTCCCAACGCATCCATCGAGCTATTGCGCTCTTCCATCAACGGGTTGTTTATCCTTGTTCCTGCGATTGTGTTTGGGTTAGCGCTCATCGCCACTTGGGGAATCGAGAAAAAGTATTCTCGCTATTCCTCCCGTTCCATGCTGCCTAACCGAGAAGACCAAATTACGTTGGGGAATGCCCTGAAAATCCTGAGTGCAACTCGGCAAACTGGAATATTTTTCACCTTTATGTTCGTGCTGATCTTCAGTCTGTTCATGCAAGAGCCAGTTCTAGAACCTTACGGCGGTGAAGTGTTTGGTATGCCGATTCCGCAAACCTCACTGCTCAACACTTTCTGGGGTGTGGGAATGTTGATGAGCTTGAGTGCGACTGGCTTTTTCCTCGTTCCGCGCTTGGGGAAGCGCAATACCACTAAACTGGGCTGTCTGTCCGTAGCCGTTTGCCTTGTCTCGATTATTGTGGCGGGGTTCACTGCGAAGGCAATGTTGTTTCAGGTAACATTAGTCCTGTTTGGTTTGTCCACTGGTATTGCTACCACGGGAGCACTGAGTTTGATGCTGGATCTCACCGCAGCAGAGACAGCAGGGACATTTGTAGGTGCTTGGAGTTTGGCGCAGGCGATCGCGCGTGGAGCTGCAATTGTGGGTGGTGGCGTTGTCCTTAACTTAGGAAATTCCCTATTTACCACGCCAGTGCTAGCTTATAGTTTGGTGTTTGCGCTCCAAGCGCTAGGAATGATTCTCGCGATCAGCTTACTGAATTGGGTGGATGTGAACGAGTTTCGCAAAAACACCGACAGCGCAATTTCCACCGTAATGGAAGGGGACATAGACGGGTAATATGGAAGATTTTTGGACAGCGGTTTTAAATTTTGCCCAAACTACCACTGAAAAGGTGGGGAGTCAACTGAAGGCAGATTTTGGGAAAGTGCAGGCAATCCATAAGCCCGATGGTTCCCTGGTGACACAAGCAGACAAGTGGGCAGATGAGCAAATTCAAGCAGCGATCGCGTCAAATTTTCCAGAACACGGTGTTTTGAGCGAAGAAACGCAGCACATTTTTCCCAAGACGGATTGGTGCTGGGTGATTGATCCAGTCGATGGAACCACCAACTTTACGCGGGGCATTCCCATTTGGGGCATCTCTCTGGGCTTACTCTACCGAGGCACTCCCGTATTTGGTTTGGTGGACATACCTCCGCTAGGACAATGCTTTCACGGTTTTTGGTACGGTGAGTCTGGGCTAACTGGACCAACCGGAGCATTTCGGAATAATCAGCCCATCCGTACTAGCCCGGATTCCCCTAGCCAGAACCATCTCTTTAATATTTGCGCTCGCAGTACCTCAGTGGCAGCGCAACCGTTTCCTTGCAAACTTCGCATGGTGGGCGTTGCCAGCTATAGTTTCCTGCTCGTTGCTTCTGGTGCTGTCTTGGGTGGAGTGGAGGCCAAGCCGAAGGTTTGGGATATTGCCGCAGTCTGGGCGATCGTGCAAGCAGCAGGCGGTGCGCTTGTGCCTCTAATACCCGAACCCTTTTTTCCCCTACAAGTGGGACAGGATTACGGTGAGCATCCTTTCCCCAGTTTAGCTGTTAGTCAAACAGAATGGGTGCCCACGTTTAAACCTTTGGTGGAATTGATTGGTGAGAAGGCTCAAGAAATTAAAAATTAAATATTAAAAGTTCAAGATTGGAGTTAAGAGTTCAGTTGTTATGAGCCAACTCGCTTCACTCCAATTCAAAACAAAGGGAAGAAAATGAAAGCAAACAACTTTTGCCATTTGTCTCTTGCCTTTAGCCTTTTCTAATTTTTAAATTAAAAATTTTATAGCACTACGCAGATACGTTAGGACATTGCTGGAAGGCAGTATCCACACCATCGCGAAAGCGCGATCATTCATCCCACCGCTGCTTCATCCCATTCTTGAGCCACTTTCCACCAAGGCTCAATTTGGTTTAAGTAGGCGGGAATAAGGAGGAAGATACCATAACTCACATCCCGCTATTGCCACCATTTCATCAATGCGGGTGGCAACGGTGGAAACTAGCATTATCAATAACGATGACATCCCCTGGTTGTAACTGTGGTAGCAGAGACTGCTCTAACCACCTCTCAAATAAGTCTCTGTTGCACGAGCCTGAAAAGGTAATGGGGGCAAAGAGTTCTTCTTGCTTGAGTGCGGCCATCCCACTGACTCGCTCGTTGCGTTTACCTGATTTAAGAGCATGGAAGCGTTTCCCAATCTCGCAGTAGCCATAGGGATACTCTTCCCGATTATCGATGCCCGCTTCATCCACGTACACCATCTGCCTAGAGCGTTTTGCCTTCAATTGTTGTTGAAATACTGGGCGCTTAAGTTCATCTCGTTTTCGATACCCGTAAGTCTTTTTTTTTTCGACTCCAGCGGATTTTAGCAAGGGCATCGCTAAAATTCTGCTGAGTTACGTTGTCTCCCCATAACGAAAGCCATTTCTCCTTGCGTCTTCCCACCATGCTCTCGGGCAAAATTACGAAATCGCTCCCAGTCCGCGATTTTCTGCCCACCTCCCTGTTGATGTTGATAGTTGGTGACTGCCCGACAGTCCCCAGTTTTCTCCTCTCGTTTTAGCCACAAGTCTAAGGTGTTGCGGCTAATGTTAAACATTTGGCTCACGTCTTTTTTGCGTTCGCCTCTTCTCACCGCAGCGATACGCGCGGAGCGCGTCACGCCTTCGGCGTATCGCTTTTTTTCGCATGTTATATTCGCATGTCATAACTGTAAGGGGCTGGCATAGGTGTTCCATAGCTACTCTGCTACTCCACTCCCATTATATGTCCTAATACACTTTCGTAGTGGTATATTTGGTGGGCAAGTTGGGCAAGAAGCAGTGGATGGGGGTAGCTCTCGAGACCACAACACGAGAAATTGTCGGGGTCTAGGTTGGCGATCGCAGTCTTGATGGTGCACAAGGATGGTGGGATGCTCTAGCTGCG